>CAMZGT010000004.1 GCA_947306495.1 uncultured Acinetobacter sp.
AGTTTTGTGAGAGGTAAGTTTTGCGTTAGAAAAATACGAAGATACGTTTAATGCCGACAAACAAGAAAAGGACTTTATCAAAAAGTCCTTTTAAAATCTGGGCGCTATAAGACTCGAACTTATGACCCTCTCCTTGTAAGAGCGTTTTTTAGGGGGTATTTGAACGAAAAATCAATACTTTCAGCCACATTGAAACACATTTTTTATGTAGAAATATTATATCAAGTGGACACAGAATGGACATGGATTTTAAGTAAAAATTTTATATAATTTCATTATTGGAAAAATGGTATTCGCCAAATGTTTGCAAAATGTTTATATATCTCATCAACTAATGGAGCAGTACCATGTGCTTCTTGTTCTATAATTTGTTCCATGTACTTATCGTGAGTATCTTTACCACCACCAGTATAGTGCTTAATATCTTCTAAATATTTTTGTGCCAGTTCATATTCTTTAGACCCCTTTTCAATTTTAGGTAATCTGTTCCAGACGTCACCATACACTCTTTCAAACTCTTTTATGTATTCATTAGTTATTTCTTCATAGTATGATTTATCTTTTGATAAAGAAAAACGAGCTTCTTTAAGAGCATCATAGAATGCTTTTTTGTCTAGTCTATATGCCATTTCATGTTGTTTAGCGTGAGTTAATTCATGAATAATACTTCGAAATATTTCCTGTTTTGACCAATTAGGATTTACCTGAATTACGGTATCATTAAGATGCATTTCAGTAATCTTTCCATCTGTTTTTCCCCAATTAACTCCAAGAGGTCTGTAGCCACCACCCAATTTAAAACCTTCTTTTGCAGCTTTATCAATTTCTGCTTGAGGAATTTTGTCTATTTTGATGCTTAGTTTTTCATATCCAAAATCTTTTTTTGCTTGTTCAAAACATCTCTGAATGAATTTATCTTTATCTTTTTCTTTAAAAATATCTTTGTATTTTTTAATAAGGTTTTGAGCATCTCCCGCAGACATATCTTTTCTAAAAATTTCTGAGAAATTTTTTGCAACTTTTTCTATGGAAGGTTTTGTCAATGCTCTATGTCCCACAACTGCACCATAAACTGCTGCAGCCGTAACGCCAATTCCAAGTAGCCATTTTAAGCCTGTGGACATTCCTTTTTCTTTATTCTTTCTAATTTTACTTTCTGCTGATAATTCGAAAGTATCAGGCGGAGTCTTTAAAGAAACACTACTTGCATAATTAGTTTGAGGTACTTGTTGTATCGGATTTGTAGCAACAGTTCTATTACTTTGATATGCGTACAAAGTATCATTAATATTATTCGGATTGTAATTTGTTACTGAATAATCAGACATTATTTTTCCTACTTTTAACTAACCTTATATTTATGTAAAGTATTTTGCTTTTTAGAAATTGCCTTTTTGTAACAAAATTTTATAAAATAATTACAAAATCGTTTCACAAGAAAATATTCATTACATATTAAAAAGTGGACACAGAATGGACATAGAAAATTTAAGCATTAAAAAAGAGGGTTTGAAACCCTCTTAAATGGTGGGCGCTATAAGACTCGAACTTATGACCCTCTCCTTGTAAGGGAGACGCTCTACCAACTGAGCTAAGCGCCCATGTTCAGAACTGCCCGTTCCATCTTCTATTTTTATACTTAATTCTGCCAATCTGTTAAAACAACAGAATTAAGTACCCATTTTCAATACCAATGGTTTATGTCTATTTACCCTCGGCAAGAATTATAGTAGCCTAAAAGATTTTTAATGTCAAGAGCTATTTTTTGTTTTTAACTGCGACAACATCATATCCACAAACTCAACTTCTTTTTGTCGTTTTGTTCGCACAAAAGTTTTTCTTGCTTTCATTAATATCCTGCCCGCTTTTTGAGGTTCTTCTTTCATAATTATTTTTGCTATATCAACTCTTGTCTTAGCAAGCTCCATTTCGTACCTTTGCTTTTTATTATTCACACGTGAAAACGTTCTAAAATTTTGCTTTGCTTCTCTAAAATTAGAACACATTCTGACAAGTTCTTGCTCTTGAGCAATCAAAACATTTTTTCTTCTATGCTTTTGACCGGTCTGCAAATACAACTTTTCCAAATCCACAAGACGAGCAAGAATATGTATTGAATCTCCCTTTTCATAAGCATAATCCAAAGCCTTTCTAGCATAAAACTCTTTAACATTAGACTTTAAAAACGGCATCTTCATCAAATAACTATATATAATTCCGGGACAATCAGGAATTCCCATTTTGCGCAGGCTTTCTGCAAATGTAAATATATTCTGAGCGAAACTTCGTTCCAATCCTGCTTTTTTGTATTGTCTTTGAAACCCTGAAAGCTGGGTAACAAAATAATTTAAATCTTGGTGTTTTGATTTTTCAATACCGTTTCTAAAACGGTAAATTTTTTCATTTAGCGTTGAAAGTTCTGTTTTGCTTATCTTTATCATATTTATAATAAAACCGCTGAAAAATTTTTTTGCTCTAAATTAGAGAGGCGCTGCCAAAATGGCAGCGCCTCTCTAATTTACAAAACCTTTTTTATATCCTCCACAATCATTTGATTCGTCAGATGATACCTTTCATAAAGTTCATTAATAGGAATTCTGTCAGTGAATTCTTTATAAGAGCCGAAGTTTAAAACTTTCATACTTGAATCTCCGTAAAATCTTGAAATTTTTTCACCAAAACCACCATCTAACTCTCCGTCTTCCAGAGTAACAACAACTGAATGATTAGATTTTAGACTATTTAACATATTTTTATCCAAACCTGTAATAAATCGCGGATTAATTAACGTTGCATTTATTCCAAATTCTGATTTTAAAATATCTTTAACTTTTTTTCCTTTTTGGAAAAATGTTCCTAAACCGATTATAGCAACTTTTTCACCTTGTTCAACCATTTTAAATTTATTAAGAATTGAATAGTCTGTATTATCCGCTTCGCCTGAATAAGAAATCTCCATTGGCACTCTAATTACTACAGGATGATCGTTTTGATTAACCGACCAATCTAACATACTCAAATATTCTTCTTTACAAGTTGGTGCAAGATAAACAATATTTGGTATATTACTTATAAGCGGAATATCAAAAGTACAAAGGTGAGTAGCATCAGCACCGGAAATTCCACCCCAAAATACAAGTATTGTTGCCGGACTATTATTGAGCGCCAAATCTTGAGATAATTGGTCATAAGTTCTTTGAACAAATGAACTCATGACACCCATAACAACTTTGCCGCCCCTTTTTGCTATACCGGATGCCATTGCCACTGCCTGCTGCTCAGCAATGCCTACGTCTACATAGTGCCTGCCCATTTTAGTTCTGAATTCTTTATTCCACCCAAAAACACCGGGAGTTGCAGCATTTATCGCAACAATAGGAGTCCCGTCTTCAATTTTTTTTAGCAAATATTCTTTTGTTATTGTATTGTAATCCTCGACTCCTTGCGAAGATATTTCTCCCAAATGGTCTAAAGTATTCGGGAGAATCCAATGGAAAGGTTCTTTATTTTCTTCAGCCGGTTTAAAACCTTTTCCTTTGATTGTATGCATGTGAACTAAAACAGGATGGTCGGAATCTTTAATTTTAGAAAATACTTCAATCAAGTTTTCTATATTGTGACCGTCCGGAATATAACGATAATCAAATCCAAGGGCCTTAAAGAAATTGTTTTTAACTTCTCCGTTTGTGTTACGAAGTTCGGTCAAATGTTCACAAATTCCACCTTGGTTTTCTGCTATAGACATATCATTATCGTTAACTATTATAATAATATTACTGTTTAAAACTGCAGCATTATTTAATCCTTCTAAAGCTTCTCCGCCTGTTAAAGAGCCGTCACCAATTAATGCGATTACGTTTTCTTTTCCGCCCAGCAAATCTCTTCCCTTGGCTAAACCTGTAGCAAGACTGATTGAAGTTGAAGTATGACCAATTTTAAACAAATCATGATCTGTTTCTTCAGGAGCAGTATAACCTGTGTATTTTAAATAGCATTCGGGATTTGTAAATCCTTCTTTTCTTCCTGTTAATATTTTATGAGTATAACATTGATGTGAAACATCAAATACGAACTTGTCAACAGGTGAATTAAAAACATAATGCAATGCAACAGTTGCTTCTACAATTCCCAAATTAGGTGCAAAATGACCGCCTGTTGAATTTACTTTTTTTATAATCAGCTCCCTGACCTCATTTGACAGTTTGTATAATTCTTCTATGCTTAATTTTCTTAAATCCTCTGGCAAGTTAACTTTATCCAGAACTCGTATTAATGTACCAGACATAACTACTCCTTTTTCTTTCATTATACTATAAAATTTAATTAACATTTCTGCCATTTGTTGCAAACATAACCCCGTGATATAATTTTGATATGACAGATAAGATTACTATAAAAGGAGCGAGAGAACATAATTTAAAGAATATTTCTTTAGAAATTCCAAAAAATGAGCTTGTTGTATTCACCGGAGTTTCAGGTTCAGGCAAAAGTTCACTTGCTTTTGATACAATTTTTGCGGAAGGCCAAAGACGTTATATTGAAAGTCTTTCTACATACGCACGGCAATTTTTAGGCCAAATGGATAAGCCTGATGTTGATTATATTGACGGATTAACCCCTGCTGTTTCGATTGACCAAAAATCAACCAGCAATAACCCTCGTTCGACAGTCGGAACCGTTACAGAAATTTATGATTATTTAAGACTTCTGTACGCAAGAATAGGAACTCCATACTGCCCTAATTGCGGAAAACCTATCAAACCGCAAACTATTGATGAAATAGTCGATAGTATTATGCGTTTACCTATCGGAACAAAAATTCAAATATTAGCTCCTATTGTTAAAGGCAAAAAAGGAGAATATCAATCATTATTTGATGAGTTAAGACAAGAAGGTTTTGTAAGAGTTAAAGTTGACGGAAATGTCTACAACCTTGACGAAGATGATATTAAACTTGCAAAAACAAAAGCTCATACAATATCAGTTGTAATAGACAGAGTTGTTATTAAGCTCGAAGCCAGGTCAAGAATAGCTGATTCTGTACAAATAGCACTCAAAAAAGCTGATGGAGTTACAAATATAGATAAACTTGACGGTGAAGAAATTGTTTACAGCGAAAAACTCGCCTGCCCTGATTGTAATATTAGCTTTGAGGAATTAACGCCCAGAATATTTTCTTTTAATGCGCCATATGGAGCTTGTGAAAGATGCGGAGGTTTGGGTGTAGATTTTAAAATAGATCCTGATTTAGTAGTCCCTGACAGAAAAAAATCTATTAATGATGGTGCTATATACCCTTGGAGTAAATCTGCAACATCTTATTATGATGACGTTTTAAAAGCAGTTCAAGCAGAATATAACATAAATTATGATATTCCATTTGAGGATTTATCAAAAAAACATCAAGATATAATTTTATATGGTTCACAAGACAGAATACCAATGAGAATCAGAGAATTTGGCAGCCACCGATACAGAACAACTCTACAAAAATTTATTGGCGTCATTCCTTTTCTTATGAAACATTACAATGTTGAAAGTGAATACTGGAAAGCTGAAATCGAAAAATACATGGTAACTACCCCATGTGAAAAATGCGGCGGAGCAAGACTTAAACCGTTCCCGCTTGCAGTAAAAATCAACGGCATAAATATTCATGAATTTTGCACTATGTCTATTGATAAAGAATACGATTTTATTACTGAATTGTATTTAACTTTAAATGAATTTCAGATGAAAATCGGAAAACAAATTTTAGATGAAATTCGTGCTCGTTTAAAATTCTTAATTGATGTTGGCTTAAGCTATCTTGATTTGGCAAGAATGGCAGGAACTTTATCAGGCGGAGAAGCTCAAAGAATTAGACTTGCAACTCAAATAGGAAGCGGTTTATCAGGAGTTTTGTATGTACTTGATGAACCCTCCATAGGACTCCATCAGAGGGATAATGAGCGTTTAATCAAAACTCTTTTTAAATTAAGAAACATGGGAAATTCGGTAATAGTAGTTGAACATGACGAAGAAACAATCAGAAATGCCGATTATATCATTGATATAGGGCCAAAAGCAGGAGCCTATGGCGGTAATATTATTGCTAAAGGCGGGGTAAATAACATTATTGAGAATAAAGAATCGATTACAGGGAAATACCTCTCAGGTGAATTAAAAATTCCTGTTCCTGAAAAAGTTCGTGAAGGGAACGGAAATTATCTTCAAATCAGAAATGCATTCAGAAATAACCTCAAAAATATAGATTTAGATATCCCGCTTGGGAAAATCGTTGTGTTAACAGGTGTTTCCGGTTCAGGCAAATCAACACTCATGCAAGATTTGATTTATGAGTACGCAGTACATAAACTCAGAAAAAATAAACCAAAACCACAAGGTGTAGGTGAAATTCTCGGATTTGAAAACTTAGATAAAATTATTGATATTGACCAGTCCCCAATCGGGAGAACGCCAAGGTCAAACCCTGCAACTTATACTGATGTATTTACGCCGATAAGAGAACTCTACGCTAAAACAAATGAAGCTAAAATGAGAGGATACAAACCTGGCAGATTCAGTTTTAACGTAAAAGGCGGTAGATGCGAAGCTTGCTGTGGTGACGGATTGTTAAAAATTGAGATGAATTTTTTATCGGATGTTTATGTTAAATGTGATGTATGCAAGGGAAAAAGATACAATAATGAAACTTTAGAAGTTAAATACAAAGGTAAAACAATATCAGATGTCTTAGAAATGAGCGTTAAAGAAGCTTACGAATTCTTTCAAAACATTCCGCAAATTGCAAATAAACTAAAAACACTGAATGATGTAGGCTTGGATTATATAAAACTCGGACAAAGTGCTACAACTCTTTCAGGCGGAGAAGCACAGAGGATAAAATTAGCATCTGAACTAAATAAACGTGCAACAGGTAAAACTTTGTACCTTCTTGATGAACCTTCTGTCGGTTTACATTGGTATGATTTGGACAAGCTTATTAAAATTATCCAACAACTTGCAGATAACGGTAATACCATATTAATAATTGAACACAACTTAGATTTAATTAAGGTTGCTGATTATATTATTGACCTGGGTCCTGAAGGCGGTGATAACGGCGGACAGATAATTGCTTGCGGAACTCCAAGAGAAGTTTCAAAAAATCCAAACTCATATACAGGCCAGTATTTAAAGCAATATTTTGAAGGTTAATTATATAAATTAAACACACATATATTACATTTAATTTGTTACAAAATTCCCCAATATTAAGAAATGTAAAATTATGCTATAAAAATTTTTAAACATGTAGCACTTGTTACAAAAATTTAAAAAACCTGAAACATCCATCCTAATTATGTTTCACAATGTTGCAATGTGTTTTTATGAAGATTTGTAACAAAGATTAATATTGCAACTCAAGTTTTCGATAAAACAACCGATTAGCCAAATATCGGAAGTTGATTAGGAAACATTAAGGAGTTGTTTTATGAAAAAGTTAGTTGTTTTATTCGCCGCGTTTGTGTTATTAACATTGAACCAAGCATTTGCTTACAGAGCTTCAGATTTCTCAAATGATACAAAAATCATATCAGCAATCAACTTGCTTGAACAAGCAGGTGAAACAGATGTGTTAAGGAATCTTAACAGATTCGCAGTAAGAGTTTCTTTTGATGATTTATCATCATACACATACAATAGTAGCAAAGCTTTTGCAGTAAGCACTTATAATCAATACGGAACAAGAATTATTGTTATTAATTCTATATACAGAAATGCTCCTGTTGAACAAATAGCTTGTTTAATTGCTCACGAAAGCTTCCACACAAAAAGAGTAGCTGATCTTGAAGAAGAAACAATTGCAACTCAAAAAGAAGCCGCAACATGGGTTAGACTTAAAAATACTTCAAAAGTCTACCCTGATTCAAGATTAACAAAAAGATTAGACAAATTGGGCGGTTTATATCTTGCGTCTACTAACGGTAATAACTTAGTACAACAAAAAATCGCTTCAAGCGGATTCTACAAAAACCAATTCGGCTTAAACTAAATGTAAACTAACTATTCCAAATCAACTCTAATCAGTCCTAAAATCGAGGGCTGATTTTTTTATTCTTCTGATGTTTCAGGTAAAACTTCATTTTGCTTCCGGTATGAACACGTTCTGTTTGAACATAATTCAAATGTTCCGTTTTTACCAACTCTTTTCACTAAAAGTTCACCACATTCTGGACAAGTGTTGCCGGTTGGTTCATCCCACAAAGCATAAGAGCAATCCGGGTAATGGTTACAACCAAAGAATACTTTTCCATACTTTGATTTTTTTTCTATGATTGTACCTTCTCCGCATTTAGGGCACTTCACACCGGTTGAACGAATGTATTTTTTACGATTATTGCACTCTTTGCATTCCAAATATTTACCGTACGGACCGATTTTCATAACCATTTCTCCGCCGCATTTATCACATTTTTCATCAACGCGCGGTAGCTCCTCTTTTTCTCCGTCATCATTAACACTGTCCAATTCAGTTAAATTATTTATAGAGATTATTGTTTTACATTCAGGATATCCTGAACATCCCAAAAACTGTGTTCCAAAACGGCTTGTCTTAACAAGCATTACTTTTCCGCAATTAGGACATTTTTTGTCACTTTCTATTGTAACCTTTTTAGCATCCTTCATCACAGAAGACACAACTTCCATAAATGGGGTATAAAACTCCTTTAACACTATATTCCATACCGCTTTTTTCTCAGCTATCATGTCCAATTTTTCTTCCATGCCGGCAGTAAATTTATAGTCCATGATATTTGCAAATTGGCTTACAAGCTGCTTACATACAGTTCTTCCCAATATAGTAGGAATAAGTGCCTTGTCTTTCTTTTCAACATACTTACGAGTTTGGATAACAGTAATGATTGTTGCGTATGTTGACGGGCGCCCTATGCCGTGCTCTTCAAGAGCTTTAACTAACGAGGCTTCATTGTATCTTGGAGGAGGCTGTGTAAAGTGCTGTTTCGGATTTACTTCTTTGCATTTTACTAAATCACCTTCATTTAAATCAGGAATTTTTGCTTCTGCTTCTTGTTCATCTTCTTCAGCATCATTATATAGTTTTAAAAAACCGTCGAAGAGCACTTTACTTGTGCCTGCTTTTAGGCTGTACTCACCTGCAGAAATATCTATAGTCTTGTTTGCAATAGTTGCCGGTGCCATTTGAGATGACATAAATTTTTCCCAAATAAGTTTGTACAATTTATATTGATCAGGTTGAAGGTAAGGTTTTAGACTCTCAGGTGTTCTTTCAGGATAAGAAGGACGAATCGCTTCGTGAGCGTCCTGAACGTTTTGTTTACCTTTTACGTACACATTTGTTTTTTCAGGATAATATTCTTTTCCGTAATTATTGAGAATAAAATCTTTTGCCATTTCATGTGCATCATCAGAAATACGTACGCTGTCTGTTCTCATATATGTGATTAATCCGACCGGTGTTCCGTCAATTTCCATACCTTCGTATAGCTTTTGTGCAACTTGCATAGTTTTTTGCACCCCAAAACCAAGCTTTGAACTTGCAGCTCTCTGAAGAGTTGAGGTTATAAAAGGTGCCGTGGGTTTGCGTTTTGTTTCTTTTTTTGTAACTTTAGCCACCTTAAATTCTGTTGAAGAGTTGAGAAGAACTTCTTTTATTTTATTAGCTTCCTCTTCATTATTTATGTCAAACTTTTTACCTTTGTGTTTATTTACTTCCGCTTCAAACAATTTGCCTTCTTTATCCATAATAGTATGGATTGACCAATATTCTTTAGGAACGAAAGCTTCAATTTCTTCTTCTCTTTCACAAATCATTCTGAGAGCTACTGATTGAACACGCCCTGCCGACAGGTGATAGTTTCCTAACTGCTTCCACAAAACAGGAGAAAGTTTATAACCTACGAGTTTGTCTAAAATTTGTCTGGTTTGTTGAGCTTTCACCCTGTCCATATCTATTTCACGGGAATGCTCAACGGCATATTTTACCGCCTTTGGTGTAATTTCGTTGAACTCGATTCTTTGCACTTTGCTGTCTTCAACCGGCAAAAGTTCTCGAACATGCCATGCTATAGCTTCTCCCTCTCTATCAGGGTCGGAAGCAAGTAAAACTTTATCAGAACGCTTTGCCAATTCACTTAATTTAGTTACAACCTTTTTCTTTTCAGGAATTATGACATATGTTGGTTTAAAATCATTATGGACATCAAAACCCAAAACGTTATCCGGAAGGTTTCTGACATGCCCAAAGCTGGCTTCGATTTGATATCCGTCGCCAAGAATCTTTTTAATAGTTTTTGATTTAGCCGGTGACTCGACTATTACCAAAACTTTTTCTTTTTTAGATTTTGTTTGCTTTTCCGCAACAGCTGTCGTCATGCTTTTGTAAAATTCTCCCGTATTCACTTTATTAGCTTGTATCTATCACCTTCAGTTTGCTCAATCAGCCCCTCAACCTCCATTATGGTCAAGGTCGTTAAAAGTTCTTCAGTATCCATACCGGTTTCAGCTTGTAACTCATCAAAACCTTTTGGTTCGATACCTATTATATCAAAAATTAGTAAATATTGTTCAGAAAAATTTTGAGTGTTTGTTGATTCTGTATTTGCCGTTTTTTCTATCTGCCAATTGAGTGCATTTAATACATCTTCTCCAGTAGTTACCATTGTTGCCCCACTCTTAAGAAGCTTATAAATCCCTTCAGTATTTTTATTATTAATAGCTCCAGGAATACACATAAGCTCTCTTCCTTGTTCTAAAGTTAAATTAGCAGAAATTAATGCTCCGCTTTTTATCGCTGCTTCTCCTACAACAGTTCCGTAACTTAAACCTGTAACAATTCTGTTCCTTTGCGGAAACCTAAATTTAATTGCCTTAAACGTAGGATAATACTCTGTTAGAACTGCACCAGCACCTTCTCTCAGCATTTTATACAAATCCCTGCTTGATGATGGATATTCAAAATCAAAACCGCTTGCTATAACACCTATTGTTTTGAGATTATTATCTATTGCACTTCTGTGAGAAATTGCGTCAATTCCTTCAGCTAAGCCTGAAACAACTGTTATATCAGTATTTTTGAAATCATTAATAACTCGTTTTACACTATCTTTTCCTGCTGTACTTGCTTTTCTTGAACCTACAAAAGCTACAGTTCTGTCAAGGTTGCAGCTGAATAAATCGCCTTTATAGTACAAAACCATGGGTGGATTTGATATTTGACTCAACATATAAGGATAACGCTTATCATCAAAAGTTAAAATATTTATTCCGCGATTTTCGACTTCATTAAAAACTTTGTCAATATTGATTTTGTCACGATAAAGCATAAATGATTTTACTTTTGTAACACTGAGTCCTTCGATTTGTTCAAGTTCCTTTGGAGAAACATTAAAAGCACGCTCAATATCACCAAAATAATTGTACAACCTTTGGATAAAAACAGAATCAATTTCCTCTATAGAAGAAAATGCAACCCAATACTTAGTGTTCATTGCGTTTTTACTTACCCCTATCTTTTATTTACCCTTAATTTTTATTCTGTCTATAAGCTTTTGTACACTGTCTTTTTCTTCATCCGGAATATCAAATTCCAAATAATTCTCAAAATATTCTATTGCATCATCATAGTCGTTACGTGCAAGGAAAAGTATACCGACTTTTTTATATGCGAGTGTAAATTTGTCATTTACCGCAATTGATTTAAGATAGTTTGAAATAGCTTTATCTATTTGGTTATTAGCCTCATATGCTTGAGCAAGAGCATAATATAAAAGTTCGTTATTTTGATTTTGCTCATATGAAATTACATTCTCAAAATTGTCTATAGCTGTTTCATAATCTCCGAGTTCGAAATAAACATGTCCTAAATCGTAATAAGCATCATAGTTATCAGGCTCCCCATCCAAAACTCTTTCGAGTTCAACAATAGCATCTTCCCACCTTTGGTCTTCTATATAAACTCTGGCTAAAAGATGAGCAATCGCAAGATTGTTTTCCAACTCATAACTTCCTCTTTGAAGAGTTCCTACAGCAGATGCCAAATCTCCTGCTTTATAATATAAATCCGATAAATTAATATAAGCCTGAGCCAACTCAGGATCAAGCTCTATTGCTCTCACGTAACAATTTTCTGCATGTTCAAAATCTCCTACGCAGGAATACGCAACTCCCATATTATTATAAACATCCGCATTATCAGGCTCTGTTTCCAAAACAGAACTGAACGCATCGAGTGATTCTTTATATTTACCATCTCTAAAAAGGCTCATTGCTTTATCAATTTTTTCAGACATTATAAATTTCCATTCTCGCTTGTATCTACATTATGTATAATTGTTCTAACATTTCCTTCAGCAGTAAAATCTTTAGGATTCATTGTCATTTTAATTTTGTCTGCAATAATATCACGCTCGTTTTGGACAATTTTTGAACGCCCGATAAAATAAACTTCATTTGGTTTATTTGTTTTTAAATCAGGAAATACACTAACCTTGGGACCTTGTGCGTAATAATCATCATACCAAATCTTTACATGACCGCTTCCTATATATGAATTTTGTCTTTTGTTGTACTGCTGATAATCAGAATGGATTGTAAGTTTTTTTCCATCATCAGAAATTGCAATAGTTTTAGTATTACCAGTAACACTCATTTCTTCGGTCATAGCATTGTACACCAAATGATTTCCTTCTGATTCATTTTGTTCTTGTTTTACCTTTGCGTTACCTATCAGATCAATTTTTTTAACTCCACCCTTTTCATCAGCAATGATAACAGCTTTATCTGATACGGTGTTAATATCCTTATATCTCATTTTTACAGAGCCTGTTGCAACCATAACACTGCTGTTTGTATCATATTCTTGTACATCGGCATTAATAACAATTATAGGAGTTTTTCCCTCAGTAATTACAGATTGGCTTTCTCCCTCTGCTCTTACAACTTTATTTATCAATGAAACTTTAAGAATATTAGCCTTAACTTCTCTTTTTTTATTTTCGTTTATTTCAAATGCATACGGCTTATCATAGAAAGTAGCTGTATCAAGCTTATTATTACGTCTTACCGTAACATCAGCCCTATCGCTTTCTACTGTTAAATTATCCAATTTAACTTTAACTCCTCCGTCTAACTTGATTTTTCTCTCAGAATCAGAGAACGTTTGAGTTTTTGATTCTATGATTAAATCAGATGCTATAACGGTCACACCGGAAATAGCTATTAATAACAATAAAAGTAATATCGCTCTTTTCATCTAATTCCCCTTATTCCATACTTGAGTTTTTGTTGCACCGATTATTTTAAATTTATCATAATTAGCCCCTATAACGCATTTATCTGCAATAGAAGTCATTTCTTTGCTTTTCTTAATTTTAACATGTCCTTCCGCGACAGTTTCTTTATCAGAACCGGACCAAATCAACTTATCTGCATTTAACGAAACATCATTATCCAGAACAATATACGTATCTTCATACAAAGTTATTACACCGGTTTTTTCATCATACGTACCTTTAGAAGATTGGAAACTCATATATACTTCACCATTCTTGTAAAAGTTTCCCAACACATTATGCAAGGTTGCAACGCTGTGGTCGTTGCTGTAATGTCCGTTTTCACCGTATATTTCAAAGTATTTTTTACCTTGTTTTGTTTCTGTAATAATTATGCCTAATGCATTAACTTTTTGTTCATTTTCATTGCCTTTTACCTGAGATCTGTTGAAATTTTCGGTAATAATACCGGCATATATAAAAGCCCAAAACATTACAAAAATAAAAAGAATCAAGGCAGTAACATATACCTTTTTTTTCTTATCAAGTTTTAAAAATCTCTCATATAATTTCTTTAGAGTCCTCATATGAATATTTTAGCACATAAAGCAATTTTATGCGCAACATTAAACGAAAATGCTAAGAAATTCCATCAAGAGCTTTTATTAAAAGCTTTTGTTTATCTAAAATTATATTGATAATTGCGCCAATAGCAGTAATTTCATTAGATTTATCATAATTATTTTCACAGTATGTTTTAGTTATCTCCAATAAATTAATATTTGAGACAATTAATGCTTCAATTTCAATTAATTTTTCAATATATTTTCTGTTTTCCATATGTTTAGTATACAAAAACACCTTAATGCTGTCAAGATTTATTTTGGGAAATATATTAATTTTTTTGCAATTTAGAAAAGCGCATTAGTAAATCCTGTTGTAATTACAGAAATATTGAACTTATCTGCAGCAGAAAGTATTTCTCTTGTAACAGACGGAACAATGATAAGTCCGACTCGTCCCTGCGCAGCAACATTAACGTCATGAAGTGTTAACGGCAAATCTGACGCTAAAATCGCATCTTTTGACCTTTCACATGAATAGTCCAGTGCATACTCAACAGAGGCTGAATGAAGCCCTTGAGCAATTGCATTTGTTTTTAGATCTTTTGCAATAACTATTGCTTGAGAAAGCGTATGCTTAGCAACTTTCCAAGCGAATACAGCGTCCTCTATTTGTTCAACAGTAGGTTTTACTTTAGATACAACCTTAAAAGAATCTTTATTTAAATCCGATAAATTTGGTGCTTGCGTAAGTGTTCCCAACGGAGTTTCTTTAATTTCATTTGACAAGTATTTTTTGTAATCTTTCATAGGAGTTTTAATTGTTACATAACCTATTTCATGCGTATTCAAATATTCAAGTGCATTTTTTGTAAAATTTGGTGCAACAACCAAATTTGTATTTTTAAGCATTTTAACAATCTCACTGTCAACTTCTTTTGACAGAGTTATTGTTGATGATAAAAAATCTATAGGATTTGAATCTATAACACTCATCAAAGCCTCTTCCTGCATTTTACCCAAACTTACGGCACAAATTCCTATAGCATTAGTTGAGGCAACTGAGATAACATCATAGAATTCACTTATAACATTTAATCCGTGAGTAATACTAATAATCTCAGAATAACTCAAATTTCGACTTGACTCATAGTCTATAGTTCTGTCATTTTCTTCAAAACAAGCATTCTGAAAATTATTGACACCAACAGACACTTTAATATCATTTACTTTCATTATAAAATTCCTCTCTTACTGTCCAACCGGTGCTGAAGTTAGAGGAATTGGCGCATAATTTGCCTGCGCCGGTTCAATCCTTTCTTGTTTAACCTCAACAGTCGGAATGTCCTTCTTTTTTACAAGCGGTAGTGTTTGTTGAATAATTTCAGCAGGATTAACAGAATCCGGTTTTATTATTTCATTATCCTCATCTTTTGATGATTTATCTTCATCTTCTTCAAAAGACTTTTTCGCATCATTCTGATTAATAACCTTCACTCCTGATGCTTTAAAAGGATTTAATATAACTTCAGGATACTCAAAATCTGAATTTGCATATGGTTCAGTCGCCACAAGCATTACATCTCGCCAAATTTGCGCGGGGATTGTACCTCCTGTAATCCCTCCCATTTTCGAGTTATCATCATTTCCAACCCATACACCTGTTACAATATCAGGAGTAAAACCGATAAAATATGCGTCTTTACTATCATCTGTAGTTCCGGTTTTACCTGCAGCAGGTTTTCCTATATTTGCAGCCCTGCCGGTTCCGCTTGTTATAACGGTTTTCATAATAGCTGTCATTGTCGCAGCAGTATTTATATTTAAAACTTTGCTCGTTCTTGCTTTTTTAGCTTCATACAATACAGTTCCCCTTGAAGATTCTATCCTTTCAATGGCATAAGGTTCCACTTTATAACCTCCGTTTGCAAAAACGCCGAACGCTCTTGTCATTTCATAAAGTTTAACACTGTTTGACCCCAAAGCAATCGTGTAATCAAAAGGTATAGGGGTTGATATGCCCATAACTCTTGCAAGTTGAATAACCGGCCTTACGCCTATTTCATCCATAAGTCTCGCTGCGCATACATTTGAAGATACCATTAAAGCTGTATACAACGGTATTTTCCCTCTGTATTTATTACCGTAGTTTCTCGGCGTCCAATTACCGATTTTAACCGGCATATCATCCAACATATCATTTGGAGAAAATCCTTTTTCTATGGCAGCCGTATAGATAAAAGGCTTAAATGCCGAACCTGACGGTCTTTGAGATTGCGTGACCCTATCATATTGACTCTTTGTATAGTCTTTACCTCCAGCATAAACCAATATTCTGCCATCTATTGGTGAAAATGAGAATACCGCAGCTTGGTTTATGTCTTTATTCATCCCCCAAGCATTAAGATTTTTAATTATAGCCTCATTCGCTTTTATTTGAGCTTTATAATCAAGAGTTGTTATAATCTTATAACCGCCGTTAACGATATCGTCTTCCGAGAATCCTAATTTTTGTAATTCTTTCATAACGTAATCACAAAAATATGGAGCTTTGTTTGTTGCGTACATAACAGGCATTGTCGAAAGCTTTATCGGCTCTTTTTTAGCTTTTTCATAGGTTTCTTTGTTGATATACCTCATTTTGTACATTCTTAATAAAACTTGATTCCTGCGTTTTTCAGCAAGTTTTATATTGTTATATGGAGAATATACAGAAGGTGCTTGAGGCAAACCTGCAATTAAAGCCATCTCCGGCAAAGTTAATTCATTTAAATTTTTATTAAAATATATTCTTGCAGCACCTTTTACTCCATATGCACCTGAACCCAAATATACGTTATTCAAATACATTTCCAAAATTTTGTCCTTGGAAATAGTTTTTTCAATCTGAGCAGCAACTTGCAGTTCTTTGATTTTTCTAGTAAAAGTTCTTTCGTTCGACAAGAACAAAATTCTTGATAATTGCTGAGTTATTGTGCTCGCACCTTGCACAACCTTACCTGCAAGAGCATTTGCAACCATAGAACGCACAAGACCAAACATGTCATAACCTGAATGTTTATAAAAATTCTTATCTTCGGTAGCAATGAGTGCTTTAACCAATTGTTCCGGCACTTCTTTTAACTCTACATTAGAATATGTATATGCAGCAAAAGTTTTGATAATTTGACCGTCACCTGCACAAAAAGTTGTTACAATATTGGGTTTAAGTGAATTTAAATTTTTAATCGGAGGCAATGACATCAAATAGAGCTTGAAAGCTATCATGCCTGCCAACACTACGCCAAGAGCAAATACAACTGCCGTTGTAATAAATCCGACAGCAGGATTGTCCACATTAACCCTCTTGTAACTTCCTCTCTTCCTATTTCTAGGAATACTGTAATTTCCCATTTTTTACTCCTTGTATACAATACACCGTATTTCTTGACCAAAAATATTTTGTAAGTATATTGTTATTAATATTCTATCAGATAAATAATATAGTGGTGCAATTTTAGAATAATGTTAAGTTTTTTGACAATTTTAAAAAATGAAATATTGTCATACTTTGTTCCCGAAAGAATGGAGTATAAAATTACAGGTAAATGCTTAAAATGCGGGAAATGCTGTCGTTATATGTACAGCTTTGACACTTATACGACTACTGACTTTAAAATTATGCAATTCTTGTTTCCTTCATACAGAAGATTTTATATAAGAGGAAAAGATGAAGAAGGAAACCTCGTTTTTGCTTGTAAATACGTTACAGATGAAGGCTTATGCTCAGTTTATGATAAAAGGTTGAGAATGTGCCGAAACTATCCCGCAAAAAAAATCACGTACCAAGGAAAATTACATGAAGGATGCGGGTATAAGATTGAAGACAAAAGTTTTAAAACATATTTAAAGAAGTAATTACCCGGTATTATTTTGATACTGCAAATAGCATATTATACGCCCCCGTTTTTTGTGTTAGTATTAAATTAATACACTAAAGCAAAAAAGGAGATAAAATGAATATTTTTGAAGAGCTTCAGGCAAGAGGGTTAATAGCACAAGTAACCGATAATGACGAAATCAGGGAGCTTATTAATAACGGAGGCGCAAGATTTTATATAGGATTTGACCCAACTGCTGATTCCCTTCATGTAGGTCATTTTATGGCTCTTTGTTTAATGAAAAGGCTTCAGATGGCAGGCAATAAACCTGTTGTATTAATCGGAGGCGGTACAGGATACATAGGAGATCCCTCAGGACGTTCTGATATGCGTTCTATGATGACTCCGGAAACTATCCAACACAACTGTAACTGTTTCAAAAAACAAATGGAAAGATTTATTGAATTTGGCGAAGATAAAGCTATAATGGTTAATAACGCCGACTGGTTACTAAAACTTAACTATATAGATTTGCTAAGGGAAGTTGGTGCTTGCTTTTCCGTTAACAACATGCTAAGAGCCGAATGTTACAAACAAAGAATGGAAAAAGGTTTAAGTTTTTTAGAATTTAATTATATGATTATGCAGGCATTTGACTTTTATCATTTGCATCAAAATTATGGCTGCAATATGCAGTTTGGCGGCGATGACCAATGGAGCAACATGCTAGCAGGAACTGAATTAATTCGAAAGAAAACAGGAGATGATGCCTATGCTATGACAATAACACTTCTTATGAACAGCGAAGGCAAGAAAATGGGTAAAACGGCTAAAGGTGCTGTTTGGCTTGACCCTAATAAAACCTCACCGTTTGAATTCTATCAATACTGGAGAAACGTTGATGATGCAGATGTTATGAAGTGTATAAAAATGCTTACATTCCTTCCTATGGATAAAATTTATGAAATGGAAGTGTGGGAAAACAGCAGAATCAATGAAAAGAAAGAAATTTTAGCATACGAATTAACTGAACTGGTTCATGGTAAAGATGAGGCAGATAAAGCAAAAGCTGCTGCATATGCTCTTTTCTCCGGCTCCGGAGATAGCGAAAACATGCCAACAACAGAGTTTTTGCAAGAAGATTTGTTTGATGACAAGATTAGTGTCGTTAATCTGGTTGTAAAATGTGGCTTTGCTTCAAGCAAAGGTGAAGCAAAAAGATTAATTCAACAAGGCGGAATCAGCGTAAACGATAAAGTAATAAATGCATTAGATACGGTGTTTACCAAATCAGAACTTCAAGACGGCTTAAAGATTCGCAAAGGAAAAAAACATTTCCACAAAGCTGTATTGGGTTAAGTGATTATATATTGCTATGCTTGATACATTATCCATCTGGTAATATAATATTAATATGGGGAAGTTTGATTTACTAAACAAGTTTAACACCGCTGTCATAGTATTGGATGAAAACAAGCAAGTTGTTTTTCGCAACAATGTTTTTAAACGCATTTTCAGTGATTTTGATGATATAAAAAAATTTTCACACAAATTGTATTACGACGTATATGCACTGGTAAGCAATGATTTAAGTGTACATTCACCTATTTTACAAGCAATAGAATCCAAAGAAGATTTTTCTGCACACGTTATGTACCAAACATCAAGCAACGACTATTTCTACTACGATATAAATGCTACAAAAAGGGGGAAATATACAATAATAGTTTTTTCAGATGTTACTGCAAAAATAAACCTTGAGAATATGGCAAAAAGAAATTCTGTATTGCAAACTAAAACAGCATTTCTGGAAGAAGAAAATAAAAACTTGTCAAAAATAAAACTGCAAGCACAATCGCAAGCTATGAAACTTCTTTTGTTGAATAATATATCAAATATTATTCGAGAATCCATAGATACATCTGTTATTCTCACATCAGCCCTTCAGGAACTTTCTCAGATGTTTGCCGCATTTAGAGGATACTATGCAGCCGTAAATAAAGATGCAGATTTTATAATTAAAGAATCTTTGGCTAAAGAAGATATCGGAAAAATTATTTCATTCGACAAAGATGTAAGTGAATATATAAATAAAGCAAAAGTATCATGTCTTACATGCAGAAAAGAATACCTTGAAGCAGAACCGTTTAAAGAAAATGTTCAAAGAATTGTTCTTCCGATTTACCATCTAGCTCAGAAAATCGGAATAATTGTACTTTCTACAAAACAAAAAATCAGACTGGATGACACATTAGAAGTCCTTGACGGAGTTTCCTCACAACTTGGAAATGCAATTATACAAGCCGAACTGTATAAAAAAAACGCTCAAATGGTACAGGACTTGAGGAAAGCTCTTAAAGAACTGCAAGAAACACAGTTGCAATTAATTAATTCTGAAAAAATGGCTTCTTTGGGTCAATTGGTTGCCGGAGTGGCACACGAGATAAATACTCCGGTTGCATCAATAAAATCAAATAATGAAATAACTAAGAAACTTATAAGCCAAATAACAGACCCTGATACGGCAGATTTATTAAAAGAACTTAACGATATTGATACAGAAGCAATAGCAAGAATAAACAGACTTGTTATTTCCCTGCGCAAATTTGTTCGCTTGGATGAAGCAGAACTTCAAGAAGCAGATATAAACAAAGAAATCGATTTAACTTTAGATCTTATACGTCATGAAACAAAAAATGTAATAGAAATAATAAAGCACTATGGAGATATTCCTCCTATAAAATGTTATCCAAACATGTTAAATCAAGTCTTCATGAATATCCTTGTAAATGCAACCCACGCAATAAAAGAAAGCGGAAAATCCTGTGGCACAATAACTATTGACACAGATTTTGAAAATAACAACTTAATCGTAAAAATAAAAGACGACGGCTGCGGAATTAAAGAACCATCCAAGATTTTTGATGCAGGATACACCACAAAAGGAGTTGGGGTTGGAACCGGCTTAGGACTTGCAATTTCGCACAAGATAATTGAAAAACATAAGGGAAAAATTAATGTCAAAACAAAAGTTGGCATAGGCAGCGAGTTCTATATTACTATCCCTAGTGAGTAGCATATATTAAGAAAGATTAAGCCGTACAATTCATTCGCCAATGAGGTTTTTGCCGATTAAAAGTAATCTGAAGATAAAATTTTGTAAAAATATCCAACTTACCAAACAAAAAAATGCAAAAATATGTTATATTGATATTACTGAGAATAAGTGTAAATTTTACCCTTATCGACAAAATGTAACAAAAAATTTACAAAACGAAAAAAAAAAGCAATTTTCAAAATAAAGAAAACTTTATATAACTGTGTAGAAGTTAGATAATCCATGTTTACATTCGGAGGTAAAGTGTATGACAATTACAGTAAACAGTAAAAAGAAACAAGTTAAGAAAACTTTTCAAGAATTAATCAATGACCTTATGGGTTCAAGTTCTGAAAAAGTTAGATATAACGCGGCCCGTGTCTTGGGAGAAATGGGAGATTCTAAAGCTGTTGAACCATTAATTAATGTTCTTAAAAATGACAAGAACGGTTCGGTTCGTCTTTATGCAGCACGTGCATTAGGAGAATTAGGTGATTCTAAAGCAACAGAACATTTAATTGAATCATTACGCGAAGACAGAAACGTTGACGTAAGAGTTCGTGCAGCGCGTGCATTAGGTCGTTTAGGCGGTAAAATTGTTGTTGAACCTTTGGTTGAAGCTTTAAATGATGAGAATTCACAGGTTTGTATTACAGCAACAGATGCTCTTATTGAAATCGGCGATGTTGCAACAGACGCCCTGATGAAATCCTTAGACCACGAAAAAGTTAATGTAAGATGTGATGCAACTCGTGCATTAGGTGAAATCGGTAATCCAAAATGTGTTGATAAGATTATTAACATGTTATATGACGAATGGGTTAACGTAAGAATTTATGCGGTAACATCTTTAGGCAAATTAAATGACAAAAAAGCTGTTCCTGCACTAATTGACGTCATGAAAAATCGTTCTGAAAATGATTTAGTAAGAGCTGGTGCGGCTGCTGCATTGGGCGTTTTAAGAGATCAAAGAGCCCTTCTGCCTTTGAGAGAACTTATTATGGAAGCAGAAGAACTTGGTGAACTTGAAGATACCGCTCTAAAATCATTTAAGAAAATTATGGCAGCTAACTGGCAAGCTATTCCGGGTGCAACACAACAACAAAAGAAACCCGCAACTGTTTAGCCGGAAAAATAATTTTAATATAAAAAAAAGAACTCTTTCTAGAGTTCTTTTTTATTAACTACATTTTCACTAAAATCTTTATTGTATCTTTCAGTTTATTTGCTTCAAACGCTTCTATAGCTTTGTCTATTGTATAAATTTTTGATATCATTCGTGAAAAATCTATTCTGTTGTTTTCAAGCAATCTGAGCGCAGGGGGAAATTGTCCGCAGCGAGAACCGAGAACTGTAATTTCGTCAATAACAATCGGCGCAAGATTCAACTCTTTACCGGTAGCAACAGTACTCTTTAAAACAAGCGTTCCCCTTGGCTTGGTCAACGCCATTGAGGTTTCAAATCCACTGGCAGTACCCGTTGCTTCCACAACCACATCATAAATTTTTTGAGGTATAAATTCATGCAAAAGCTGAGTTTTTAAACCTTGAGCTTGAGCTATTTCCAATTTATTTTGGTGCTTTCCGACCAAAAGGACATCAACATTCTGTGCATGTAAAGCTAAAGCTGTTGTTAAACCTAACTTTCCGTCTCCAAGAACTAAAACCTTAAACATTGGTTCAATGTGTAATTGTTCAGTTATTTCGCAAGCCGCTGCAAGTGGTTCAACAAAAACTGCTTGTTCATCTTTTACTTTATCAGGAACCTCGAATAACACTTTTAAAGGCATTGTCAAGTATTCGGCAAAACAACCGTCTTTTCTCCATATACCGAGTGTATGCCTCTTAGGACAATGCCTGTAATTCTTTTTAGCACACCACTCACATGACGGGTCATCACAACCGTAACTTATTTCAGCAACAACTCTTTTTCCAAGCCATTTACTATCTTCACGATTAGAACTGTTAACTTCCTCAACAACTCCCACAAATTCATGTCCTAATATTCCTACATATCCCATGTACCCTTTGGTAATTTCATAATCTGTGTTACAAATTCCGGCAAGCGTGACTCTAATTAGTGCTTCGCCCTCATTGGGCTTTGGTTTCGGATAATTATTATCTAATTTTAAACCGTTATCAAAAACGATGGCTTTCATTTTTATCTCCTTAAAATTTTTATAAGTCACTAAGGATTATCCCCAGCGTTAATAAAATAGAGTAATACCCCATAAGATTTCTTGATTGATACATTCTTATCATGAAAGGCCAAGCTTTCATTTTTTCTAAATTTTCTCTATTTTCCATTGGAAAATGATACCATTTTTTTTCAGGAATTGAATCCTTGTCTGTTGAATAATCCACCATTGATTTATACAAATCAACAGCAAGAGGAATCGTGAGATATGTAAGCATAAGCTGCCAATCAGCAATATCAAAAATACATAATAATATTGGCGCAAGATACGCTAAAACTAAAAGCATTTTCAAAATAATTAATGAGTCAAGCTGAGAGTCAAATGAATTTGCAATTGTCTGATGTCCCTCGTTTATATCATAATCAAAATCCATTACAGTATGTATATAAAGCAAAATAACTGTCATGAACATTGTCGGCAGTGACAGTATAAAGATTTCGTCAGAAACTGTTTTTGTCATAACAAAATAAACACCGCCATATAGAAGAGGTCCATATGCTAATGCAACAGCAACTTCAGACAGTTTGATTTTGGAAAGTGCAGAATAAGAAATAGCAATAATCCCTCCAAATAGCGCATAATACAGAACCGGTACTCCGCATTTTATAAAGAAAAACAGACCAATTATGCCTGCAAACCCGAGATATACAAGAGCAAGTCCCAATACTTCACCTTCACTGAGTAATCCTGATACTAAATATCTGCACTTAGTTTTTTGTGAATTATTCAGATATTCTTTTTTATCAAATCCTACTTGCTTGATAAGTGACTTATAATCAAAATAGTCGTCAAAAATATTCGTTGCCAAATGCGCAAAGCATATTCCTAAAAGACAAAGAATACCATAAGACACTTTTCCTGAAGAAAGTGCCGCAAAAACAAAAACCACTAACCAAGACATAATCGTCATTGGCAGTGAAAAGATTCTGGAGCACTCCATAATTATCGCAAACTTTTTATTCATATGCTTATATTAGCATAAATTTATCATCTTATAAATCACTCCTAATTAGCTTAATAAAATTGACTTATACGCAACTTTAGGGTTAAATTAAGCTATGAAGATTGTAATTTTTGGTGCTAATGAAATCGGTTTTATGATAGCTTCAGGCTTTTATACCGATAACGATATAACCGTAATAGATGAAGAGAAAAATAAAGTCGATTCATTTAATAAACTTGATGTTGGTTTCGTATACGGAAACGCATCCAGCATAGAAGTTTTAAAACAAGCTGATATAAAAAACGCAGATGTTTTTATTGCTTGTAATGATTCAGATGAATTAAATATCGTTGCATGTTTAACAGTAAAGCGTCTGAGCAAAGCAAAAACCCTTTGTTTTGTAAGAAAAGAGGAGTATAAGTCTTCTTTGGGAATAGCAAAAGATGCTGAATACAATGGAGATTTATATATAGATAACGTAATTTGGCCGGAAGAACTTTTAACACAAGAAATTTACAGAATAATCACAGTAGCAAAGGCTCTTGACGTAGAGAACTTTGCAGACGGAAGAGCAAGACTTCTGGAGTACAAAATCGGAAAAAATTCGGTTTTGATTAACTGTACATTAAAAAACTGTGAATTTCCGAAAGATACTCTGATTGTAGGTATTACTCGTGATGATGAGCTATTTATTCCTAACGGTAATACTTCACTGAAAGAAGATGACAAAGTTATATTTATGGGATTGTCCCACTCATTAAATATTTTGGCAGGAAAATTCTTCCACGAAAAAGAATTTGAGAAATATATTACAATTATTGGCGGAGGCAGCGTCGGTTTAAAACTTGCAAAAAGCCTTGAAAATCTGAAATTAAAAATAAAAATAATTGAACAAAATGAAGAAAGATGTAATTTCCTTTCTCAAGAACTGAATAATGTGTTGGTCATAAACGGTGACGGTACAGATTTAGAATTACTGAACGAAGAAGATATTGCTTATTCTGATGTAGTGGTAAGCGTAACCGATAATGATGAGAAAAACCTGCTGTGCTCATTGCTGGTAAAACAAATGGGAGCTAAACGAGTTATTTCAAGAGTATCAAAGAATACTAACGTTTCATTATTTGAAAAAGTCGGAATAGATATTGCAATTTCTTCAAAAACTGCATCAATCAATGAGATAAAAAATAGCATTAAAGACACTAATATCGGCATTTTAGCGACAGTAGAACAAGGCAAGGGTGAAGTTCTTAAAATAGAGATTCCTGAAACATTTGAAACAAAAAAAATTATGGAAATGCGCTTGCCTGCTAAAGCTATTGTAGGAGTAGTACAAAGAAGAAAGAGAATAATAATTCCAAACGGTGCTACACAAATAATGGGCGGTGACAACTTGATTATATTTACTACAAGTGAAAATGCGCCAATTATTAAAAATTTCTTTGAGGACATATAATGAGACCTGCGTATTTAGCATATACTTTCAGCCTTGTTATGAAGTACTTTAGTCTGGTGCTTCTTGTTCCGATTATTGTAGCTCTTTTCTATCATGAATATGAAGCTGTTTTGCCGTTTGTTATAGGCTCATTTAGTGCGCTTTTAACATCATCTTTGATAAAAAGAATAGTAAACGGAGCCGAGCAAATAAAATCGATAAATGACATAAAAAAATCTGAAGGTCTTTGCTCAGTGACTTTCACTTGGATATTTGCCGCAATTTTCGCATCGATTCCGTATTTATTTTTCGGGTTAACTCCAATAAACGCAGTATTTGAAGCTACATCAGGAATTACAACAACAGGTGCAACAACTCTGACGCATTTTGATTATCCGCATGCAATGTTTTTTTGGCGTTCTTTCACACAATGGCTTGGCGGAATGGGAATTATCGTATTATTTATAGCTGTCTTACCACAGTTTGCAATCGCAGGACGACAACTGTTTTTTGCAGAAGCTCCTGGACCTACCGAAGAAAAATTTACACCCAGAATAAAAAGTACAGCTGCCGCACTATGGAAGATATATGCAGGCTTAACAATTGTTGAAATAATCTCATTAAAACTATGCGGAATGGGATTGTTTGAAGCTGTGTGCCATTCATTTTCATCGCTGTCAGGAGGAGGTTTTTCTACAAACCATACAAGTATCGCAAATTATTCTTACACAATAATGTGGATAATAACATTTTTTATGTTTTTTGCCGGTGCAAACTTTAACCTGCAATATAAAGCTTGGAGCAAATTTAATCCGTTTTTGTTATTTAAAAACGAAGAGTTTAAAGTATATTTTGGAGTTGTAACTTTTATAGCTATTTTGCTTGCTTTTTCACTCTTTGCAAATATGCATTATACAATTAATGATAGTTTTACACACGCATTTTTCAATATTTCTTCGCTTGTTTCCTCAACAGGTTTTTGCTCAGTAGATTGGGCAAACTGGGATTACGGAAGCAAAATTCTTTTATTTGTAATTATGCTTTTCGGCAGCTGTGCAAGCTCGGCAGGCGGCGGGTTAAAAGTAACCAGATGGCTTCTGATTATTAAAATAATGAAATCAGAAATGATGAAAATTTTGCACCCTAAAGCTATTTATAATATAAAAATAGGAAACTATTCAGTTCCTAAAGAAATTTTGTATCAAACATTGATGTTTGTATCTTTTTATTTTGCGCTCATTGCATTGTCAGCTCTTTTAACAGCATTTGCTGAAAAAGATACTGTAATAGCCTTTGTAGGTTCTGTCGCATCTGTCGGGAATATTGGTCCGGGACTCGGGCATATAATCGGGCCGATGGGAAATTTTGCAGAACTCACAACATTTACCAAGACAATATTTATTATTGATATGCTTGCCGGGCGTCTTGAACTGATACCATTTTTAGTATTATTCCAAAAAGATTTGTGGCTCTTTAAAAAATAAATTCAATATATACTAAACATCTTTTACAAGAACTTTAATGTCCACGCCTAATGCTTCAGAAATGTCTATCATTTTTGTAATAGTTGGGTTCAACTTGCCTGTTTCAATTAAGCTTACTGAATTTCTTGATATGTTAGTTAGTTCTGCTAACTTCTCTTGAGAAATACTTTTTCTCAATCTTTCACTTTTTATATTTATACCTAAATTTTTTAATCTGCCTTTTATTTCCATAATCTAATTTTAAGTAATATAAAATGTTTTTCTATAACATTTATTATGATAAATCATAGTATACTGTTTAAACTTTGTATACACTAAATCATACTCTCCGACACGTTAATTAAATTTTGTTCAATTGTTTAATATAAGTTTTTCTTCTAATAAATAAAATTATTATATAAAGGAGATAAAATTTTATGAAAAGAAAACTGCTGTCATGTTTAGTTCTAATAATGCTTTTGCTAAATCCTTGCTTGTTTGCCGCAGAAGAAATCATTTATAACGAAAACTCTATTGATATCCAAGCTGTAGAAACCAGCGATAAACCGCGTTATCCGGATTATGCAAAAATGTATGTCGGCGAAGATAAGCATGAAAAATTTAACCGCAAAATGTTCAACTTAAATTCCGGATTGAATAAATATATTGCCCGTCCTGTGCATATAATTTGGTCATCAGTAATGCCAAAGTTTGGAATAGAACGAATTCAGGATGCATATAACAACATTGAATACCCAAAAAGATTGGTGAGTTCGATAATACAGCGTGACGGACAAGCAGTAAAGGCTGAAACATTAAGATTTTTGACAAATACTACACTGGGACTGGGCGGATTATTTGACCCTGCCGATAGGATTTTCAAAATTAAACCTACAAATGAAAATATGGAGCAAGCGCTTGGAAAGTGTAAATTGCATTCCGGTTCATACCTTGTTATGCCCGGATTACATTCATGTACTCCGCGTTCACTATGCGGAAGAGCCTTGGAAGCGGCTCTTGATCCTGCAGTATATTTAGCCTCACCGATTGTTTCAATCGTTAAAGCAGGACTAATGATAAACAGAACTTCTTATATGCAGCCCCTCGCAGAAATGATTGAAAATACTTATGCAGACCCTTACGATATCCACAAAAAACTCTTCGGGTTGGAAAATTACATAAGAAACGAAAATTTGGACAGACAAGACTGGCTTATAGCCGAAAAACAATTAGTTGAAGAAGGTCATCCTGAAATGGCAGAAAAATTAATAGAAAAAATAGGCTTAACAGGAGCAGCCGCAAATATAACTTCATCATCGTTAGAAGAAATACTGCCGCTAAGCAAACCGGAAAATTTTGCAAACATAACACCTGATATTGTTTTAAACGGATATAATCCTCAAACTCCTGTTGTTGATTCTATGAGAACAGCGTTATTTGAAAATCCTGAAATTAACAAATCAATGTGGAACGAACTTTCTATTTGGAACAGAAGCTTTGCAAAACGGATCAGAACAGGAAAAATAGGTATTACAGATAATCGTGATAACTATAAATTCAAATATATATTACAAAAAGACAAAGCTGCACCTATAGTGATTCTATATCCTTCTATAGGAGAAGGTGCAGGTGCTCACCATTCCATTGTTTTTGCAAAATTCTTTTATGACCATGGGTATTCAGTAATCATGCAGGGAAGTCATTTCCACTGGGAATTTGTAAAAAGCATGCCGGAAGGATATAGTCCCGGCATTCCTACAAAAGATGCAGAAAAAATAAAACTTGTTACAACAAAAATATTAGAAAACTTACATAAAAAATACGAGATAGAGCCTTCTAAGAAAGTTGTTGTAGGGACTTCGTTCGGCGCAATGGCAACTTTATTCTTGGCAGACATGGAAAATAAAAATAACACATTAAACATCAGCAAATATATAGCAATTAGTCCCCCGATTGAGCTAAAATATGCTCTTGAGCAATTGGACAAAAACAGCAACGAATTCGATAAAAGTTCGGATGAAGTCAAACAAAAAACAGCAGTTACTGCAGCTAAAATTATGCAGCTATACCAATTAAAAGACGCAGGAGATTTAAAGTTTGAGCAACTTCCGTTTACGGATGAAGAAGGTAAAATGATAACCACGTTCATTTTAAGGCAAAAACTTTCTGATTTGGTGTTTACGATAGAAAATGTGCAAAAAAATCAAAAAACAGACATATATGAAAAAATTAATAACATGAGCTACCAAGATTATGCGGAAAAATATCTTGGCATAAACAAATGGAGCGATAAAGGAGAGAAATTTTTGAAAGATAATGCTTCATTGTTCGCTTTGTCAGACTACTTTAGCTCAAATAATAATTATAAAATATTCCACTCCTTGGATGATTATTTTGTAAATAAAACACAAATATCCAAATTAAAAGATTTCACAGGTAAAAACCTAATTTGCTTAAATTGCGGTGCTCATTTGGGATTTTTATACAGAAAAGAATTTGAAGAAGCTTTAAAAAAAGAGCTTTAAAGGATAAAAATGATAGTATTATGAGATTTTCGCAACCCAAATGGTTATTGTTGCTTTGAATGACGGGGAACTTAATGTTTTGATATGATTTCTATTAAAAGTGTGGTAGCAAAGGAACTTTGCCACCACACTTTTAACATAATTACAAACCATAAATTTAATAATTCATCTTGTATCCTTCTTCAATAACTCTGGCCGTACATTTATCACCATAACCCATATTGCTTGAAGTACATCCGCTATGTGCAGTCCAAAGTTTTTGCTGTGCTGGATCTTTGTTGCCATTCTCATCATATAACGCGACATCTAAACCACCAAAAGGATACAATGTACCATTATCGCTTAGATAAAAAACAAAAATATCTCTTCCGAGCCTGTTTGGTTGGTCAGTGCCATTAATGTCAATTACTACAGTAGCTACTCTTTTTAAAAGAGAACCTCCATTGTTTATAATTAAATCCTTAATGTAATCTTGCTTTTGATCAGCACCTGACGTTGTATTGTTAATAAAAACAGCTGCACCATTTTTTAACAAAATCGGTTCGGCTGTAGAAAATATTTGACCAGTTTCATATGCATTACCGTTGATGTCATAAGGACCATTCGTCCCTTTAGATGTTGTCTCCTCTCCTGGTTTATTATCAAAATTCCCACCATAATAAACTGCAACATTTTCATTTTTATGCCCCATTGTTTGTAAATACTGACCCAAATGGCCGGCCAGTGCTGCTTGATCGTTACCTGTCATCCAAGAAAGATTTGATAAAGTTTCAACGTTCTCTTTTATCATAGCGTTAGAAAATGCATTCTCCAAATTAGATACATTTACTGCCAATCTTGCAGCATTTGCTTCATTTCTACTGCTGAGCACCAAGCTCGGTGCTGTAAGTGCCGCAACAACCCCGATAATACCCAGAGTAATCAAAACTTCTGCAAGTGTGAATCCAAATTTTTTCATAATAATTCAACTCTCCTATAAAATAAACTTTCCGTTCGGTGTCACAAAATCACCAAGCCTAATAGTATTGATACCATTATATCATATGTTTCAGACTTTTAGAAGTGTTTTTACGTGTCGAGCACAAAATCTTTATTTTTACATATTATACTTCTGCGAATTGTTCTTTTAAAGACGCAACAGTGCTATCAAGAGAGGCTTTATCAAACACACTGTAACAAACAGCTTCCGGTGCAATTTTTTTGTTTAATCCAGAAAGAATTTTTCCGGGACCAATCTCTACAAATGTGTCCACTCCTTGTTCAATCATATTTTGTATCGTTTGAGTCCAGTGAACAGAAGAATATATCTGCTGAGGCATTTTGCTTCTAAAATCTTCAGCATTAGTAGTAATTTTAGCATCAATATTGGTTATTACAGGAATAGACACGTCGGATAAATCAACCTCTTTTACAAATTCAGCAAATATTACACCTGCTTCTTGCATAAATTTAGAGTGAAAAGCTCCTGACACAGGAAGCGGAACTACTCTTCTGACCCCGTTTGCAATCATATATTCTCCGGCAGCCTTCACTGCTTCTGTATCCCCTGTTATTACAACTTGAACAGGAGAATTATAATTTGCTATATCAACATAACCGATTTTTCTGCCCTCTTCTAAACCTGCTTTTAATACATCTTCTGAAGCATTAAGTACTGCAGACATGCTGCCGCCTGTAGAAGAATTCATTAAATCTGCCCTTTTCTGTATAAGTTTTAACGTCGTTTCTAAATCCATAACACCCGCAGCGTACATAGCAGGATATTCTCCTAAGCTGTGTCCTGCTACGTAATCCGGAGAAATATTTAATTCTGCACGAAAAGCTTCCAACAGAGCAATTGATGTTGTTACAATACAGGGCTGCGTATTAACAGTTTGTTTCAGAGCATCTTCCGGCCCCTCAAAACATAATGTTGATATGCTCTTACTTAAAACAGAATCCGCCTTGTCATAAACATTTTTTGCAGATTCGCAAATATCATATATATCTTTTCCCATGCCAACTGATTGTGCGCCCTGCCCCGGGAATAAAAAAGCTATTTTTTTTACCATTTAAATCTCCTCTTTTAGTCTTCTTTTATTATACCACAAGCCGAAATCATGCTATTTTTTGATGGCTTTGGAACGCAAATCTCTATGGTAAGTTATTGCAAATCTGTGCGCTTCATCACGAATTCGTTGAATTAAATATAATGCATTTGAATCTCTTGGAAGTAAAATTGATTTCGATTTATTTGGGAGAAAAACTTCTTCTTCTCTCTTGGCAAGCGAAACAAAATCAATACCGCCTTCACCTGTCTTTATTCCCATTTCTTGAACAATTTTCATAACACTTGAAAGCTGCCCCTTGCCTCCGTCAATAATTATTAAATCCGGTTTTTCCCATTTCGGTTCACCGAGTCTTGCAAGACGTCTTGATAAAACCTCTTTCATTGATAAGAAATCATCAGGCTTGCCTTCTGTTATACGAATTTTAAATTTGCGATAAGCAGTTTTTTTAGGGAGACCATTCTGAAATACAACCATTGAGGCAACCGTATTAGTTCCTTGAATATGTGAAATATCATAACATTCGATTCTGTTAGGAAAATTTGTTAGTTTAAGTTTTTCTGCTAAGTATGAACCGACTTCATTAAAATCATCTCTGATTTGAACCATTTTTTTAAGCTTTGCATTTTCTAAAAGATTAGATGCATTTTTAAGAGCAAGTTCATACAGCTCACCGTATTTTCCTCTGCCATTCCCGTAATTAATTGTAATTTTTTTACCTGAAATTACTTTTAACCAATCTTGATACAGTTCTTTACTTCCGATTTCTTCAAGATCTTTTGAAACAATTTTATCAGGATATTCAAGTTTTAAACTTGTATAATAATCTCTGAAAAATGTTTCAAAATACTCATTCTTGTCAATATTATCAACAAAATATACAAAGTCTTTTTTATCTATCAATCGTCCTTCACGAATCATCATAATTACGATTGCAAGAATTCCGCCCTCATACAAAACAGCAAGGATATCTTCATTAAGTTTCGTATTTTCGTATACAACTTTTTGCCGCTCAAGAGTTTTTAATAAATCATTGTAGCTGTCACGCATTTTTGCAGCTTTTTCATACTGTTCAGAGGCTGCATATTTTTGCATTTGTTCTTGAATTTGTTTTAAAAGCTCTGTTTGTTTCCCGCTTAAAAATAATTCAACTTGCTTAATAAGCTCTTGATATTCCTTTGGAGTCACTTTCCCCTGACAAGGAGCAAGACATTTGCCTATGTGATAATAAAGGCATGGGCGATTAGAAAACTTTGGTGTTTTACACTGTTTTAACGGAAAAAGCTTTTTTAAAAAATCCAAAGTTGCATACATTGCGCCTACATCGGTATAGGGACCATAGAATCTTCCTTTGTCAGGATTTAAATTTTTTTTTCTGACAACTTGAATTCGCGGAAAGTCCTCATCTGTAATTAAAAAATATGGATATTTTTTATCATCTTTTAACAAAATATTGTAGCGAGGTTTATGCTTCTTTATCAGATGTGATTCAAGTATAAGAGCTTCAACTTCGGAATCGGTTATTATGTATTCCATACGCTCAATTTGCGAAACCAAAACAGTAACTTTAACGCTGTCGTGCTGTTTGTGGAAATAGCTATATACTCGTCTTTTGAGATTTTTAGCTTTCCCGACGTAAATAATCTCACCCTCTTTGTTATAGTATATATAACAACCCGGCTGAGTAGGAACAAGTTTAATAGTTTCTCTTAATTGGTCATTCATCAATATAATTATACTCTTCTGTTTAGTTTTGGGAAACTATTTTATATATTCTTGCGTTTTAATACTAAGTATTTTTTCAATTTCTTTTCTTGAAGCAGTATGCCCAAATACAACTGCAAACAAAGGATTTTTGCGATAATTTATATAACGAACCTCTGAAATATTTGAATAATTAGCCAAACATCCGTCATAATCAAAACCGTTAATTCTATCATTGCTGATTCCATTCGGAACTTCTAACATAGAAAAATAGAATGTATCCCTGCCCGCCATAGAAAGAATATTATTCCAGTCCGGACGTTTTTGATAATAGAAATATTCATACGGATTTATACCCCAAGCATATTTTGCGACATCTGTTGTGCACCACCCTGCAAATCTCATCGGATTCACTTCAATAGGAATAATATCACCATTTTCTGTTACTCTTATCTCCATATGCATAGGAAAATTTTTAATTTGCTTAACTTGTGACATTTCTCTTAAGAATATACCAAATTTTGCCATATGTTTTATCATAATTTCAGTTGACATAAGATATATTCTGTCACGAACATCATTATTATCCAAAAACGGATGCTGAAAAATATTGAGAATAACCGGTTCTCCGTTTCTGTCGAAATATGCGTCAACCGCAAACTCATCTCCTTCAACATATTGTTCAATTATAAATCTGGAAGTATTAACGACTTGTTCAGGATATATTTCTTTGGCTTGTTTCACCTCTTTATCTATTTGAGCAAAAACGGATCTCCAATCCTTATCCGTTCTTACCGTATGTACACCAAAGCTTAAAAAACCAATGGCAGGCTTTATTACAACAGGAAGTTTTATTGAATCAATATTTATCTTTTTTAATTCACTATACTCAATTGTTTGGTAATAAAAATCAGGGAAAATACTTTGAAATTGTTCTCTAAAAAGAGCTTTATCTTTGAAAAAATTGATGTATTCACTAAGATTAGATTTTGGCAAATTTTCTAAAACCCAACTTATAGCGGTTTCGGAATTTGAGTAAATTAAAGGGTACTCCTGCTTTAAATAATAATCTCTTGCAGCTTCTGAAGATACAAAATCAAAAGCACCTTCTTCTATTGCCGCTTCCTTTATGGCAGTACTTTCCAGAACCGGCCAATCATTCTGCACAATAGTATCTATTAAAAATTCTGATGCATATGGTTTTTCTATAATAAACATTTTCTCTCCGAATCCTTAATAATTATACCACTAAATTTGTAAACTAAAAAGGCGGTTTTTCAAACCGCCTTTTTATCCATCTTTCATCTTTATTTACCCATCGGATATGCTCTTACGACTGTTACCGAACCATCAACGTTCTTTCTTACGGGAGCTTCAACTTCGTCATCATCAAGGTCTGCTGCGAATGCTACCGGTGTATTAACTGGTGATTGCATTATGTCATCAGGAACCCACTGAGTCATTAAGTTTTTAGCGTTTTCATTGTCCGGAATATTTTGATTTGGAACAGGTGTCGGTTTCGGATCCGGTGTTGGCGGAATTGGTTCGTTAGGACCAATTAAGTATGTTGTGTTTTCTGATGGTTTTAATGTTAGTTGGTTATAACCGTTAGGACCATCTGTTAATTCGTATGTTATTACTTCATCAGGTCTGATTGTTGTAACTACACCATCTCTGATATTTGTGTAGTTAGTTGTGAAATCTCTTCCCGGAAAATCAAGTTTCAGGTAATCTGTTTCTGAGCCTACGTTAATATTTTTAGCGTGTACGTCAGGACCTGTGATTTCAATTTTTGAACGATATGCTGTTAAGTTTACATCATTAGCATTTGCTCCTGTTACTTTTAAGTCGCCGTTTGATGAGATATATGCATTACCCGGAGTGTTAATTTGAGTAATTTCACCACCTGCAACTTTGAGATAATCGTGACTCTTAATGTCTTTTGGAATGAATGTGTAATTTTCCATTACACTGATTATTTGTTGAGCAGTTGTTATAGTATCACCCGTTTCTGTTGTGTAATCTGCCAAAGAACCGATGTAGCCGTTTGATGAAAATTTATATTCATTAGCTGTCAAAACAGCTTTTCCGTCTGATAATACATTCAAATTATCTGATTTTAAATCAATTTTATTTGCTTTAGTATCAATAGTTACCGTAACATGACCGTCTTGAGCGTGTGCTGATAAATCACCACCAACTGTCAAGCTGCCATCTAGTATTCTGCCTTCTTCAAAATTGTAGTTGCCGATGTGTATATTATCTTTTGATTGAATATTAACATTTCCTCCAACAGTGTTGTTACCAACTACGTGGGTGAAGTGCTTGTATCCGTATGGATTTTCAGATTGAGCAACTGTTGTAAGGTTCATATCCTTTCCAACTTGTACATTACCAACTTCTAAGAAGCCGCCGCCGTTTTGCATATTCAAATTACCATCAACTTTTGTATTTCTTGCATACATTAAAACACCGTTACCGGTCGCATTAACATCACCTGTCACGTGAAGAGCTTTACCGTTATCCACATAGTTAAGTACAATGCTGTCATCTGATTTCACTGTTAAGTTACCTTTTATTTCACCACCTGTAACTGTTTTTACATAGCCTTTATCCGAAACGATATATACATCGCCGTCAATTATCATAGCTTCAAGCCTAACAGCATCCGTTGGTGCTGCATTACCTGTTGACAAATAGTCTTGACCGTTAGCTGTTATTAACTTAACACCGTTACCTGCTTTAATATTAGACGAAATCGCATTTACAGCAGGAGACAGAATGTTGTATTCTCCGCCAACAGTGAAGTTTGAATCTTTAATTGTAACAACGCCAACCGCATCTGCTGTTGCAACATTTACTACGTTCATTGCGCCGTTAACAAAGCTTGCTGTCATTGGTTGAGTTGTAATCATTGTATCACCCGCAGTAGTAAATCTTGCCCCGTCAAATAAAACACCGTTCGGGTTTGAAATAATTAAGTTGCTTATACCGCTGTTTGCGTTAATCTGTCCGTAAATATTTGACATGCCTTGATTAACTGTGTTTAAAACAGTAAGATTATTTGCTCCGTTTACTGCATTAAAGTTAAGAGTTTCTCCTTTATCTACGTTCAAAGTGTTCCAGTTAACGTGGGTGTTAGCATTAAAATTTAAAGTTGCAGAACCTGCACCTTTTGTCACATCAACTAAACCGCCTGAAGCCGAGTTAATGACTGCACCGCCGTTTTGTGTGCCAAGTCCGGTGTCAATAGCTGCCATTGATACTTGCATTGACGCAAAAACCATTGTCAAAACAATTGTTGATAATTTTTTCTTAAAGTTTTTCATATAAAAATCCTCTTTCTCATTTGTATACCTTAATTATTTAAAGTATTTCTATTTTGAGAAATTGCTTTTTTGTTACAAAGATTTACAATCAATAAAAAAGCTACAGTAATAACTGTAACTTAAGACACTAACTATTAACAAAAATTTATTATCCTACGATACTCTTATATATGAGAGCGGATGCCTTCACTATAAAATCTTTTCCTTGAGGTGCATTATACGGCCGGTTTGCAAGTATAACAATTATGTATTTTTTACCGTCCGGAGCATAAACGATTCCAGCATCACCTAACATTGTCCCTATATCGCCTGTTTTATGAACGAATAATGCACCAGAACCAAGACCTGCTGCTATAAGTTTATTATTCTTTACGTGACTCATATAATCTATAATATATTCCCTTGAATTAATATTTAAAAATCCTGGGTTATCTAAATTATAAAGAATTTTTGCCAAATCTTTTGCTGTAGTTTTGTTTGTTCCTTTTAAATCAGGAAGCCAAGTTCTGACATATGTTTTAGAAATACCCCAATCTCTCAGACCTGCATTAACGTCATCCATTCCGCCCATCTTAGCCATAATCATATTTGTTGCGGAATTATCAGAATCTTGAATCATTGTCTTAGCTAAAGCATCAAGAGAATACTTTCTGCCTGTTTGAGCATACTGCAAATCTCCGGAACCGGAAGCTTTATAGTAATTTGTCAGTGTCATTTCATCATATATTGTCATTTGATTAGCTTCAATTGACTTAAACATTCTTACAAGAACAGGAAGCTTAATTATACTTGCTGCAGAATATTGTATATCTGCATTTATATCAACATATTGACCGTTTTCATATTCCCAAACGTATATTGCAGGTTTAACGGTTGAATACTCTGCCATTAATCCTTGAAGTGATTTTTTTAAGCCTGTCATTTCTGATGTTTGGTACATTGTAGTAACTTCACTATGTGTTTTTTGAACGGTTGGTGTCATTAAATTTCTGTTCAGGAATAAATCATTATACAAATAATTTGATACAGGATTCATTAAAGAATACAAATTAACAGAAGAAGATTTTTTATAATCAACTTGTGCCATATTTTTAGGAACTGAAGTTGTCATATTCAAATTATTAGGATAAAAAACCTGCTTTATCAAATTGTTGTAACAAAAAGGATGAACATATACAGCAAATAAATAAAAACAAGAAAGAACCATACCTAATCTAAGTAAATAGAATAGAGGGTTAATTCTTTTTTTACGCTTAACAACTTTTTTGGAACGAACTACTCGTTTTGGTATAGGCCGCACGACATGCAGTCTTCTCTCTTCTCTTCTTACTTGTTGTTGATAAGCGTACAACTAACTAACCTCCGCTGTCCCCAACATTATATTAACATTTCTTAACAAAAGACAAATCATACGAAAAGATGAAGTCTGCTTACTTATTATACTTATTGGCTAGAATTGTAGGGTAATGTTTAAGGAGTTAAAACATTTAAAATGTAAAAGAAAAGGAGTTTGGTATGAAAAAGTATTTGATAATTATAGCATTTTTTACATTACCTTCATTTGCAGCTTGTCCGATTGAAAGTGGTGAAACTGTTTGTTCACTGCCTTCCTTTAGGGAACAAATTAAACCCACTTATCAATCTAATTCTCCAAGCAACGCTAATTCGGAGCCTAACAGTCCGCTCCAGCCTCTAAGCAGACAAGACCCGATTAACCAAATGCGAAGTCCAAATAATAATCTTAACTACAATTCAGGGTGTCAATTTGGAGTTTGTTTGCAAAATCCGAACGAATCGAGGCTGCCTATTAATAGCGATATTGATTAAAAAAGAGAGGCGCACGCATTGCGTGCGCCTCTCTTTTTTAATCAAACCTTATAACATATTTTTTCTGATTTTTTCTTTTGCCTTATCGATTTCTTTAATTCTTCTTTCAATAGAACGAACTTGTTTTTTAAGTGCTGCTCTTTCGCTTTTTACAAGCTTATATTGAGCGTCAACGTCTGCATATTTTGTTTTGCAATTTAATAAATCGTTACGAATATCAACCTGAGCGTTATCTAATTGTTCAATTGCATTTTGAATATTTCCGTTTCCAATAGCATCTCCGTTAAGAGAAGTTGCTGCCGCAGGAGCAGAATTCTTGTTGGTAAGAGTTGTTGTACCGTAAGACGTATCATTAAAATTCAATGGTGTAAAAGCATTTCCATCGGCATAAGCTGCACAGCTTAATAAAACACAGATGCTTAAAGCTAAAACTGTTTTTTTCATATTTAGTTTCTCCTATTTTTACTTAATTATATTATATTTTTTACAATTTGCCTATCCTTTAATAAATGTATAATATATAAATATGGAAAATAATTATTGTAACAAATGCGGAGAATGCTGCCGCAACATCAGAGCTGATTTTAAAAGAAATATATTATATTTTGACGGAATTCAGGAACTTGACCCAAAGTTTAAAGATATGTTGATTGAGAAAAGTAAAGACGGAGATATTTCCGAATGCACTTGCAGATATCTAAAAGGAAATTTATGTACAAATCCTCAGAAACATATATTTTGTGCATTGTACCCTTCACACCCTTTTGCTAATCTGCCTGAGGATTGTGACTTTCGCGGAATCATTTTTATGCAAAGTGAAAAAATAAAAAAAACAATAAGAAAAATGAAAGAAGAAATTATACACTACAGCTCTTTAATTGAATCAGGCGTTTCAAAAACAGAACAAAATCAATACCAGAAGATAATAAATTCTCACCAAAGTTATATTAACAGATATTTAATGTATGGTTCTAATGATTGGTAATACAAACGTATGATTTTTCGACAAACACCTACATCAAATATATGATTTTTCATTTTTACAAATATTAATTTTTGTAAAGATATTTTATAATACAATTAGGAAAATTGACTTATAGTACATTTCCATTAAGAGAAAGATAGAAACAAGAACACAGTGCACTAAGAACAAGGTGCAAAAGCAGATTGATTCGCATAATCACTTAGTTGCTTAGTCACTTCAAAAGGAGATACCGCTTATGGGTATGGCAGCATCACAGGCAAGGTATTTGGCACTTGTCGCAAGAAAATCAAATTGTGAATATGAAGGACAACAGATAAACCAAGCAAGGTTGAACCTTTCCAATCAATCTGCGAATTTATTCAACCAGATGTTAGGATTAAAGGTTCCTGTTCCGCCGAGTACACAGGATTTCACAAAAACACAGTACTCGTTCTCTGACGGAATTAATAATGCTGTAATAGATTACTGGAATCAGCTTGCAGAGCCTGATAGTAACGGTTATAACTATGTTGTAAATTATCACTATAATGCAAACATTTATACAGGTTCTCAAAAGAAGATGAACGACCCGCAAGTACAGTTTTCTTGGGATGTTCCGCCTAGCAGCGAATGGGCGGCTAATGTTGCAACAATTGAAGCAGCATTAAAGAAAATTACAGAAAAACAAAAAGCTGTTGATGATGCGGAAGCTGCGCTGAGCAAAATAACATCTCAAGCAGCAAAATTGTCTACATATGCAGATAAAGCAACATATAAAGAAAACATGACCGCGAGTTATGATTCTGATAACAATAGCTACAAAATATATCAAAGTGCAGCAGAAAAAGAAACATATGTAGCATATGATAAATTAGGAGAAAACCCTAAAACTGAAATTGACGGTTACATAGAAGAACTTAAACAAAATGGTGTAAGCATTGACACTGCAAATGTGTATTATGATGCAACAAACAAACGTATTGCATTTAAAGAGGATTTGGAAGCCTTAAAACCTAAAGGAGCAGCAACAGCTCCAAATGGTAATAAAACCAGTCTTACTGTTTATCGTATGACAGGCGCCAAAACAGACAATTACAACACTCTAGCAAGTATTAATAATGATATAGCAAAAGCTAAACAAGCTCTAAGGGATGCAAATACTGCGCTAGATGAAGCAAAAGAAGAATACGAAGCTCTAAGCGTACCAAGTTATATAGGTAACAACAAATTAACACCTCTTGAAGAACTTACCGATGCACAGGCAGCAGAAATTCAGCAGGTAATAAAAGATATGCAAGCTCAGGACGTTCAAACCACAATACCAAAGTGCTTTGCAAACGGTACGTATTCAAAAAATGACTACATAGGCGGTTTGTATTCTTTTGTTCTTAATGGTGTTACATATTATGCAACATACTACGATTTAGCAAAAACTGCATCAGAAGGTACCGGCATAAATCACATTGACGACCAGCCGCAGTTACCTTATTATAACGCATCGTACATAAATACCAGAGTAGATAAACAAGAAAAAGCTATTCTCGAAACAGATGCTAACGGCAGATTTGTATCAGTCCGACTAAGTAATGATACCGTTAAATATACGCTTAATGTTGAAACCATAACAGACGATGTGGCATATGAAGATGCAATGAACAAGTATTATTACGAAAATGCCCAATATGACAAAATGGTTCAAGATATCAACGCTAAGACCTCAATAATTCACGCAGAAGACAGAACGTTAGAGTTGAGATTAAAGCAGCTCGAAACAGAACAAAATGCTCTGTCAAACGAAATGGAAGCAGTACAAAAGGTTGTCAAAGAAAACGTTGAAAAATCATTTAAAACATTCGGCGGGTAATTAAGATAAAAGTAAAAAAAGAAAGAAAAACAATGTCTTACAAAAACGATGGATACCTAGTAATAGCAAACAGATACGGCTCAGCTTCTTCAGACGCCAAAGTAATGCTTTATGAAACCTATGACAGATTAAGAGATTTAACTGTATCAGGTTCAGGAAGCTCAGGAACAGGCTTTGAAGCAGCCGGAGGATTCTTGTATCAATTGGCTAGTTTATTTGCGCCATCTGCCTTTATGACAACATTGGGCGGAACCACAGCAATGAACATTCCTGGAACTTCATACTGGAGTCAATACACCGGCGGTACTGGCGGACTTACAGGAACATATTCATCTTTTGGTGTAAATTCTTTAGGAAACTATTCCGGATTTCCTAGCGGCTACGCTGCTAACATAGGGAATCGTATGAGCGGATACACAACAGGTGGTGCAAGCGGAATCGGTGACTTACTAAACGGTTTTGGCTCATCGGATGGTGCTACAACAGGTTTTGCTTCGGGCATAGGTAGTATTGCAGATATCGCAAGTACTGCAGCTTACGGAATTGGTACTGCAAATGGTTATGGTATTGGTGCTAAAAACATATTAATGCCTCTTGCAGGTATCGTATCAGGTTGGGGCGGTATTATGACAGCTGCTGCTCCTTATTTGGGAGAATTCGGACTCCCTGCAGTTGTTATGGGTAACTTAATGCAAGGAACAACATCAGCCGCATTATCGGCCTACCAAACCGTATCAAGTAACATTGTAGCGAACGCTGACGCAATACTTTCTCAGAAGGTTGCAAACATTGAAACTGTTTGTAAAATGTTAGATACACAGAGTGATGTAGTAAGAAAAATGCTCAAAGACGATGTTGAGTCCAAGGGCAAAGATATTCAAGACATGTAACGAATAGGAGATAAAAATATAAATATCACCTGTTGAATTAAAAGAGAAGAGAGAAAATGCAAGGACGCACATTTTACAGAACAATGCTGGATATATTTTTAAACAACGTTATCGTAAAATCGATAACGTCAGTTGTAAATTTTTGTAAAGAACAGCGTTATTATTCACGAAAAGAATTAAAGTTTTTTCAAAATGTGCCGATAAATAATGTAAAAGTCGATAAATACGATAATCGATTTTTGTTTCAAGTAACAAAGTGACAAAGCTTTGCAATTATATTTTAAAGTATTAAGAAAGAAATATCATGCAAAATATTAATTCAAAGACAGTATTTAATACCCTCTTAACAACTTTATTAAGAAATGTAACAAATACCCTAAAAATTAGGCAATTATTAAAGATTACATGTTTTATAATACATGTAGGTCTGTATTGCATAGGAGCAAAAAACCATGCGTGAAGAACTACAAGATAATATAAAACGGTTAGTGAACTTTGTGAATTTTACACGCTCGTTCTTCAAGCGAAAAAATCCGTTTAAGGCACTTGCTGTTAATATTATATCGGCCTTAAAGGACATGCTTACCATAAGACAAAAGTTAAAAATGGCAAAGTATAGGGTAAGTTACCACCAGCACCAGCTTCACAAAATGGAAAGTTTGATAGCAGAAAGTAATGAACACACATTCCTGAAAGGCAAAAACTTAAACGAAACAAGATAAAGGAACCGATTATGGGATTAATTGCCTCAAGTTTCAGAATGATGTATCTGACAGCGTATAAAATTACGCTGGAATCTAAGATTCAGTGGATAGCATCCGCTAAAATGGAATTAGTTGCTTCCTCCGATGAAATTATGGCTCTCGGAAATGATTTGGATCCGGAGAATCCGGCCGTCAAACAATTAGAGATGCGAAGGGACAAGCTTACAGTTTTAGAGAAGAAATTAGATCTTCAAATGCAAGAATACTCTAACAGATTAAAGATGGTTGATGCAGAACTTCAATCCGCACAAGGTGCTGTAGATTCAGCCATTAAGAATTCATTCTCGTATAATTTTCAATAAATAAGTTTTAAATACTAAAAAACTCCTGATAATAATTATCAGGAGTTTTTTATACGGAAATTATTTTATCAATCTTAATATCGTGTTTTTCTGGGAAAATATTATCAACAATCAGTTCTTTAGGAATACAAACAAGCGTTTTACCTTTAAAACCTTTAAGAAACCTGTCATAAAATCCTCCTCCGTATCCTAGTCTGTATCCGTTCTTATCAACCGCTAAAGCAGGAACTACAACTAAATCAATTAAGTCTTTTGAACAGGGTTCTGTTAAAGGTTCACAAGTTTTAAAACAAGATAGGCATGTTTTATCACCTTCGGAAAATGGACAGCAAATAAGATTTTCTTTATCAATTTTCGGAAGATAAAAAGTTTTGGAATTATCTTTTAAAAGAGGAAGCAGGTTAATTTCGTTATCAAGCGGGTAAAATATTAAAATATGTTTTGATTTTTTATAATCGTCAGATACTTGAAGCGCAACAACTAATTTTGCACTGATACTATTTATATCAAGCTTATTACGCTCTGTTTTTGCCCATTTACGAAGTTGTTGTTTTGTTTCCATATTATTCTATATACATCAAAATAGTATTTCACTTAATTAAAGCTCAGCCTGCAGATTGTCCTAATTGAATAAGTGTTTCCACAGTGTTATTATATTCTATTTTCTCGCTGGTAGATTGTAATAAAAATGCATTAATATCATTCATCATATCAATTGCTTTATCACAATTTGGGTCAGAACCACGAACATAAGCTCCGATATTAATCAAATCTTCATTCTTTTTGTGTACAGCAAGTAAATTTCTTATCGCACCTGCAGCATCTCTATGTTCTTTTGTCGTAACATCTCCCATAACACGACTTAATGACTGCAAAACATCTATCGCGGGATAATGGTTTTTGTGCGCCAAATCTCTGGATAATACTATGTGTCCATCCAAAATACTTCTTGCCGTATCTGAAACCGGTTCATTAAAATCATCACCTTCTACTAATACTGTATATAAACCTGTAATAGTTCCGAATTCATTAGTTCCTGCTCTTTCCATGAGTTTTGGCATAAGAGCAAATACTGACGGAGTATATCCCCTTGTTGCCGGTGGTTCACCAATAGCAAGCCCAACTTCTCTTTGAGCCATTGCAATACGCGTAACCGAATCCAACATGAATAATACATCCATACCCTTGTCACGAAAATATTCAGCAATTGTTGTCGCAACAAAAGCTGCTTTAATTTTGACCAAAGATGGTTGCTCTGACGTTGCTGCAACAACTATTGACCGTTTCATGCCTTCAGGACCTAAAATATCTTCTATAAATTCTTTAACCTCTCTTCCGCGTTCACCTATTAAAGCAATAACATTGAGGTCAGCAGAAGTATTTTTTGCCATCATACCGATAGTCGTGCTTTTCCCGACTCCTGAACCTGCAAAAATCCCGACTCTTTGTCCCTTTCCTACGGTTATAAATCCATCTATTGCTTTTATACCTAACGATAGAGATTCAGATATACGTTTCCTTTTCAATGGATTAATAACATCTGCTTGAGTTGAGCGGAAATCTGAGAAACGAAGCTCTCCTAACGTATCTATCGGGTTACCTAAACCATCAAGAACTCGTCCTATTAATTGATTTCCTACACCTATTTTCATTGCTCCTCCGGAATTCACAACAATTGCCCCGGGACGTATTCCATCAGGAGAAGCTAACGGCATAAGCAAGATTTTATCCTTCTTGAACCCTACAACTTCTGCCATAGTAGGTGTATCATTATAATCATTGTATATATAGCACAAATCCCCTATAGAAGATTTCGGACCGTCAGACTCAATTGTCAAACCGATAATTTCAGTAATTTTACCGATTTCTTTTATTGTTTGGGTATTATTTATTATATCAAGATATTTATTCTTGTTCCAATCCATCATCAGCACCTGTTAACATTTTCTGTGCAATTTCATTTATTTGAGAAGACACCCTGGAATCAAGTCTTATATCAGGAGTTTCAACTATAACACCATCAACAGATAAAGAAGTATCTTCGGTAATTTTTATACTTTGAAGATTAGGGATTTCTTCCCTCACTTTATTTGCAATATTATTGATGTTTTCAACTAACTGCGGATTAACTATAATTGTTATATTTTCTTTATCATTCAACTGTTTTATTGCATCAACAGTAATTTTGTACAAGATTTCATCATTAAAACTTATATGACAAACTTTGTCTGCTATTGTTGCAACTAATTCCACAATATCTCTCGCAGCTGAATCTATTATATTCTTTTTTACATCAAAAGAAGAAGAAGCAAGTGTTTCCAAAGAATTCAAACTATCCTCGGCATCTTTCTTAAATTGCTCCATTCCGTCAGCTTTTCCTTTTTCGAAACCTTCTTGATATGCCTGCTGTTTTATTGATTCATATTCTTGCTCACCTTTTTTGTGAGCATCATCAATAATTCTTGTAGCTTCAGTATTAGCCGTTTCAATTATAATTTGAGATTTGTTCTCAGACGCAGCAATTATCTGCTGAGCTTTAGCATCAGTTTCCTCTAAGATTTGTTGTACTTTTGCCTGAGAACGGGTTACTTTTGATTGCTCAATTGGTAAAACATAACTGTCACCAACTTGAATTTCCCGACCTTGTATTCTGTTACTACTCAATTAATTCATCCTCAACACTAGCACGAGTAATCGTAATTTCACCTGTAGCTTCAAGATTTCTGATAGCATTAACAACCGCAGTTTGAGCCTCTTGAACTTCTTTAGCACGGACTGGACCAAGGTACTCCATGTCATCAAGCAACATTTGACGTGCTCTCTCAGACATATTTCTGAATATCTTATCCTTAATCTCTTCTTTAGTACCTTTAAGAGCTGTTGCGAGTTGTTTTGTATCGATTTCTCTAAGCAATCTTTGAATTGCTCTGTCATCAAGGATAATAATATCTTCAAATACAAACATCAAGTCACGAACTTCTTGAGCCATTTGTTGATTTTCTATATCTAACCATTCCATTATGTTCTTTTCTGTTCCCCTGTCACAACAGTTAAGTATATTTGCTAGTGATTCAACTCCACCTGCGTTTGAGAAGTCTTGCACCAAAAGGGCAGAGAACTTTTTCTGAACAATATCTTCGATTGTTGTTAAAATTTCTGGATTTGTAGGAGTCATATCTGCAATCTTCATTGAAACAACAGCCTGAACATCAGGCGGTAAAAAAGCCAATACTTGAGCTGCCAATTCAGGTCTTATATATGCAAGAATTAATGCTAATAATTGCGGATTTTCAGATGCGAAGGTGTTTGCAAGCTGCGAAGGATCTGCTTCATTAAGAAAATAAAAAGGATTAGTGTTAACCATTGAGTTAACTTTTTCAAGCATTTTTGCTGCTTCATTATCACCATATGCTTGTGATAACAATTGCTTTGCATAACTTACACCGCCAAGTGCAACATAATTTTTTGCCTGAAAAACGGTTTTAAACTCGTCCAAAACTTCGTTTAAATCTTCGTCTGTTACTTTACCAAGATTAGCAATATCCAGAGTTATTTGTTCAAGCAAATCTTCATCTTTTATATTTTTAAGGATTTCAGAAGCCGTTGCCGGACCAAGCGCAATCAGAAGCGCAGCAACCTTTTGGCTGGGGCGCGTAATTACCTTTTTGGCTTCTTCTTTGGCCTTTTTAATCTCTTCTATACCCATTGTAGTGAAGTGATTGAGTGATTAAGTGATTAAGTGATTTAATTTCACCTGTTCACCTGTTTACTTGTTCACTTTCTCACTATTTTCCTCCTTTAGTCTCTTATGAATGATGTCAATAACTTAGCTGCTTCATCAGGAGCTGCCATTACTGCCTCATTTAACTCATTTATATTTTGATCTTTTTTAGATCGAATCTCTTTTTTATTTAACTCTATTCTTGGGATTTCTTCTTCCTGTTCGATTTCTTCTTGTTGCGCTTCAGGAATTTCTTCATGAATTCTTCGTTCTACACGTTTTGCAGTTGGCATCTTAGAAACAAAATTCTTAAGAATAAGCAAAGCAAATCCGCCAAGTAGAACAACAATAATAAGCGGGATTACAGAAGACGTTATGAAGTAGAACATTTGTTCTTGTTGATACTGCTTTGTAAAATCTTCTTGAGCCATCTTATCTATAGAAGCACCCTCAAATTGTAATCCTGAAATAGATATAACATCTCCTCTTGAGTAGTCTACACCTGAAGCAGAAAGTACAAGGTTTTTGATTTCTTCTTTTTCCGAATCAGTCAAAACTTTGTTAACCGCAACTGCTATAGAAAGTCTTTTTACGGTTCCCGGCGCATAAACTACCTGCTTCACTTCTTTTGTTACACTATAGTTAACTGCTGTTTTTTGTTTTGAATAATTTAAATTTCTGCTTGTAACACCTGGAGTTGGAACGCTTTGAGACGGGATATTATTTAGGCTCGCAGCATTATTTGGGTTCTCATACGTTTCGACTTCTGTTTGAGAACTTGTTACTACACCAACACCCTTATCATCGTTAAGCGGTACATAACTTTCAATCGTAGATTTTGCCGAATTAAAGTCTATATCCGCATTAACTTGAACTGTTACGTTTCCTTTTCCTACAATTTTTTCTAATACCGTTGCTACTTTTTTAGCTGTATCTTTTTCCAGATTGGATTTGAAACTTTCCATATCAGTAGAATTTTTTGATGTTTCATCAGAAAGAGTATTCCCCTTTTGGTCAGTAATAAAGACTTGTTCCGGAGTCATTCTCGGTACGGCATATGCAACCAAATTTTTTATAGCTTTAACTTGAGAACTTTTTAATTTATATCCGGGTTCTAGAACCAACATAACAGAAGCCGTTGGTTTTTCGTCATTTTCCTCAAATATAGAACGCTCCGGTTCTGCAAGTTGGACACGAGCATATTTTACACCTTGAATTTTTTCAATAGAACGAGTTAATTCGCCTTGAAAAATTCTTTGTCTTGTCAACTTGTTTTTAAAATCTGTTGAACCCAATTGTAATTCATCTACAAGTTCAAAACCCTTATTTTCATTTTTGATTAAATCATTTTCCGCAACAAAAACCCTCATGTCATCACGAACATTTGAAGGTACCAAAACAGATTTATGATCCTCAGACAGTTTGTATCTGTAACCATTCTTTTTCATTCCTTCTACAACATTTATTGCATCAACTTCATTTAAATCCGAATATAAAACAACCCAATCCGGTTCCATAGCTTTAGATAGAAAAAACGTCGCAGCGATAATAGTAACGACAATAAGAGCCAGCATGCCAAGCTTCTGGTTACCGTCCAAACCGTTCCAAAGTTTCTTCATATCATTAGCTAATAGTGCAAGATAATTATTTTCCATGTCTCCCCACGCACAATTATTCAATAATAATCATATCCCAAGTAGTAAATCTTTTCAAATAGTTAAGATATTTTAAGCAAAATGTAATATAATTAGCGATTTTGTTTATTTTTAGGAACGAAAGTCGGATCTTCCATCCATATTATAGTCACGGGCATATTAACTTGCCTAAAAGGATTTGAGGCAAATTTATCGTACTTATTTATCTTATGATTAAGAATTTTAAAAAATCGAAACATTTTCATACATATATGGTGACATTGTGATTAAACTCATAAATCACCAAAAAAGGTTAAAATAACATTTTTCATATTATCAAATATAACTACATCAAATGTATAAAATTAACACATTACTATCCAAAGCAACTTCCTTGTTTGTTTCCCAAGATAAATACCAACGACAGTAAAAAATATGTCATAAAAAACTTGAACACCACTTTGAGATGAAATCCAGCTTATAATAAGTTCAACAGGCGCATGACGGAGAGTTGCCACAAATAGCATATATAAAATCCCTAATACATGTATCGTAAGAACACCAATTGCAGAAATCATAAGAACTCTAAGAAAATCCGGTTTTCCTTTTAGGAGAGTCCCGGCAAAAAATATTGCCGGCAAATACGCCAATATATATCCGAATCCATATTCAAACAAATAACTAACTCCACCTCCTAAAGCAAAGATGGGGAAAAACAAACCCAAAATGATGTAACCGATTATAGCCAACATACCGAACTTTCTTCCCATCAAAGAAACTATAAAAAATAAAACAGGTATCTGAGGAATGTATTGATATCTTTTTAAAAAATGATGTAAAATTTCCGTATCAGTCAATTCCTGGGACAAATAAGATAAAGAATCCGCAGGAATATAAGGATGAACAATATTTAATTGCGTAAATGTTGCAACAATAATTAAAAGAACGCTTAATCCTATAAGAACTAAAGTTCCTAAAGTTATCTTGATAGGCTCTCCCTTATATTTGAAACTGTTTAATTGTTTCTCTACTCGTTTTGTCATTTTATTTCTATCAAACTTCTTAATTTTTCACAATTTAATGCATATAATAATTTAAATTTATCGTAAAAAATATTTTCAGTCCACATTATCAACGCATCCTCATTGTTATCCTGATAATATCCTTTTCGTGTTCCTAAAGATTTAAATCCGTATTTTTCGTATAATTTAATTGCCGGAATATTAGATACCCTAACTTCTAACGTTAAATACTTTATCTCTGACTTATAACAATCATCTATAATAGTTTTAAGAATTGCTTCTCCTATATGATTCCTTAAATATTCTCTTTTTACTGCTATAGTTGTAAGATGCCCTTCATCAATAATATGCCAAGTTCCTGCATAACCTACAATTTCACCGTTTGGTATTCTTGCAACGTAATATTTAGCCAAATTATTTGACATTTCATCATAAAATGATGATTTTGCCCAATGGTGTTTGCCGTAAGCTTCTTCCTCTATCCTGATAACAGCTTCGACATCCTCTTTATTCATTTGTTCTATTTTAATTTCTGAAATTTTCATCACGGGCATATGCTTTCCCAATCTATATCTTCTTCTGTTTCTTCTCCGGGTTCAACTATGTGTTCACCATCTTCCAACATAATCATAAGTGATAAACGCAGTTGTTTTTTATAGTTTTCCAAAGCTTTTTCTCTTGTTTTAGCACAAAATGCAAAACTTGGGATTTCTTTGATTTCAATATAATAATACGGATTTCCGTTAAAATCTAAGTCAGTTCCTTCAATAAGAGTCCAAGGAAGATTCATATAATATTCTAAATCTTTTTCATCACTCATCCAATGACCTCTCATTTAAAGGTTGCTTAATCATAACACCTTCACCACCGATAACATTTGCCTGTTTTCCGTTTACATAGAGAAAAACTGGTAATTTAGTATTTGAATTAGCGGTTTTAATAAGCTGACGAACTCTTGTATAAGTACTTTCCGCACCGCCACCGCTTTCAAAGTTTGATGACAAATCTATCAAAATATTCCTTGAATCTTCTCTAATTGATAAAATTTTTGTATCAGGCGGTATTTCTGAATTCAAACCTTTTGATTTTTCCCATTTTGTAGGAGCTGAAATGAGTTCTTTTATTGCGTATTCAAAACATGATTTTTCGACTGCCAAATTGCAATTTCTGTTAACCGAGCGCAACTTTCCGTTAGAATCTGTTATATATATTTTAACCGTCTTTGACTTATCTTTTTGTTTTTCATCAGAAGGTTGTTCATTGCCGTTGATTGAAGGGGTTTCCTCAATTGAATATTGAGTACCATTACCAAAAAAATCAAACCCTTCTTTATTAAAAAAAGAGAAATACACATAAACTACTGTTATTAATACGAGGCAAAAAATTCCAAATCTTTGAGAAAAATTCATTTGCTACTCTCCCTTTTTAATATATATTTTACCATCAACCTTAATAATATTGTCAACAATATTTACATTCTCAATATTTCCCTTGCAATCTTCTATATTTATCAAATCCAAAGTGAATTCAAGCGGATTGAGAATATTTATTAAATTCGCAACTTTGTCCAGAGGAATGTTTCCATATACACTGTCAATTTTAACATTTTTAGCTCTTATCTCACGGTTAACAAAGCTAAAATCACATGAAGAAATAAAAGATCTGTCCTTTGACGTTTTTATAATCGGGAAATTATAATCAACAATAATATACATTCTGTTATCAAGTAATTTTACACGCACACCACTAACAACAAACAAAGGCGAAGCAATTTTATTTACTCTGTTTATTGTTTTTTTATATTTTGAATTTTGAAGAGCAGTATTAACAGAATCTTCAGAAAGTTTCATGTTATACGCAAAAGTCATGTCAGATTTAAAAACAGGTGGTTTTTGCTTATAATCAATATAATTATAATCCGTCAAAGATCTCATATTGAAATATGGAACAGGGACTCCGTCAACCTTCAAATCTTCACCTGTAATTTCAAGATATTTAAAAATACCCTTTTTCATACTGGAAGTTGTATATCCGTAAAATTTTACCTTAAATTTACTCCCTGTTTCTTTTTTTAGGGCAGATTTAATTACACGCTGGGCTATTTTTTCGGCAACAGGTTTTGTTAGCGAATAGTGTTTTTTGCCTTGTAAATATTCCTGTGAATACTTATCATGTGCAGAATTTACAGCCGGAACTGCTAATATAAAAGATAATATAATTAATATGATTTTATTCGCTTTCATGAACACCTCTGCAGAATTCATTCGTTATAAGTTGTGAATATTTTTTCTTCTCGTTTAAGGAAATTGCCAGTTTTTCGTTTCCGTCAGAAGTTTGAATGCTCGCAATAATACCGCTAAGATCAGAAATAGGTAATTTTGTTACATGAGCTTCAAATTTAGCATAAGGTACTGTTTGACCGTATAAAACTATTGTTCCTCTGTCGGTGACTTTTAAATCCTGAACCCGAACACCCTGATATTTAAATTTTTCAGATAAGTCTTTTAATTTTTTATCAACATTATTTCCTTTAATATCTAACTGTGTCAGCAAAGGTTTTTTCCCTGAATCAAGTATAATCATTTTTTGTCCGGAAGCTTTATGTTCAGCAATTACAGCCTTATATCCGGCAATATTCATTGTATTATCAATTTGAAATTCTTCATTCATCTTTGAAAAATCTCCAATTTTTTTAGCACTGTTAAAATTATATTGTTGAACAATATTAACAATTGATTCTTTAACAGCTTCAACATATTTTTGTCCGCCGATTGCATTAAATCCTATTAGTGCCAGTACTATAACAGTTGCATTAAAAACAATTTTAATTAATCTAAACATATTCAGCTCCTATGTGTATTTTATCACAAAATTAACAGCAAAGGCTATTTGGCTCTAATTCTACAAAATATGTATTTATTGCATAACATTACTTTTAGTAATCTTAATTTGTTCATGCTAAAATCCAAGTATGACAAAATCAGAAATCAATATGCTTAATACTGTGGATTTGTGTATGGAAGACTTAACTCCTGCAATGCAACGCTACCTTGAAATCAAAAGAGAAAATCCTGATTGTTTGCTGCTATACAGGATGGGTGACTTTTACGAGACTTTTTTTGAAGATGCCTCCGTTATGTCACGAGAGCTTGAAATTACCTTGACCGGAAGAGAATGCGGCAAATTAGGAAAAATTCCTCTGGCAGGAATCCCTGCAAAAGCCTTGGACAGTTATCTGGAAAAACTGATTGCAAAAGATATAAAAATAGCTATATGCGAACAACTCGAAGATCCTAAAACAACAAAAGGTATTGTTAAACGAGGAGTTGTGAGAATAATAACGGCAGGAACTCTTATTGAAAGTAATTTTCTCAATCAAAACAGCAACAACTACATGTGCGCATTACATAAAAATAAGGATAAATGGGGCTTTGCATATACGGACATTTCTACAGGAGAATTTAAAGCAACTCAATTGGATTACGAAACAGTTTTGACAGAGTTGGCCAGAATTCAACCTGCCGAAGTAATAGCTGCTTCGAAAAAATTAGAACTGCAACCGTTTCAAATTGTACCGGAAGAAACCGTAGACTTACCTGAAGAAATATTAAATAATTACAATTGTTCCAAAGTACCTGAAAAAGTTTTTGAAGAAAATTTTGCCAAGAATAATTTAAAACAAGTTTTTAAACTCTCATCCCTTGACTCTATAGGGTACAATTCCTGCCCGCTTGGTTACAGAACAGCAGCCGGTTTACTTGCATACATTTGGGAAAACATGAAAGACGTATTTCCTAAATTTGAAAAAATAGACATCTATGAACTAACAAAATATGTCTCTTTAGATAATTCAACAATTAAAAATCTTGAACTCACCCAAACAATGCATGAAAAAAATAAATATGGTTCTCTTTTATGGGCAATTGACAGAACATCAACAAATATGGGGGCAAGGCTGCTTAGACAATGGGTTTGCCAGCCTCTTAAAGACATTGATACAATAAAAAACAGACAAAATACCGTACAAAAACTAGTCGAAAACTCTAATACAAGATTAGAAATAATAAGACATTTAAAAAATATTTATGATATTCAAAGATTATCCACAAAATTAAGTAATACATCAGCTAATCCGAAAGATTTTTTAAGTTTAAAAATGTCATTGGATTTTTTGCCAAGTTTGGTAGAATGCGCTAAATCGATAGGTTTAGACGTATTTCATCCTATTGATGAATATGTCTGTGATTTGCAAGAATATGCTGATTTAATTCAAAGGACAATAAAAGAAGATGCTCCGATTCAGGTTAAAGAAGGCGGACTTATAAGAGAAAATGTAAACTCAGATTTAGATTATCTGCGTGACTTGATGTCTAACGGAAAAAACTGGCTAAGAGAATTTGAACAAAAAGAACGCGAAAGAACCGGAATTAATATACTTAAAGTCGGATACAATAGAGTTTTTGGTTATTATATAGAGGTAACAAATTCAAACCTTAACAGAGTACCGTCTGATTATATAAGAAAACAAACTATATCCGGTGCCGAAAGATTTATTACAGAAGAACTTAAAAAACATGAAGACGAGGTTCTGACAGCTCAAGTAAAGGCATATGAACTTGAATATAAATTGTTTAGTGATTTTAGAAATTATTCAAAAGAGTTTGTTTCCATAATAAGAAAGACTGCCGATTGTATTGCAAATCTTGACGTATTCTCGTCTTTTGCAACTATTGCAGTAGAACATAACTACGTATGTCCAAAAATAAAAGATGATGGCGATTTTATTATTAAAAACGGAAGACATCCTGTTTTAGAGCAAATTTTACCATTGGGAACGTACGTGTCTAATAATTTGGAGTTATCATCAACAGATTCTTCAAAAACACTATTTATGATACTTACCGGCCCTAATATGGCAGGAAAATCCACCTATATGCGTCAAAATGCATTAATAGCAATACTGGCACAAATAGGTTCTTTTATACCTGCTGATTACGGCGAAATAGGTATTATAGATAAAATTTTTACTCGCGTAGGTGCCAGCGATGATCTAACTTTGGGTAAATCAACATTTATGGTCGAAATGACAGAAACAGCTTGTATTTTAAACAACGCTACGGACAAAAGTTTAATATTGATAGATGAAATCGGTCGCGGTACAAGCACTTATGACGGAGTCGCAATTGCTTGGTCAGTTGCCGAATATATCGCAACAAAGGTCAAAGCAAAATGTATTTTTGCAACTCATTATCATGAGCTTAATGTCATGACAAAATCATACCCGCAAATGAAAAACTACAGAATAACCATAAGCGAAGAAAACGGAACGATAGAATTTCTGCGAAAAATAGTTGAAGGCGGGGCAAGTAAAAGTTACGGCATACAGGTTGCAAAAATGGCAGGATTACCAAATTGCGTAATATCCCGTTCAGAAGAATTAATGCAGCAAATGCAAAAAGATTATTCCAAGAACTTGTCAAATCGCAAAAAAACGACTGATATTGACGTTGACAATCTGACACCGCAATTAAATTTATTCTAAAATAAGTGCGTGTATTCTAAAGAATACACGCCCTTAAAAGACCTTAGAAATTTCGTTAACTATTTTCCGTTAACAACTTCTTTGAATTTTTTACCAGCTGAGAATACAGGAACGGTCTTGGCAGGGATCTTAATAGCTTTACCTGTTTGAGGATTTCTGCCGTTTCTAGCAGCTCTCTTACGTGGTTCGAAAGTACCAAAACCAACTAAAGTTACCTTTTTACCTTTAGAAACTGCTTTTTCAACAGATTCAATCAAAGCTGACAATACTTCATTAGCTTCTTTTTGAGTAACTTTTGATTTTTTTGAAATTTCTGCTACTAATTCTTCTTTGTTCATTATAAAACTCCTTTCTTACATTTACAAAACAATTATACAAGGTTAATAAAAGAATGCAAGTACTTTTTTTAAGTCGTAGACAATAATAGAGGCATGACACTATGCATGAAACATTCTCACAGAGAGTTAAAAGCCAATATTCATAAGCTTTAAAGCCTCTCAGCGTCTTTAAAAGACCTATTTATAAGTTTTACAGCATGTTAATAATGCTAAAGTTCAGTAATCTTTTCATTCTTGAACATTTACTATGCTGCCTGCTGAATCAATATCAGATTCATATGCTTGTTGGAGCTTTTGAGTCCTTTGCATTTTTGCAAGTTCCATTTGAACTTCTTCCATGCCTTTTTCAAGTTTTTTAATATTTTTTAACTCAAGCTCACGTATTTCATCAACAATTTTATCAACTTCCTGAGTTTGGACAGGGGTAAGCTCTAAATAATTACGTATGCATTTACAGCTTATATATAACTGTTCTCTGTTTTTGAGCATACTAATAGCACTGTCATAATCATCACTGTCAATCATGCCTGCAATATCTTCTGCTCCATTCTTTAGTTGTTGGTATAAGAGCATTAACTGATTATATTGCTGCTCATCCTGCATTATTATTTCCTCCGTCTAATGCAGAATTATCCTGAGGCTTTAAATCAAGCATCTGTTCTTTCATAGCATCTTCAACGGTAGTAACACCGCTTTGAATTTCAATAGCCTTCTGAAATCCCCATCTTATATTGGTCAAATCTTCAATAACTTCATCAATTTTTACACTGTCACGCTGAACATTTGCCTTTATAAGATTCATGGCCATTCTGTTATAAAGACGAAAAAGGCGTTTGGAAACATCATTACCGTTTTCCAAATCAATAGTGCGCATGAGTTCTCTTATAATTTTTCTGGCACCTTCAATATTAGTTGAACGTTCCTGATAATTTTTTTCATCAAGAGCGGTTTTTGCCTTCTGTAAAAACTGTATTGCTCCGTCAAAAAGTAAAATCATTAACTTTTCAGGCGTAGCAGTATTAACATTATTTGCTTGATATTGTTTTATGTATTTATTATATGGATTTACAGGTGGCATTTATACCCTCTTATTCACGAATATGCCGGAAGCCATATTCAGTTTTTTTACTAATTCTCCGAGCTCAGCACCGGATATTGATTCAATTAATCTGTCTGTCGAGCTATCGTATAATTCTATTATATCATCTTTTAAATTTAGTTTAACATAAAATTCTTTGTCTGTGTTTTCAATTTCTTCAATACTGAATTCTTCGATTTCATCATCAAAGTTTTCTTCAATCAAACCATCTTCAAAAACGTCCCCTTCTTTTGCTTGGCGTCCGTTTTGTTTGCCTGACTGTTCATCTTCATCTTTTTCCCGAACTCTTTGATTTGTGCTTAACCCTTGAACTTGGCGTGACGAATTTGCAGGATCTGCGTTCATTGCTTGCTCTGTTCTGTTTGTATACTCAGCAGAGGTTTGTTCTTTAATTGCTCCTGTATTTGCTATGGAAATGCCATCCAAACCCATATATAAAACTTCCTTTACAAATATTAACTTTTATTATCTTATGATATAATTGTAAGAAAGACATCATATAAAAGAAGGGTTATTTGTTATGAGTAAAAGTTTGTTTATAGATTATATGGAAAAATTACTGGCTTTTCCTCTATGGATTAAGCAAACAATTTTTTTAAACTTGTCTAATGATTTAACAAATTATCTTAGTAATGAATTTTTGGATGTTGAAGAAGGAGAATTATTCCACGTCTATAAACCAACTCTTTCAGAATTTGGACAGAATGAACTTTTAACAAAAGAATCAAAATTTGATGAAAGTATTTATTCTTTTATGAACTGCTGTTCAAAGGGCATGTCGCTTATTGAAATTGCTATTGAAAACCAATTTTCACTTGAAGAAGTCGCCAAAGCTTTTACATTTTGCAGGACATCAGGATTTTTCTCGAAGGAGGTTCCGAATCTTGTAAGTGCAATTGCAGGATTTATTGCCGGTAAGTACCGTACCGGTGAATATTTTATTCGCGCAGGCAAAATGACTATAGAACAGCTTGATGAAGTATTAAATAAACAACAAGAGATTAGTGCTTCGGGGAAACACGTTTTTATTGCTGAACTTATGGTACAAATGGGTTTTGTAAGAGATTTAGATGTAAAAAGTATTATTTTTATGAAAGAGGAAGCAGGAAAAAGATTTTCTTTAAATCCAAACGAACTTCCAAATATAACTCTTGAAAAAGAAAACTATGATATAAGAGTTGAGAACACTAAACTAAAAGAAGAAAACGAAATCTTAAGACAAAAAATGGATGCTATTTTGACTTTCATAAAAGACCACAAGGAAAGTGATTCGGTTACGGAGTGACTAAGTGACTAAATCTTTTGTAGTTAATTATATTCGTGACGGACTAATAGAAGAATCACATGAAGGTATATTTGCAGAGAATAGCTCTAAAAATTACGATACTGCACCATTTTATCTGCGTTCTTGTGCTAAACCGCTGCAAGCAACGTTATTAATTGACTATGATGTTGATTTGACGGAAAAAGAACTTGCGATATGCTGCGGTTCACATGCCGGAGAAGATTGTCATATAGAAACTGTCCGCAATATTTTAAATAAAAATAATTTAGATGAAAGTCTCTTAAAATGCGGCGTTCATGCACCACTGTCAAGAACAATGCAAGATAAAATGCTTATTAACCATCAAAAACCTACTGCTATACATAATAATTGTTCGGGGAAACATGCCGGTTTTCTTGCCATATGCAAAAAAATGGGGTGGGATTTGAAAACATATGATGAGCCGTCACACCCTCTTCAAACAGCCATAAAAAATAAAGTAAACAAACTATGCAAAGTAAAAGATAAATTCCCGACAACAACAGACGGTTGCGGAGTTCCTATATTGAGCATGCCTCTTTATAATATTGCCCAAGGGTTTATTTCTTTGCTTGAATACCCAAGAATAATTGAAGCTATATTAAGAAATCCTTATATCTACGGAGGTGAAAACCGCACAGATACAGAAATTATTCAAAAAAGTGAAGGTTTAATCGCAAAAGTCGGCGCAGGGGGTCTTTGTACAATTCTAAATGTAGATAAACAACAAGCTTTTGTTTTAAAAATACATGATTGCTCATATGAAGCAAGAAGAATAGCCGCTTTTGAATATATTAAAAGACTTGGGTGGGGAAATCTAAGCTACGATAATAATATAAAAACTATCTCAGGCAAAATCGTGGGAAAAGTCAAAGTTATTTTTGAAGGATAATCATTTTTTTGAACTGCTCATCATTTGCAAATTTTTCAATAGCTTCATATGCTTTACGCAAGAAAGGTTTTTTATCATCTTTAACAAAACTGATCATAGAAAGCGCTGTCTTTGAATTATTCGACGCAATTACATTGATTTTTTTAAAATCAAACACATCATTATAAAAACTAACAGTAAAGTTTTTATCTCTGAGGTAGTTATTCATGACTCCTTTAGCTTGTTCCAGTTGTTCACTATACGGAGAAGAAACTGAAGGATGGATAAATACTCTATTTGGAACAGGTTTTACAAATAATGTTTTAAATATTTTCATATAATAACCTCTTGTACAACCAAAATCATATCACAAATTATATGTTAATGTTTAATTTTGGATTTTTTCTGAACCAAGTTAGTTGACGCTTTGCATAATTTCTTGTATGTTGCTTTAATTTATCTGTAGCTTCTTCTAAAGAGCTTTCACCATCCAGAAAAGCTAAGATTTCTTTGTAACCTATTGTACATACAAAATTTTTTATTCTGCCATGTTTTTTCAAAAGTTTTTTAGTTTCATCAACAATACCCTGTTCAACCATCACATCTACGCGTTTGTTAATTCTGCTATAAAGCTCCTCTCTTGAATTTAGTTCAGGCATAATCCATTCCACATTGTATTCAGGTTCTTTTTGCATTGAAATTTTCGATAGCGGCTTGTTTAATGTCATTATAAGTTCAAGTGCGCGAACTATTCTTCTTTTATTAGCTTCTTTTACTCGTTCGTATGTTATAGAATCTATTTTTTTTAACCTCTCTAATAACTTTGCTTTATCCTCCGAATCCAGTTCTTTTCTTAGTTCATAATCTGTCTCAACTTCCGGCAAATTATAATTTTCAAGCAGAATTCTTAGATATAAACCTGTACCTCCTACAATAATTGGCACCTTGCCTCTTGATAAAATATCTTTAATAGCATTTTTTGCATCTTTGTAATAATCTCCTGCAGAATAATCATACTCCGGTTCAACAATATCAATAAGGTAGTGAGGAACGCCGTGCCTTTCTTCCAAAGAAGGCTTTGCGGCTGCTATATCAAAGCCTTTGTATACAAGTCTTGAATCTGCTGAAACAATTTCTCCGCCTGTTTTAAGTGCAATATCTATAGATAAAGATGTTTTTCCGCTGGCTGTCGGACCGACAACTGCAATGACTTTCGGTTTCATATATTACATTCTACCCTAAAATCTAAAAGTATGGTATAATCTCTATATGTTTAAGAAATTAGCTGCCATTCTCGTTTTATTAGTAATGCTGCCTTTGAGTGCGGCAGAAATTCCTGTAGATGCGAAACTTGATTATAATCAGGGTATTGATTTTTATAAACTCGGAATGTACGAAAGAGCTATTGAATCTTTTCGTTCTGCAGTCAGAACTTATCCTGATTATATTGATGCATATTATAATTTAGGTACTGTGCTGGAATATTTGAAACAATATGCTGAAGCTGTTTCTGTATACAAACAAGTTTATATCAGAAACCCTAACGATTATGAAGTAATCTATAAATTGGCATCGTTAAGCGCAAAGCTTGAAGATTACAATAAGGCAAGTGAATATATAAAACTAATACCGCCCTCAAACAGTTACTACCAAAGAGCTCAAGAATTAGCAGAATCCGTTAAGATGAATGTATCACTTCCGCCTAAACAAGTTAACTTACCATCGAAAATTTCGACGGTGTCCGGCATTTATGAGAATATACTTAGTCCTACTGGTGTAACAACTGACAAAGACGGCAATGTTTATGTTGCGACTTTTTCTGACAACACTATTTTGAAAATTACTCCTGACGGAAAAAGACAGGTATTTCTAAAAAGCAGTTTAATAAGCGGCCCAATTAGCTTGGCAAGTGATGACATTGGCAATATATATGTTTCAAATTACAGTGCAAATAATGTAGTGAAAATAACCCCTCAAGGCATTGCTTCAGTTTTAGTTACAAAAGTTGACAAACCATATGGCTTGCACGTTGAAGGAAATATGTTATTTATAACTTGTCAAGGCTCTAATTCCATACTCAGACACAAACTTCAATAGCTTCTTTTTGTATCAAATTCATAAACTGGATATTTGTGTTATGATTAAATAAGAAGTGAGGTTACTATGACAAATTTAAGAGATAAATATGAAGTCGTTATAGGTTTAGAAGTTCACGCTCAGTTGAAAACTAAATCTAAAATTTTTGCACCGGATTCAGCAGAATTCGGAAATGAGCAAAATACACAAATAAGTCCTATAACTCTGGGCATGCCCGGTGTATTACCTGTGTTAAATAAAGAATGTGTTAATATGGGTATTTTGTTGGGCTTGGCACTAAATTGCGAAATTCCTGCTAGATGTAAATTTGACAGAAAACAATATTTTTATCCGGACCTTCCGAAAGGATACCAGATTTCACAATATGATGAACCTATTTGCGTAAACGGATTTATCAACGTAAAAGGAAAAAGAATCGGAATTACCCGTGCGCATTTGGAAGAAGATGCAGGGAAGCTTGTGCACGCAGGATCTGCCGGAATTAACGGTTCTACTTACTCCCTTGTCGACTTAAACAGAGCCGGAACTCCGCTTTTGGAAATAGTATCAGAACCTGATATGCGCTCAAGTGAAGAAGCCAGAAACTACATGGAAGAACTTCGTAATATTGTAAGATACCTTGGTGTATGTGACGGAAACCTTGAAGAAGGCTCAATGAGATGTGATGCAAATATCTCTATCATGCCTAAGGGTTCAAAAGAATTTGGTACAAGGGCAGAAATTAAGAATGTTAACAGTTTTTCAGCTCTTCAAAGAGCTATTGAATATGAAATTGACAGACAGATAGAAATTGTTGAAGAAGACGGAGAAGTTGTTCAAGAAACAAGACTTTGGGATGATAACCTTAAAGAAACACGTTCTATGAGAGGAAAAGAGGATGCACACGATTACAGATACTTCCCTGAACCGGACTTGATGCCTTTAGAAATCTCAAGAGAATGGGTTGAAGAAATTCGTGCAAAAATGCCGGAGCTTCCTGAAGCAAAAAGACAAAGATATATGGGCTTAGGTTTAAGTGAGTATGATGCTTCAGTAATTGTTGAACAAATGCCGTTAGCTTTATTCTTTGATAAAGTTCTTGAGTTAGGCGCAAATCCAAAAGCTGCCGTAAACTTTATGATGGGTGAAATCGCGGCATACTTAAAAGAAAATAAACTTGAGATTACAGAAACTAAATTGACACCTGAAAATCTTGCTGAATTAATATGCTTGATAGAAAAAGGAACTATTTCCAATAATATCGGTAAACAAATACTTGTTGAAGAAATGCTTCCAACAGGAGCAAAAGCGTCTGCAATAGTTGAAAAGAAAGGCTTGAGCCAAATAAGCGACGAAGGGGCAATAAAAGAAATTGTGGAAAAAGTTGTTAATGCTCATCCTGCAGAAATTGAAGCTTACAGAAACGGAAAAACTAATCTGTTAGGTTTCTTTGTCGGTCAAGTTATGAAAGAAACCAAAGGAAGAGCCAACCCAAAAACCGTAAATGAACTTATCAGAAAAATTCTTGAAGGATAAAAAAAGAGCGATTTTAAAATCGCTCTTTTTTTTATTTTCGTTTTTTGCCGTTTAAATCAAAATTTTGTCCATCCTTAATAATTTCTACCTGATGTGTTTGTGTATTATAGAATTTTCCATTTGGACTTTCTTCATTTTCCTGAGTAAGATTAATACCTGTAGCATTATACTTTTCAAAAAGGGCTTCTTTAAAAGATTCTCTGACAATTCCGCTTGAAAGATTATCTATTGCGTTTTCTGTAAGTATATAATCCTCGTCTGTATAATCAACAAGTTGAACAGATGCATCTGAATATTTCCTTGTTTCATCCGATAATTTTTCACCCCAGTCCCAACGTGTATTTTGGAGTTCATCTCGCGCTAATTTTTTTATTTCTTTTACATAAGCTCTTGCTTTATCGTAGATTATCTTTTGCTCATTATTTAAATCATTTATTGTCGTTGACTTAGTAAATTCTAAATCATAAGAATTTATAAATTCCTCATAGCTCATTCCCAATATTCTGTTTGCTATTTCATCCAAATCGTATTGAGTCATTTCAGGAATTGTATGTTTCTTTACTCCGTTTGCATTTTCTATAATCTTCTGTAATTTATCCTTCAATTCATTAAGAGATTTCAGCGCCTTATCTACATCATCATGGACTTCTTGAAAATCAAATCTGATTTTATCTTCAAACCTATCAGGACGTGCTTTTATTAACTTATATGCTTCACATTGTTCAAAGGCTGAATTATAATCCTGCTCCATTTTTGAACATCTTTGATAACCTAATTCGCCTGTGCGAGTCATTACATCGGAACGTTCATAATATGAGAGTTTGTTGAAATAATCAATAGCTTTAGCGAGTTGCCCGTTATCATATTCTTTTAGAGATGATTTTACCAAATTATCTATCATATCGGTTTCAAATCCGGCATCTTCAGCTTTTTTTACAAAAACAGATACCTCTTCTTTGCTTAAACCAAAAATATCGTCTGTGTCTGCACACTCAACTGCCCTCTTTACTAAAGGATTAGACCACTGCGAATAATCAATATTAAATTCAAACATATTTTGCCCTCGTTTTTTAATATATTTATATAAAGTATTTTTCCGAAACAAAATTGCTTTTTTCTTATTAAAAATTTACTTTTGGATTATAACAAGATTTCTGTCATAAAATTCATTCAGCGGTAAAGTATATTTGATAATATCAACAACTTTGGCATTATACTTTTTGAAGACAGGTTGAGCTTCATCTATTTCATCTAACGCTTTTTTGGATTTATATGCAACAAAATAACCTTTGTCATTTAATAGCGGCAATGCATATTCAGAAATTTTTGATAAATTTGCAACAGCACGAGATGTAATTATATCAAATTTTATATTCTTAACATTTTCTGCCCTTTCACATATAACGGTTAAATTCTGTATTTTAAGAGCTTCTTTAATATTATTCACCGCATTTATTTTTTTTCTTATACTATCTATTCCTGTAACATTAAATTGAGGATACGCTAATGCAATAGGAACACAGGGGAATCCGCCTCCACAACCTATATCTAAAATATTACCGTTTATAATATTATATTTTTCAAAAAATAACTTTATTCCTAATGAATCGTATATATGCTTTTCATATAAAAATTTTTCTTCTTTTGGAGATATAAGATTCACTCTGTGATTCTCAGAAATAAATATACGCATATACTCAGTAAAATCTTTATCTGTTAATATTTTATCCATATTTTTTCTCTATAGTATTAAACGTTTCTGCGTCTAACCGATATTTCATATCTTTTATTCGGCTTTCTATTTTTGTTATATCAATAGAATTGTCTATAAACTGCGCATGCTTTCTTGCATTATAATATTCTTTTAAAGCTTCTGCATGCATATCCGCCATATTGTAATAAAAATCACCTATTGCTATTGATGATTCAACAATATAGTATTCTTCATTTAGGAATTCTGCGCTTTGTTTTGCATCTTTTAAGTAGTCCAAAGCTGCATCAGAATTTTCTTGCATTAAAATATTCGCTAATTTCATAGATGTGTAATAAATCCCATCATAATTGTTAGTGGATTTTTCTATGTCATAAGCTTTCTTAAAGCAATCTTTCGCATCTTCTAAATTATTATTTTCAAAATAACAAGACCCCAAATTTGAGTATGCAAGAGCTTTATAAGGATTCTCATTTAATGCTAAAGATATGCATTTAATATAATACTCATATGCTGTTTTAGTATCGTCTCTATCATCATTTACAAGTGCATATTTAAAATACAACTCAGCCAAAGTACTTTCAGGTGCTTCTTTATCTATTGATTCAAGAGCTTTTTTATAGTACCTGTAAGCATCTTCTGAATTATTTAGGGAAGAATAAATGTTACCTAAAAGTGTACATGCCTGCACCATTAATGACTGAGGAGTATCAACCGAATATATAACTTTTTTTGCTGTATCAATCGCACGTTCGTTTTTATACATTAAGAAATAGATATCCGTAAGTTCGTAGTACAAATAATTTAAATTAATTATTTCATTGTTTCTTTTATAATACATTCCCACAAGTTCGTAGTAATGCTGCGCTTTTGAATAATCCTCAACAGATTTATACAATCTTGCAATTAAAATACGTATATCTGCAACAGAATGAGAATCAAGCTGTTCTGTATCGAGAATATTCTGATATTTTTCTATAGCATCTGTATACTTATTTTCATCTGCTAGCTTTGCTGCTTCTTTAAGTTTCTCTGTTATACTTTCAGAAACTTCTTTAACTTTTTCTTTCGGCTCGGAATTATCTGCAATCGCAACACTTTCTATAGGTTTCAGTGATTCTTCTCCATTTTTAATACAGTTATTATGATACTCAATTTCTGCACGCATAGACTGCCTTGACATCAATATAGAACGAGTTTGCAGAGGCTCTTTAAGTTCCTTTTCATATATACTTATAATGTACTTGTGCAATTTTTTCTTTATATTTAATGGAATCACTATATCAATATCTTGTTGAAAATAATCTTGTATATATATTGTTTCGTTAGTTTGAAAAACCATTAAGTTTGTCTTTAAATAATTTATTGAAAAGTCATCATACAAATCATAAACAGCAAGCGCATTAAGCGTTAAACCATGTCTTATAGTTTTTAGAAACCAAAAGAAATTACGTATCGCAGTCGGAATTATATTAATATATGTCGTTCCCAAGTATTCGTCAAAACTCATTTCCGAAAGTTTTACTTTTTCTATAAATTCCGGTAACTTAAGTTCCATTGCCTTAACAATCTTTATCGAAAGGGCTGTATAATAATAATATCCGCGCGTTAATTTAAAAAATTCTTCTACAGTTTTTTCATCCGCTTTGATACCGCTTGATTCCACAAATTCTCGGAATAATTCTTTTGAAAAACCTTTAAGAAAGATTTTTCTGTTAACTTTTGCACCAGCTAAAATGTCTTGTACCATTCCTCTGGTAGATATAATTAGTTTTATATTTGAATTTGATAATGTTTTTTCAAAACATTGCTCTATTAACTTTAAATTGTTTTGTTGAATATCATCATATGAATGTAAAACAATTAAAAAAGGCTTTTTAATTGCCAAAATATATTGCTGAAATTTAACTGCCAGCGTTGTTATTTTGGCATTCTTAACCACAACTTTGGCAAGCGAACTTTTTTCTATTGTATCAATGAAATTTAGTAAAATATCATCGCAAACCGTTGATGGTTTGCAATAGTACTCGAGTTTAATAACATCTGCATCTGCAAAATCAGTAAAATAATTTATAAACTGTCGTTTGCCTGTTCCAAGAAAGCCATATATGTATAAAAATTTATCATCACTTTCTAAGAAATTTAAAGCTTTTATTATTTCCGCAGAATTACTTTTAAGTAAAAACGTATTAATCTTGTCTGATTCAGGCAGTACAATATTTTCGGTATTTAAATTGTCATTCAAAAACTTATATTCCATAAGTAGATTTTATATTATATCAAGACTTTTTGCAAATATTCTGATATACTTAAAATAGTTTGGAGGGAATATTATGGTTGTTAAGTTATTAGAGCTATTTTTGACTGCAACTCTGGCATATATAGTAGGTTCAATCCCTACAGGATATTTAATAGTAAAAACAAAAACCGGTCAGGACATAAGAACTGTCGGTTCAGGTTCAACAGGAGCTACAAACGTAAAAAGAGTTTTGGGTAAAAATTGGTTTTTTACGGTAATGATACTTGATGCAATTAAGGGTGCTTTGCCTGTTGTATTATCAAAATTATTTGTATCAGCAGGTTCAGATCTGGGACTTGCTCCTGTGATTGCTGCTGTTTTAGTAATTATAGGCCATAGCAAATCAATATTTTTAAGTTTTAAGGGCGGAAAATCAGTAGCTTCGGGTGTGGGAACAATTATCGCTTTAAACTGGATTGCCGGTTTGACTATTGCTGCAATCTGGGGCATCATAACTTATTACACGAAATATGTTTCAGTCGGTTCAATTATAGCCTTACTGCTTTCACCTTTCATAATGTACTTCTTAAATGCGCCTGCTGCATATATTTGTTACTGCACACTCGGAGCCGTTTATATAGTTTATTTGCATAGAGAAAATATCAAAAGACTTATAAACGGCAATGAAAATAAGGTAAGATAATTACATTATTACCGTAATTAACAAACCTGAAAAAATACTAATTATAACAAGTAACGAAATAATTTTAACAGTATCTTTAAAGTCATTGTTTTTTAACAAAACTAATAATCCTAAGCCTGCATTTGCAAGCAATCCACTTATTGCGGCTCCGAATGTAATAGAGCCTTTTATTAACATCATTGTAATACCTATTGAGATTGCGCAGTTAGGTATCAAACCTATAAAAGAAGCTATTATCGGCTGAATATATTTACTGCCTTCTATAAAATTTGTCACATCAACATTGTCAAGACAATAATTTAAAATTAATGTTATTACAAGAATAAATCCAAAAACGTTTACCGTATGAACAATAGGGTGAATTAAAATCTCCCTTTTGTGCCCGTGCTCAATGTCATGTTTGCAGCAACCTTCTTCTTCGAGAATATCAGGAGTATAATCTTCATTGTTTACCGTTTTTGTAGGAGCAATAAAATCAATAAGATAACCAAAAATAATACCGATTAATAATTTTAATCCTATTATAGGGAGAATCAAATATACCTTTGTAGGTGTCGCCAAAAGGATAGGTATCGTTTCATCAGATGTAGCCAAATAAACTGCAATTAAACAACCTCTGGTAATAATTCTGTTAGAATAAAGGCTGCTTGCAATAACGGAAAAACCGCATTGAGGTATTATAGCCGCCAAACTTCCGACCAAGACCCCGCTTTTGCCTGTTTTTTTCAAAGATGAATTTATTCTGTCAGCATAATAAAATTCCAATAATTCTATGATTAAAAACACGAAAAACAGAAAAGGTAAAAGATGTATGCTGTCAAAAAGCGCATCGATAACCCAATCCGCAAAGGGAAGCTTCTCTACTAATGAATCTATAGGTTCAAATATGCCTTCATTTAATTCATTTATTTTATTTAAGATTGAAATCAACATAATGTTTTTAATTTATCACAAAAATTTAAAACCAACTACAAACGTTTTCTTGGCACAGACATTTTTCCAAATCTTGCATAATATTCAATCGAGTCATTTCGTATGTTACGGGAGTTATTGAAATCTTATTATTTCTGACTGCAGAAATGTCTGTCTTATTATCGTCAGGCTGATTTATTAACTCACCTGCCATCCAATAATAAACTTTACCTCTCGGATCAACTCTTTTTTCATATCCGTCCGTAAACATTCTGCTACCCAACTCAGTAATTGCAATACCTGCTATATCATCTTTTTCCAATCCTGGAATATTTATATTTAATATAGTTTTTTTCGGAATTTTGTATGTATCAAGCCGATTTAACAATTCCGCAATAAATTGTGCAGCAAATTTAAAATCTTCGTATTCGTTTCTTAAACTTGCAAGTGATGTTGCAATACTCGGATAACCCATCATAGCCCCTTCTACGGCACAACTGACAGTTCCGGAATACAGTATATCCGCCCCCAGATTTGGTCCATGATTAATCCCCGAAATAACTAAATCCGGTTTTTCTTCTTCTGCTAAAATTGCACTGATTGCAAGCTTTACACAATCACCAGGCGTTCCTGTCGTCATCCAGCATCTTTTTGCCCCATACTTTGGATCCACCTCTTCAACTCTGAGCGGTGTGTGCAATGTCAAAGAATGCCCTGATGCACTTCTCTCTCTGTCCGGTGCAACTACATAGACTTCATGGCAAGGAGATAGTGCCTCTATCAAAGCTCTTATTCCATTAGATAATATTCCGTCATCATTAGATATGAGTATTTTCATCATATTTCCCCTTATTTTGATTACCATTATATCATAAAAATTGTTACAAAAATTTACAATATATTTTGCGGCAATTTTTATGGAATTTAACATACTAATTGCCTTATGGCAACAAATTCAAAAAAAATATAATAACAAAATAACAAATGTTTCTTTATATAAAAAAAATATTCAAAAATTCATCTTTACAATTTCTTAACATTTATGAAAAATTAGGCAATTTTTATTTTGCCGTGCTTTTAAATATATATGTGAGTTGATATAATCAACTTGGTATATGTGTATGATTAACAAAATCGGCGTAGAAGACAACAGAACTAGTGTAAATAGCAAAGCTTTAACCCGCAGTCAACAAGAAGGGATGCAAAATCCAAACTTTAAAGGTCTGGGAGCGTTTGCGCTTGGCGGGATTCAGGCATGCGAGAGAATGCCTATGGTTAATGTTGCCGTCGTTGACATGTTATCAGCAATATTACCGAGAACTGTTGTCGAAAGTATGACAAACTGGTTTGCAGGTTTTGAAGCATTTAGAAGAGAGTCTTCCGGACTTCTTGTTAACTGCATGATTCCGAGTGTTATTACATTAGGAATAGCAAAACTGCTAAATCCGGCATTTATGCCAACAGGTATAAATATGTCAAGAAGTTGGGCTGATGGTGAATTAATTACAAAAATAGCATCCAGTTATTCAAACACTTCTTCAAAAGATAAAGCAGAAGGTACCATAGAGCATATCATTCAGAATATACACGGTTATGACGGAAGTAATTCTGTTCATTTCGGGGAAATTCTGGGTAATGACTTAAACAAATACGCTAAGGAGCTGGCAGAAATTTCCAGAGAAGATATCAGCCACTCTAAGATGAATAAAAAAGTTGGTAAGATAGCTAAAGAAATTATTGACAGAACTCACGTTGCCGAAAATATTACAGTTGATTCCGTTAAGACAACCGGAGTTAAATCAATGTTAACCGATACGGTTAAATTTTTGCATGAGTTCCAAAAATGCGGTGAAAAAGCTGATTTAACGGAATTCTCAAGAAAAGCAAGATACATGGTTAAAACAAAGAGCATCTTGGGTTTAATGGTTGTTTTACCTCTTGCAGCATCTATGCAATATATTAATCGTTGGATTACCGGAAAAGTTTCTGGAACAAAAGGTGCTCCGATATATGACGACTTTGCAAAAGGAAATAATATAGAAGAAAATCCGGCAGCAAAAGAAGGTTTGCTCAAACAGAAAATTATTTCTATATCATCAATGATAGGCGTAGGTTTGCTTTCTATGATGAAAATACCTTCAATGAAAATGCTTGAATTCAAAGGAATATTTCCTACAATGGATCAGGCAAGAATAATTTCTACAACAACATTTGCATCACGTATGGCTGCTGCTGATGATAAAAATGAATTAGCAGAATCAACCATAAGGGATATTGCAACCTTCTGCGGTTTATATTTCTTTGGAGATTATGCAGCCAAAGGAATGGCAACATTTATGCAAAAGAAAACCGGAGTCAGCCTGCTTAATGAAACCAAACCGTTAAAAGAAAATGCAAATATTGCTGAAAGATTTATTCATTGGGTTAAGGATGTAAACATAAAATCATCAGATGAACTTGTAAGCAAAACAAAAGAATTGCTGAAAGGAGCAAAACCTACCGAAAAGCAAGCTAAGCTTATAGAAAAAGAACTTAAGCGGGCAACAAATCTCAGGGCGGGTTGCCAAGCAACTAATATCGGTGTATCATTAGCATTGTTAGGGATTATTATTCCAATCTTCACTCGTCGAAATACAAAGAAAAAGCATGAAAAAATGCTAAAGATTGCCCAACAAAATGAACAGGCTAAAACAGAACAGCAAAAAGAACCGATAACCCCTTTAAATGTGGAATATTCAAAGCTTACAAAAGGATTCAGGGCAGGAAAATAAACAGTAAATGAAAGTACAACAAATTTCAAAACAAAATATAAGCCAATCCCAACAACCTCAATTCAGGAGTGCTGTCGATTTAACCTTGCGTTATCTTGCAACAAATCAAGCTGTTGGTGCAAACGGTGTTGACCTTGCATTTATGGTGTCTCCGCGGACCTTAAGCGATACGATAAGACGTGGCCCCGTTGCAGGGTTAGAAACCGGCAGAAGGGAAATGAGCGGAACAATAAACCATTCTTTAATCGGTGTATACGGATTAAGCGCAGGCGCACTGGTAGCTGCATTAATGGGCATTGACAGAAAATACGGAACTAAAGCAAACAGCATGATGGCCGCTCCGGAAACAATTAATATTCTGGCTGAAAACAAAGTTAAGAATATGGATTCTCAAACAGAATATTTAAGGTCAGTATTAAAAAATGTTAAAGCTTATAACCCTTCTTCAAAGCTTGCTGATAAGGAAGGGTACATAAAGCTGGCTGATATATCAGAAGAATCTTTTAATGAAATTGTAAAAATTCTTGATGAAGCTATAAATGATAAAAATATAAAATTCAAAATGTTCTCAATTAAAGGTGATCCTGAGTTTTACAAAATTTTAAAAAATAAAATAACCGAGAAAACCGGTGCTCAATCTCAATACGTTCTTGAATCTACAGAACGCAAAAGTGCTAAGAGTGTTACAACCCTCAGTACATTATTGGAAGACATTTTCAGGGTATCACAAGCATTTAACAAACCTAAGGTAATAGAAGCTTTCCAACAGCAATTGAAAAATAACAAAGGCATTTTAGAGAATGATTTTGTCAAAAAATTTGCAAGATACGGAAAAACAAAATCAATAGCAGGTTTTGCAATAGCATCCGGAATAGGAATGTCCATTCAGCCGATTAACATGTATTTGACAAAGAAAAAGACAGGACAAGATGGTTTTGTCGGTGTTGAAGGAAGGACTAAAGATAGCAGCGTCGGGTTTAAAGTTCTGAAAGGAGCTGCTTCAGCCGGCTTCTTTGCAATGGTCTTGGGAACTTTGCAAACAGGATTTAAAGGTTTTATGAAAAAGATGGCATTCACAGGATTTTGGCCGTCAATCAGTCAATTAAAAGGTATTTACGGTGTAACAATCGTATCAAGACTTCTGTCTGCAAGAGATAAAGATGAATTACGTGAAGCTTTAACAAAAGATACATTAGGCTTCTTAAGCTGGCTTGTACTTGGTGATTTTGTCAACAAAATTGTTGCGGAACGTTTTGATAAAAAACTTGAAAAACCTGTATTAAATGCAACAGAAGAGTTGAAAAAGAAAGGATATTGGAAGCGAATATTCCATTCAACTTTAAAGACAAGAGATGAAGTTCTTATTGAAACTCTTGCCGAATCTAATATTTCAACTACAAAAACAGAAAACGGCAAAAATGTAGCAAAAAATTTCAAGGAAATGCTTAAGGATCTTGATAAGCTTTCTCCTGAAGTTAAAAAGCTTGCCAGAAAACGTCTTAAAGTATTAAACGGTGCACAAGCTGCTGGATATTTGTTCTCAGGTATTGTACTCGGTTTGGGAATTCCAAACTTAAATATATACGTAACTAATACTTTGGACAAAAAAAGAAAAGCAAAAGAAGCTGCTCTTAAAAAAGCTGAAAATTAATATTTTTTATATTTGTAATATTGCATAATGGCGTTTATTGGTACCATTTTCTTTTCTGTATGAATAAAATAAATCATTGTTACAAGAAGTACAAAAAGGACAAATATCGATTTTTTTTACCCCGGTTTCCAGAAGTTGACGGGCATTAATTTTTTTCAAATCTACGTTCTTATTTAAGAATAATCCGCCTTTGTCCTCAACTGTTGAAAGCAACTCCTCTTTAACATCATCGGAAACTTCATAACAGCAAACACCTATTGCAGGGCCTATTAACGCAATAACGTCTTTCGGATTTGTTCCCAGTTCATCTTTCATTTTTTCTATCGTTTTGACTCCGATTTTTGCTGCTGTTCCACGCCATCCTGCATGTGAAACTGCACCAATTTTATTAATCGAATCATAGAATATTAATGGTGTACAATCAGCAAACCTTAAATAAACAGAAAATCCGGATTTAGGTATAATTAATGCATCAGTATCTAAATACTTCGTTTTTTGATTGATAATTTTAACATTACTGCTATGAGTTTGTTGAGGAGATATTTTTATATTTTCGGACAGAAAAAGCTTATCAATATCACACTCTCTTGTAGTAAACATTGCCATTTCCTTCTGCGGCAAAAAATCACTCTTTAAAACTTTTTGTTCATTATAGATATCAAAATAAAACATAAGATTATTATAATATGTTACCTATCAGATTTACAATATTTCATGTTGGTGTTAGTATTTAAAGGCTAATATATCAAGTATGGAGATAATGAAATTGAAAACTAGTATGAAATCAACAAATTGCGGGGAATTAAACCTTAACAATTTAAATGAAGACGTAACGCTATGCGGTTGGGTTTCGACGGTTCGGGACCTTGGCGGTATTTTATTTATAGAACTACGCGACAGAAGCGGATTTTTCCAACTTGTTGCCAATCCACAAGTCAATCCTGAAGTTCACGCAGTATTTTCAAAAGTTCGCAGTGAATATGTAATACAAGCAACTGGCAAGATTTCAAAAAGGCCTGAGGAAACGTATAATGAAAAATACCCTACAGGACAAGTAGAAATGTACCCAGCAGAAGTTAAAATTCTATCCGAATCTAAAGTTCTTCCTTTTGTTTTAGGAGATGAAAATGTTTCAGAGGATGTTCGTTTAAAATATCGTTATCTTGACATAAGAAATGAAAAAATGCTAAATAACTTGAAAGTAAGACATAATATTGTCCAAGCTGTTAGAAATTACTTGAACAATAATGAATTTTTAGAAGTTGAAACTCCGATTTTAATTAAAACAACGCCGGAAGGTGCAAGAGATTATCTGGTTCCATCCCGTGTTCAGCCTGGTAAATTCTTTGCGCTTCCGCAATCACCGCAAATTTTCAAACAATTATTGATGGTTGGCGGAATTGAAAGATATTATCAAATTGCAAAATGTTTCCGTGACGAAGATTTGAGAGCTGACAGACAACCTGAATTCACACAAATTGATATGGAATTGTCTTTTGTGCAACAACAAGACGTTATTAAAATGGTTGAAGGACTTCTTGTAGATGCATTTAAAGCCGCTGGAGTTGACATTAAACCTCCGTTTATTCAAATGCCTTGGCAAGAAGCTATGGACAGATACGGTTCAGATAAGCCCGATACAAGATTCGGTTTAGAATTATTTGACATTGGCGACATTATATTGGAATCTAATTTTGATATAGTTAAAAATACTCTTCTTAACGGAGGTATCGTTCGAGGTATCAAAATTGAAGGCGGCGCTAAGTATTCAAGAAAAGATATTGATGATATTACAAAACTTGCAGTATCATATGGTGCTAAGGCATTAGCAAATATTATTTACCAAGAAGACGGCACTGCAAAATCTCCTGTTCTGAAGTTCGTTACAGAAGAACAAGCTAGAGCTATTCAAGAAAGAGCAGGAGCAAAAGCCGGTGATATTATATTCTTCGTTGCTGATAAACCAAAACTTGTTTATGACGTTATGGGCAGATTGAGATTGCATTTTGGTAAATCATTAAATCTAATAGATGAAAATAAACACAATTTATTATGGGTTGTGGACTTCCCAATGTTTGAATACTCAGACGAAGAAGGCAGATATATGGCAATGCACCACCCATTCACATCTCCGAACTTGGATGATTTAGATAAGCTTGACAGCGGCGATTTGGGCAATGTTAAATCAATTGCTTATGATATTGTATATAACGGAACAGAGTTGGGTGGCGGTTCAGTCAGAATTCACTCATCCGAAGTTCAAAAGAAGATATTCAAAGCTCTTGGTCTAACAGAAGAAGAAGCTACAGAAAAATTCGGATTTATGGTTAACGCTCTTCAATATGGCACACCGCCTCATGCCGGTCTTGCAATCGGCTTGGATAGGTTAGTTGCACTATTATGCAGAACTGATTCTATTCGTGACGTTATTGCATTCCCTAAAAACGCAAGTGCAAAATGTTTAATGTCAGACGCTCCAGGGGAAGCATCACTTCAACAAATGAGAGAACTGCACATTAAAAGTACAGTTATGAAATAAACAATTAAGATAATCCCAGTTATAAAAATGATGAGGTGATATCACTTCATCATTTTATTATTTGCTGCCCCAGCTAAATACAGAATCAACAGCATTATTGATATATGTCTTAATTGCTTCCATTTCTGTATTTATAGCTTCAAGTTCCGTTGATAAATCATTCATTTCAAGATCAAGCCAACTTTCTTTTTCTGAGATTCTGGCCTTTTCAGCATTGTACCAAGCCGTAATTTCTTCTCTTGCATCGGAATCAGTTCTTTCCTGAACATAATCTTGCATTATAAAATAAGTCAAACTTGTATTCGGATCATAGTTACCATACTCATCTACTTCCGCCAATTGGAAAATTCCTGATACCAACGCATCACCCATATAGTCAGGATTTGTAGCCATATCATTATTATATTCCGTTGTCCATCCATTTGCCGCAGCAGCAATAAAGATTGGGTAGAAGAAATCTACAACTTGTTTAAGTTTTTCTGTGTATGCTTCAGAATTGTCTTCTGTAATTTTTTCACCTGTACTTTCACCGGACAATGTGTTTATTAATGTTGCCAAATATGATGATTCGATTTCTTCTCCGTCATGTATTTTCTTAACAATATCAGGTGTAAATCCAGGTAATAATTCCGCAATAATTGCAGGTATTTGGTCTTTTGAAAAAGTAGAACCCTTCCCTAATGAATTCATACAGTCATCGCCTAAAACTTTTTTTAGAATAGATGCATATTCATTATTCATAATAACCATACCGTTTGTATCGGTTAGAATCATATTATTTGCTTCTTTTAAAGGTTTAGATTTGTCCCAAATTGCCATTGCTGTCTGCACAGAGCCATACCCCATAAGATAACCGTAAGTTATCTTGTTATACTTACCATTGTCATAATACGCTATTTTTTTAGATTGCAACCTGCTTTGATATTCCTGTGCAAGATTAGTTTGTTCTCTTGTTAATGCCAACTTTTCCGATGCATCGATAGAGATACCCAACTCTACGTCTGCTTTGCGAGCGGTTAATGTTAAAAGTCTAATTTGTGAAATGGCTAATCCCATTTTTCTTTCCTTTATTTATCCCTTTTGTTTCTCATTCTTCAACAAATCGACCTATGTGAAGAGAGGGTTTGAGTGGAGATGTTCCACTTATTTTACATGTATATCGGCATTTCTTTCAAAAACTTTAGGATTTTTATTCGTTTTTATTCAAATTGTTACAAAACTTAACAAAAGTGTTAGCCTATGGCAATTTTTGCTATGGATTTGTTTTATACATGATAGATAGAAAAATGTGTGTAAAAAATATTGTGTATAAGGAGTGCTCAAATGAATGAAGTAGCAAGTGTTTCAAGCGGTTTTGTAAATCCGAATCCACCAAAACCGCCAATAAATATTCCTGGTTCTGTCTTATATAACAGACCAAACTTTAAAGCTGCTCAAAACAATGACAATATTGATGCATTCATAAAAGAACAAGAAAAAGCTCGAAAAAGTGCGAAAAAACAGCAATATTTCAGCAATTTCGTTTTAGGCTCAATTGCATTAGGCAGTTTAGGTGCACTTGCAATATACGGACACCAGTTAGGCTGGTTCAAGCATTTCAAACTGGATTTTAAAGATTTAACAAATGAAAAAACTTTGGATCAAATGGCTTTACCGAAAAGTCAAAAAAGCACTGCTAATCGTATAACAACAAGAATTGAGAATTATGCTGAAATGATAAAAAAGGGTGGCAAAAAAGGCAGTGCAATGCTATTTTATGGTCCTCCCGGTACGGGTAAAAATACTTTTGCATATGGTATAGCTAAAAAATTTCCTAATGCTAAATTTATTGAAATGGATATATCAAAAATGAATTCTATGTGGCGTGGGGAATCAGAGAAAAATGCTCTAGGCACTATGGAAGCAGCTGTTAAATATGCAAATAAACATCCTAAAGAAAAAATATTTGTATTCATTGATGAAATCGATTCCGTAATGATGAAAGATGCTGGTGTTAACGGCAAAATGTCAAATGACATGTTAAACGCATTTAAGAAAGGTTTTAATAAGCTTACAGATCAGGAAAACATTGTAGTTATTGGAGCAACAAACCTACATATAAATCCTGAAAAAGCTATGGCTGACGGAAAATTTCTTGATAGTGCAATGCTAGACAGGTTTGCACAAAAAGTTCTTGTAGATTTACCAACTAAAGAACAAATATTAGAGTGTGTCAGCAAATTCTATAACAGTTCTGAAAGAGATATGATTGATGCTGCACTAAAAGATAATAAAGATGCAAGATGGGATAAAATTGCAGAATTTTTATCTGATAAAAAGCACAGTACTTCGTTTAGAAAATTAACTGATATTTTAGGCAGTGCAGCTGAAAGTACTCCTGTCGGTAAAAATGTTACTTTTGAAGAAATTGCAAACGCAATAAAAGAACATCAACAAAACTTGAATGCAAGTGATGCAGAAATTCAAGCTCTTATAAACTCATTGAAATAAAAGGAAATGCAAATGTTAAATACAATAAATGCTGTCAACTTTAAAGCATACAACGTAAAATTTGACAATCAGCGCAATACAATACCACAAATGCCCGCTGAACTAACCATGCCTGAAGATGTTTTTATATCTCAAACCATGACAGATGACAGAATTGCTAAAAAAGAAAAATCTCAAGAACGCCTACAAAAGCTCGGGATATACAGCTCTGTAGGCATTGCGGCAGCATTATTAGGCTCACTGATTTTTAGCATTATGTCAAAAAGACAAAATGCTAAACAATATGAAGATATGCTTAAAGAAATAAACAAAGAAATGAGTAACGGGGCACAAAAAAATACAAACAAAATTTTTAATGTTGAATTTGAGAAACTTACCGATAACAAAAACATAGCAGATATAAGAACGACAAAGACCCTGTCGAAATCTGTACAGAAATTTTTTGTAGACTTGTTAGACTCATCTAAGTTTGATCCTAAATATATGAAACGTGCAGGGTTAGGAGAAAAAGGGTTTCCAAACGCATCACTTCTTCTTGGCGGTCCGGGTACAGGTAAAACGGAAACCGTAAGAATGTACGCTAAAGCTGCTGACAGCGAACTTGCAACCATCAAGCTCGGAGATTTTGCTAATTCTTTTGTCGACGGTACTGCAACAAACATGCTTAATATGTTTAAAGCAATTAAAGAAAAGGCTGAAAAAGAACCTGACAAAACAATTACTATTTTATTTGATGAAGTTGACGGACTCGCAAGAAAAATAGATAAAATCGGAAGCAATAATGAATATCTTGGTAAAAACAGACAATCTTTTATCACCGGTTTGGATATGATTTTGCCTCTGAAAAATGTTCGCGTTTTTGCAACAAGCAATGTTCCTTATAAAGAAATCGACGAAGCCGTCATAAGCAGATTAAAACGTAATGTCACGTTCAAAACACCAAATCCGACTCAAACATTTGAAGCTTTAAAGTTCCATCTGAAAGATTGTGAAGGACTTAAATCCGGAAGTTTTGATTTCTTTAAGAATCAAAAGAATGAAATAGAGAAGTTTTTAAAAGAATTATACAAACGTAACGGTGCTTACCGTGATCTTGCAAACATAACTCAGGATGCACAAGCTAAATACGCTACGGCGATGGAAAAAGCTAAAGATGACACTATGCTGTTTGATGTTAAATATTTGCGTGAAGCTTTAGCTGAAAAAGGAATTATGGCAGGAGAAGGTGAACAAATCAATGAACAAATAATTATTCCTGCACAAAAATCCGGATTTTGGCAAAAGTTCAAAAATCTGTTCAACAGAAATAATTAATATATACCCCTTGCATGCCAAGTGTATACAGTTTTAAGTAGTGTAACAAATTTAAAAATTTTAAATTAAAAAAGGCAATTTTTTAAAACAGCAAAACTTTATATATATGTAAGACATCGGTAAGGAAAAGGTCATTAAAACAAAAATAATTAAGTGGACCCGTAGGAATAATAACTCCAAGATCCATTTACCCTTTTTATACTCTCTCTCTTAATATCCTCGTGTTTATTTAATGTTGCCATTTGTTTAAACGGCAACTTTTTATTTTATTATGGTATCATGTTTTTTATCGGGGGATATTTATGCCGCAAAAAGAAACTCCAAGACAAATAACCGTAGCTGAGATGGCTCCTCATGTACATTCTTTTGGAATCGGAGAAAATAAAGTTAATAAGATATCAAATTGGCTTATAAGGTGGATTAAAAACTCTTTAAAGTCGGGGAAAATTAAGCCTTTGGATTTTTTACCTTTAAAGGGAGATCTGGCCTGTCATATAGGTGTAAGCAAAGGAACTATTCAGAATGTATACCGTTCTGTGGAAGATTATGGTTTAATTGAGTCTAAGCAAAGAGTCGGAACCTATATAAAAAAAGCGGAAACACAAGTTGATAAGCTGACTTCCAGAAGGGAAGCTGCATGTGAAGCTATAAAAGAGTATCTTTTCCTAAGCGGATACAATAATGGAGATACTTTGATTCCGATAAGAAGACTTGCAATATTGACAGGAATTTCTCCTACAACTATAAAAACCGCGATAAACACTCTTATTCTTCAAGGAATTTTAATTCAAAAAGACTCTATTTTTGTAGTTAATAATATGAATTTTAAGATTAACGAAATTGAAACAAAAACTTTAGTAGAAAAGATTGCTGAACGTATAAAATCAAATATCATTGAAAATCTTTCTTCAGGTGAAAAGCTCCCTTCTAATTCTTTACTTGCAAAAAAATTCAATGTCAGCGTTAAAACTGTTCATGATGCAATAAAAGTATTACATGAAGCAGGTCTTTTGAATGTACGCCGCGGCTGCTACGGAACCGTTATTTCATCAGAAAATAATCAACCTTACTATTATGAAGAAACAGAAGCAAAAATTAAACATTATATTTCAACTAATTGCAAAGAAGGAGATAAGCTACCATCTATAAGAGATATGGCAAAATATTTGCAAGTAAGTTCAAAAACTATAAAACGAGCATTGGATAATCTTGCGGAAGATGGTTTTGTAGCTTCTTCAAGAGGAAGATATGGCGGCACTTTTGTATTGGATATTCCGCCAAATGCAGAACAAGCATATACTTGGCTCGCACTTAATCCTGATTTTATGGATACACAGAAAAATTAACAGCCAATACTTGAAAAATGCAACAGACATGGTATTATAAAAAATGTAAATTAAACCAAAAGGAGAATAATCATAGCTAACGAAGACAGAAACCCTTCTAAGGGTAAGGACAAACCTCTAATAAATGAAAGAATCAGAGCAAAAGAAGTAAGATTAATTGATGAAAATGGTGAAAACCATGGAATAGTACCAACATCTCAAGCACTAAAAATGGCAGAAGAAGCTGATTTAGATTTGGTCGTAATAAGCGCAAATCAGACTCCGCCCGTAGCAAAGATTTTAAATTTCGGAAAATACAGATACGAACTTGAAAAGAAAGCTAAGGAAGCTAAGAAAAAACAGCATACTGTTGATATAAAAGAAGTT
>CAMZGT010000005.1 GCA_947306495.1 uncultured Acinetobacter sp.
ATCAGGCTTTGACTACGATTCTAAAATGGCTAAAATTATAGCATCTTATAAAGCAGGAGTTATTATACAGCATTCACAAGGAACTCCTGAAAATATGCAAATATCACCTCAATATGATGATGTTATGGAAGAAATTTATCTGAGTTTGCAAAACAAAACTGAGTATGCGCATTCTCTGGGAATAAAAGATATAATTATTGATCCTGGGATAGGATTTGGTAAAACTCGTGAAAATAATTTTGAAATATTAAACAGAATAGAAGAATTTTACACCCTTAAACTTCCTTTAATGGTAGGGGTTTCAAGAAAAGGGTTTTTGACAAAAAATGGTGATAACAATTTGAAAGATGCACTAACTATTGCTGTTTCATACCCTTTAATTTTAAAAGGAGTAGATTATTTGAGAGTTCATAATGTAAAAATGCATAAAGCTATTCTCCGAGCGGCTAATATTTAAGTGCCCTGTAAGGCAATTTATCTTTCAATGTATATGCTCTAATATGGTTAGTACAAATTAGTATATTGTATGGTGAGAACTATGAAAGATTTAATTTTTTTGTGTGCATTTTTATACAGTCTAAAGCTTGTTTTTATATCACAGAGTTTATTTGCATATGTAGTTGTTATACTCCTAACGATAGTATTTTCAATAAAATATTTTAGAAAAAGTATTGAAACAGAAAAATTGGTTAGTGAATTTCGAAAAAAGGTAAGTAAGCAAAACAAATATTTTTTAGAGATTTTGAACCATGATATAAAAATTCCTGTAATAGCTCAAATAAGAGGATTGGAACTTTTAAAAAAAGAAAACTTCGGGAAAATTAATAAAGAGCAGGAATATATGCTTCAACAGATAACGCACTCTTGTCGATGTATTCTTAATATGATTGGTATGTTGGAAAGTGTGAATAATTTTGAAAATAATTCTTATAAACTAACGTATGAAAAATTTAATGTTGCGGATTTAATAATATCTTGTTTTGAAAAGTTAGGAAATATTGCTGCGGATAAAAATATCACGTTTTCTTTAAACGGACAAAGGGATTCTTGGCTGGTAGCAGATAAGGCAGAAATCAAAAGAGTAATTTTAAGTTTGCTGGAAAATTCTATAAGTTATTCTAGTATCGGAACAAGATTGGAAATAAATTTATTAGCAAACGACAGTGCTCTAAATTTTTCTGTTGCTGGCATGAAATTTGCTTACAGAAATTTATTACCTGATAGTTACTCTCCAGTCGGACACAATATAGGGATGCATTTATGTAAAAAAATTATAGAATTGCATAACGGAAAATTTTTTACAAATACTAACAATGGATTTTTGAACTCTTTTTCTTTTATAATCCCCAAAACTCCCGAAATTAGAGAAAATATACTGATAAAAACTGTGTAATTTTTATAAGTGTAATATAAACATTTGTAAACAAATTAAAATTTTACACTAGAAAAACTTTGAAAAAATGTTAATATATGAATTAAGGACCTGGAGAATTTAACAAATTAATTTGTAGAATTGTAAAATTTTTGTAATAAACAATCAATTTTTTAAATTTAGATGTTTTATAGGTTATGTAGTTTAGAAGGCGACATAGTGGAACAAAAACAAAAAATAGCTGAAATAAATTCATCAAACACAGATAAGACAACGGTTACATCTCCATTGTCATCAGTTAATTTAGTTTCAAAAGTTAATTCTTTGACTTTAAACAGTACATCTCATTCTTATTATGTGGCACCTAAAAAGGCAAACGGTAATGATAAGAATGTCGAATCTGATTACAGTTATGTCATAAGTGAACTTGTAAAATTGGGTGAAATTCTGTCCTTGAACGAATTTTATTCAAAAATATACTCAATTTTACAGCAAAAATTTGATTCTGGATTTATGGCAGTAGGACTATACAAAGAGCAGTCGAATTGTATAAATTTAAGATTACAGGATAAGCTGGGTAACTTTTATTCCACTAAAGTCTTTTTGAAAGATTCCGAGAATCCTATTGTTCAGGCTTTTAATTCTCAAAAGCCAGTATACAGGGATAATGTTGAGTTTTTAAAATTATCGTATTTTAAAAACAATTCAGCAGTTATATTGCCATTATTGTCTGTTAATAAATGTTTAGGAGTAATAATTTTTGCGGATATAAATCCCAAACAGAATATTACTCTTTACTCGCATATAGCAAATTATGCGGCATTAATTTCTCATAATTATGACTTGGTTGCAAGAAGTGACGCATACATTAATACTGATAGTTTGACGTTGTTGTATAATCATAGAGGTTTCCAAGAAATTCTTTCAAATGAAATTTCAAGTGCAAAAGTAAGCAAACAAGAACTTTCTATTTTGATGATGGATATTTGCAATATTACCAAAATTAACAGAGAGATGGGGCACGCCAAGGGCGATGAAGTTATTAAACTGGTTGCTGAAAATATTAAAAAGAATTTACGAGAAAATGATATTGCTGCAAGATACGGCGGAGACGAACTTGCAATAATATTACCGAACACATCAGTAGAACAGGCTAAGTATGTTGCAGAATATTTAACGTATTCGCTATCTTGTTTTTATATAGATGATGTAGGGCCGGTTAAAGTATCTGTCGGAATTTCAACTTATCCATCAAGCGCAGACGATAAGGAAAAATTACTAATATTGGCAGAGCAAGCTATGTATATCTCTAAAGCCAAAGGTTATAAAGATGGCATGTCAGCAATAATAAGTTCATGTGATTTTAACTTCTGGGATGACATAGCTCTTAAGTCGTATGCAACAGTGTTAGGCAAACGTCATGCACAGCTTGGTATAAACTTTGAGGAAGATTTGATAACAAAGTTCAATGCAGAGCATTCAATAGAAGGTAATAAAATATTTGAAATTGCTACATCACTGGCAGGTGCTATTGATGCCAAAGATCCTTATACGAAGGATCATTCAACCTCTGTATCGAGATTTTCAGAGGCATTAGCAAGGGCAATTAATCTGCCTGAGGAAGAAATCGAACGCATCAGATTAGGTGCGTTATTGCACGATGTTGGTAAAATCGGTATACCGGAAACAGTTCTTCAAAAACAAGGTCCCCTTTCTGATGAAGAATGGCAGATAATGAAACAACATCCGGCTATCGGTGTTGATAAAGTTTTGATGCCAAATGCAGCTTTAAGAGATTTAATACCTATAGTAAAATATCACCATGAAAGGGTTGATGGTAAAGGATATCCTGAAGGTTTGACAAAGGATCAAATCCCTCTTGCTGCAAAGATTGTTGCGATTGCAGATACTTATCACGCTTTGATTAGTGACAGACCGTATCGCAGAGGTATGGATATAGAAAAGGCAATTTCTATATTGGAAGACGGCTCTGGAACACAGTGGGATGCAGATTTAATCAGAACATTTATAAGTATTGCTCCATCTTTGGGTGTATAATTTAATTTTTATACAAAACAAAAATCGGAATTTAAATCCTGCTTTTTTATTCTGCATATCTTAGAAAAATTTGTTGTTTAGTTTGCATCATTTCTTCTGTAATTAACCATTTTCCGCTTGGTTGTTTTTCGATAATTTGGTATGTTTTTAATTTATAAGTTTCGCCTTTTGGCTGTCTTAAAGCAGAAATTTTATATTTTTTATTCGGAATAATTTCGGTTACAGCATAATTTGAATAAGAATTTGTATATCCTCTGAGTTTTGCACCTGCTTGTCCGATTTTCATTTGTTTTATGTATGTTGCTGTATCAGTATATGCATTTGCTGTAGTTCCGTCAGGCTTAACAACTTGTCGAATGATTTTCGCGGAAGGAGAGTACATATCTGCAATAGTGTTACTATATGTATTTGCCGCATTAACGTAATTTTGAAAAAATGTCAGTGCTTCTTGAGCTCCGTCTGCATATGCCGCCAGAGTAATACAAACTGTTGCGACTAATGATAATAAAAATTTTTTCATTTTTTATCCTCTTTGTAATTATCAAACGATATTCTGTAAAAAATAGTTCATTTTTAGATATTTGGTAAATCGCCTTTTACTTCGGCAATTTCGTCACTTTCTAAATGAAATGCACTATGTAAGCTTTCTACGGATTTTTTTGCATCGTTTTCATCAACAATACAACTAATTTTAATTTCACTTGTAGAAATCATCTTAATATTTATATCGTTATCAGCAAGAGTTTTAAACATCTGAGCGGCTATACCGGGTCTGTCAATCATGCCTGCGCCAACAATAGAAATTTTAGCAATCTTATCATCTACATAGACGTTACTAAAATTCAATTGAGATTTTACTTTTTCAAGTATTCGCAGAGTTTGTTCTTTGTCTGCTTTATCAATTGTGAAAGCAATATCATTTGTATTTAAGTCTTTTCTTGCATAAGATTGTATAATCATATCTACTGAAATATTAGCTATTGCAAGACCGTTAAATAATATTGCAGCTGTTCCCGGATTATCTTTAACATCACATACAACAATTCTTAATTGTGATAAATCGGAAGCTACTCCGGTTACTGGTCTGTGTAATTCCATTTTATTAACTCCTAATATCAAGGTTCCTAAATTATCTAATTTAAACGTTGAACGTACCCTGACAGGCACATCATATTGCTTTGCAGTTTCTACCGCACGCGGATGAAGAACGTTTGCACCAACCCTGGCAAGTTCAAGCATTTCTCCGTACGAAATTTCATCGAGTCTTGATGCATTTGGCACAATTCTCGGGTCCGTAGTGTAAACTCCTTCTACGTCAGTATAGATATCGCACCTCTTCGCATTTAATGCACCAGCCAAAGCTACAGCGGAAGTATCAGAACCTCCCCTACCAAGAGTCGTAATTTCCAAATCTTCTGTTACGCCTTGGAAGCCTGCTACAACAACAACTTCACCCCTTGCAAGATGTTTTTTTATTTTTTCAGTTTCTATGTTTATTATTCTTGCTTTTGAATGAACTTTTTCGGTCATAATACCGACCTGAATAGCATTCATACTGACAGCGGGGCAACCTTGAGCTTGCAGTGCCATAGCAAGAAGTGCAATAGAAACTCCTTCCCCTGTAGAAAGAAGCATGTCCATTTCTCTTGACGAAGGGTTATCAGAAATGTCATGAGCCATTTTAACAAGATAATCGGTAGTATGCCCCATTGCCGACACGACTACAACTATATCATGTCCTAAATTCTTTTCCCTGATGATTGCTTTTGCTACATTCTTAATTTTTTCCGTATCTGCTACGGAAGTTCCTCCGAACTTTTGTACAATTATATCTTTCATTTTTATTTCAACCTGTGCCTTTAAATATTATATATATAAACATGTTCTTTGACAACATTTTTATCAAGAATCAGTTTTAAATATTATTTTGTGTTATTGATGTAAACTTTTGTAAAGTTTTTTATAAAAAATCATGGAAAAATAGCAAAAAGATTTTTTACGTTTTTTATGGATAATATCTAGCCAATCTATTAAAAACAAATATAAATAAATCATAAAGCATGCAAAAAGGAGTAAAAACGTATGAACATTACAACAAACGAACTTATGTTATTGAACAAAATCAGATTTGGGGAAGCAGAAAATCCTAAACCGACAGTTGAAGAACCGGTTGCAGAAGAACAATCACCTGAAAAAGGTATGAATGCCTTAATGTTTAAAGGTATGCAAAATTTGATGAGTAATCCCGGTTTGGCACAACAAACTGGTGCTATGAATAGTACTAATGTTGCTTTCCAAGGTAAATTTGCGCAAAAAGCTATGATAGGAACTTTAGCTTTGAGCTCTTTATTGGCAGCAAGCACATTCCAATCATGCAGACCGTATGACAGTCCTATTAGTGTTAGTCAATCAGTAGAAGTTAAACTTGATATGCAAGTAATTACAGCAATGTTGGCAGAGTTGCAAGCTATGCGTCAGGATATGAAAGATAGAGATGCTGCTCAAGAAGCAAGATTTGCAAGATTATATGCATTACTTGTTGATATGAGTGAAACACTTGCAAATTTGGAAGACGGTCAAAATGCTAAAAATGCATTATTAACTCAAATTTGGGCAAATCAAAACACTTATATTTCATTATTGCAGGATGAAAAAACTTCTAGAGAAGAGGCAATGAAGTTATTTTTACAATTCTATGAAGATTATAAAAATGATAAAATTACATTATCTCAATTCTTACAAGCAATACAGGATCATGTAGCAAACATTGATGCAAATGTAGCTGATTTATTGGCATCATTCAAGCATTATGTTAACAACCAAAATAAATTCCAAGTTTTGGCTATATTATATGCTCAACAAATAGCTTATAATACACAAGCAACAGCTCACAATACAGCATCAACTGACAAAAAAATGGATAAATTAATTGCAGCAGCAGACAGTGCAATGACTTATATGGGCGGAACAGCAGCAAAACTTGAAGATATTGAAGAAGCTATTATCAATGCAGATAACAATAACCAAGCAGGTCAGCAAAAATTAGCGCAAGAAATTCAAAAAGCAAAAGATGCTTTGATGGCACTTGGTTACCAAAAAATGTTCCTTGACTCTATGAATGATTCACAAATAATTGCGTTGTTAAAGGAACAAAATGCATTATTAAGACAAACTCAACAAGACTTAAAAGATTTGAAAAATAAATTCACTCAAGGTATGATTGATGCTCAAAAATATGCACTTGAAGTTACAAAGCTATTAAGAGATATCAAAAAAGATATGGGTGTATTAACTGTAGCTGTAGTAGACTTGACTAAGAGTGTTAAACAAAGTGAAGCAAATACTAACAAATTATTAACACAAATTAGGAATAGCGGATATCACAGAAACTACTTAATTGAACAATTGTTAAATGCACACGAAGCAGAAGCTGCTGACAGAGGTGCTTTAAAAACAGCATTTGAAGAATTATTAAACGTAGTTAAGAATATTGACGGCACTTCAACATCTATATACAATGCTCTTCTTGAACGCGGTTTAAGCAAACAAGAAATTGAAGAATTCTTCAAGATATTGAATATGCACCAAGAAGAAAGAAACAACAATCTGATAGATGCAGAAACTGCTAACAAAGATGAAATTATTGCAGCTATTAACGATTTCAAAGCAGATCAACTAGCTAAAGATGATGCAATGATTAAGGTACAAAACTTAATCCTTGATAAACTTACCGAAATAGCAGGTAATATTGATAATAACCAAGGTAATACAGTAGATCTTACTAAACTTGAAAAAGGTTTGGCTGATATCCTTGCAGCAATCAAGGCATTGCCACAAACAAATCCTAATTATATGGATATATTAAACAAAATTTACAATAAAATAGGTGATATCAAGTGTACTTGTGATTGTCAAGCAGATGCATCAAATCACGAAGGTATTTTACAAGATATCAATGACATTCTTGGCTAACAGCGAATAAATGCGGGATGCATAAAGAAAAGAGGCAGTTTCTTTGAATCTGCCTCTTTTCTAGAAAAACAACCATATACTCTGTAATTAGTTACAATTTTTTGCTTTTGGATTTTGTTTTAAGTATGAATCTCTTGCTGCGCTTGCCTGTTGCATAGCATCTCTGCCGTTAAAATGTCTTCTTTCTATTACCTCACCGGTTCTGCTATTTGTAACAGTCATTGTTGCGTTGCCGTCTCTTGCAGCACTTCCGCCTCGTAATTGTGTATCACCTGCGTGGCCTGATCTGTAGTTCGCTTTACCGTATCTTGTAACTTTGAAATTACCTTTAATGTTAGGATCTCTTTCGCAGACAGTTGTTTCGTTTATTATGATTTGAGGAATTTTTTGTTCACCGATAGCTTGAGCGTGGAGAACTTTAATGTATTCTTCAACATCGAATCCTTCGACTCCTGCAAACGCTGCTCTGATGTTAGCATCTTTAGTTCCTGCTTTTAGTGATATTTCTGTCAACTTTTTAAGATTTTCAAGTGTATAATTGTTATTGTTTACTGCTTGCATAACTTTCATCATTCTGATTCTTGTGTTTTGATTTGGTACGTATTGTGACAAGCAATCATATTGTGCAGCTAAGTTAGCCCAAGCAACTCCTTTTGTTGTATCAACTTTCACTTCTGTAGGGGTTGGAGCTACTGCATCAGCACCGTTTTCTCCTGCTATGCAAACTTCAATTTCGTCTTCTTTGCGTTCATGCTTATCCCATTTCTTTTGTGCAAAGAATTTTCTGCATTCTTCAGGGTTCATAGTAGAACCTAAGCCTGCTGCAACTCGCATATCGTTTTGGAATTCAGTGTGCCAATCATCTCCGTATTGTTCTACATATTTGTCAACAAGAGCTTTTACAGCTTCTACTTTCATTGGGCTACTTGCATATCTTTCTGCAATATATTCTTTGTATCTGTTTGCATCTGTATAACGATTGTCTTTGAAGTCATAATCGGATGGTGACAAACAAGTTTTTTCAGCTTTATCAGCACCTGCTATAATTCCTGTCAAAATGCCTGCTGCAGCTCCGATTGGAAGTCCGTTGATAAGACCGAATAGAGTATTTACTTTTTGAGAATCAGGTTTGATAACTTGTTGGAATACTGTAATAAGAACTTTACCTGCAGTCAAATCTGTTGTATTGTATTGAACGCCACTGTCACTTAGTTGTTTTTTAAGAGTTTCAGCCATAGTCTTGTCATTAATTTCAATATTTACCATTTGTGTAACTTCAAGAGCGCCGTGTCTTGCAACCAAACCGCCTAATAAACCTGCTAAAGCAGATGCTGCTCCTGTAATAGCTCCGATACCTATCGCTTTTGCAAAATCTTTGTGTTCAATTTTTGCACCGATCAACTTAACTAAAGCTCTTGCTTCAGCAGTAGTCAAACCGTCTTTCCCTGAAAGTCCCATTCTGTCATTCATATGAGCTTTTAAGTTTTCAATTTCTGATGAATTCGGATCAACATCATTACGGCTTAATACATAATCTAATCCGATATCGTTAATTACATCCTTAGCAATATTTTCTAAGTTGTATGTTCCGTCTTGGTTAATGTATGCATCATTTCTGCCTAATTTCAATACAAGTTTTTCTGCATCGTGTGTAGAATCTTTAGTTATACCTGTAATGCCACTGTATTGTTTAAATGCTTTCCAAGAAGTTACTCCGTTTATAGCTCTTTTAATGTCTTGTTGAAGTTCTTCTGCAGAAACATTTGTCTTTCCGGAAGTTGTTTTATAAACGTTATTTTCACGAGCGTTTACTTCCATATCCATTTTTATGGTTTTTGTACGATCATTGCTTGTCGTTCTTTCGTAGGCATCTTCTAAGAAATTATCATTGCTTACATTTAAATTTTTCAATATTTTACGCATTTCACTTTTTGTAGTTGCGTTTTGGAGTCTTTGAGCAATTTCTCTGTCAGCTCTTAGTTCAGCCAAAATTACTCCTTTATCTTCTGGACTAATTTCTGTATCAGCTTCTATTGCTTCAATTGCAGCCTCTACATCTTTTGTTTTTGTGTTTACAACGGATGCTTCATATCTTACAGCCATTTGTTTTGCTTCTTTTTCAAGAATATCAAGAGCATCATTTGTATAATCGTTTTTATGTCCCTTTAGCTCTTTCTTTAGTTCTTTAAATTTTGCACCAAAATTGTGACTGCCTGATAATTTAGTAATATATTTTTCTCTTAAAGAAGTTAATTCTTTAGCAATAGCAACTTCTTCTGCCATATCTTCAAGACTGTCGTTAATAAAATCTTTTTGGAACTTGCTTGCATTTGGTAATGCTGCTAAAGCTGCTTTTTTTACACCTTTAACTTCTTTTTTGCTTGTTACATTATCAAGATTAACTTTATCTAATACGGCAGCAACTTCTTCAACGGCTTGTTTGTATGCCGGAGAAACTACTACATTTCCGTTTTCGTCTTTTACAATTTCACCATTGTTTCTTTGTGCATACTTTGTACTTAGAGCATCAATAATACCATCTTTATCAGCACCTGATTTTGCAAGCTCTTTTACTTCTCTTAAAACACTTTTTGCAACTGTTTTATTAACAGTTCCGGAAGTTTGAGGATTGCTTGCCTTAACTTCTAATCCCATAAGGGATTTATATTCGCTATCGTTTTCTAAATTAGCATTTTTAACGCTGTTTTTGAAAATAGATATTTCCGTTTCTGTATCTATTTTACCGTTTCCGTTTCCTTCAGAATCTCCGATTTTCTTATCGGCCTCCAAAGCTAAATTTCTTAGTGTCTCATTTTGAATTTTAGAAATGTCAAAATCCATGATTATACTCCTTTTTCTCGTGTTACTATCTCGTACTTATATAAAGTGTTTTTGATTTCAAAAATTGCTTTTTTGCATGATATATTATTTACATTTCTTAATAAAATGTATTGCATAAAAAGGTTGTATTTATTATAAACGCGTTGTTATAGAATGTTTTGAATTTTAATAAATTCTTGTAATATTTCAATAGAACGTTTTGATAAAAATTCTGTTTTTAGTTTTTTATTTTTTCTTTCATTGCGGGTTAAATTTATAGGTGAAACTATAGCCCAATTTGAATTTATAGGTTGTGGCGGTAAATATCTTAAGGAACCGTCACGTTTACTTATGTGTTCCAAATGAGCTTTATCTGTTATATATTGGCTGATTGCACCGAGCATTGTTTCTTTTGGGAAAATAACAGGTTCGCTTCCTCGTATTCTTCTTGCCATATTTATCCCTGCAAGCAAACCGCCGGCAATTGATTCGGTGTAGCCTTCGGTTCCGGTTATTTGCCCTGCGAAGAATAAACATTTACGTTTTTTTGTCTCAAAGGTTGATTCCAATACTTCAGAGCTGTTGATAAAAGTGTTTCTGTGCATTACTCCATATCGTACGATGGACGCATTTTCTAATCCCGGAATTGAATGGATAAGTTCTTTTTGAGCTCCCCATTTTAAGTTGGTTTGAAATCCTACGAGATTGAAAAGTGTTTTTGCAGAATTATCTTGTCTAAGTTGAACAACAGCATAACTTTCTATGCCGGTTCTTTTATCTACAAGCCCTACAGGTTTCATCGGTCCATAACGGAGCGTATCTGTTCCTCTGGAGGCCAATACTTCAACGGGCAGGCATGATTCAAAAAATTTTGCATTTTTATCTACGGCATGTTGCTCAATACGAGGTGCATTTATTAGTATCTTATAAAAATTTTCGTATTCTTCTTTGTTCATAGGGCAATTGATATATGAAGCTTCACCCTTATCATATCTTGATGCCCAAAAAGCTTTATCAAAACTTATGGAATCAATTTCGACGATAGGTGCAATTGCATCAAAAAAACTCAGATGTTCAAATCCTGTAAATGCTTGGATTTTTGCGGCAAGAGCATCACTTGTTAAAGGTCCTGATGCAATAATTACATTACCTTCCGGAATATCAGTAATTTCCTCTCGCAAAAGTTCTATATAAGGACTATCTTCTATTTTTTTTGTAACAGCTTTAGCGAAATCCTCTCTGGCAATAGCTAAAGCATTTCCGGCAGGAACAGCGTTTTCGAGTGCTATCTTTATAAGTTCACCGCCTAAAAGTTCCATTTCATGTTTTAAAAGTCCGCTGGCATTAGTAATGTCGTACGAACCCAAACTGTTTGAACATACAAACTCTGCACAATCTTTGCCGACATGAGCACCTGTTGTCTTATTTGGGCGCATTTCAAAGAGCTTAACTTTAATACCTCGCTTTGCAAGCTGTAATGCTGCTTCGCTTCCGGCTAATCCTGCTCCAATAATCTTAACGCACATTTTAGTATCTTCCCACTTGATTTCTGCCGTGTTCTTTTGCGTAATAAAGTCCTTTGTCGGCCCATTCAATAAGATCCTGAGGAGTTTGTGCATTGTCAGGGAATGTTGATACACCAAGGCTTATTGTTATATTTGTTTTATCAACAGGAGTAATGTGGAATGGTTTTTCCGAAACAGCAGAACAAATTCTGTTTGCTAAAAGCATAGCTTCTTCAGCATTAGTATTAGGAAGAATAATGCTCATTTCTTCTCCGCCGTATCTGCAAACAAAGTCTGTAACTCTTGAGTTTTTCTTAAGAGTTTGTGCAACTTGTCTTAAAACGGCATCGCCGGTTTGGTGTCCGTATGTATCATTAAATTTTTTGAAGAAATCTATATCGCAAATAATTAAAGAAACGGACTGATTATATCTTCTTGCAATGTCAATTTGTTTTCTTAAAGTATCTTGAAAATATCTGTGATTATACAGTTCTGTCAAACCGTCCAATGTTGCAAGTTTATATTGGTATTCGAAATCTCTGGATTTCATTAAATATTTTGCAAGTATTGATAATGTGAATGCAGCGACAACTGCCAAAACAGGTAATACTATAGGTATCCATAAATTATATAAAACAAGAATGTAGTAAGATACAAACACATAAGCTATACCGAAAAGAACTGTTGAAAGAAGTGCAAATACTGTTGAATTTGATAGCATAACAATTGCGCCTACTAATAATATTACTGCAGCAGTTATTAATACATTTAGGTATGAATCTGTTTTTTTAATAAAGTTATTATCAAGAATGTTATTTAGAACAGTTGCCTGAATGGTTACTCCCGGATATTTTTTTTCAATAGGGACACTTTTAATGTCATACATAGAGTCTGCAGTTACTCCAAGAAATATAAATTTGTCTTTAAAATTAAATTTTGTACCTTGAAAATCTGGGCTCATTTCGTTAATAAGTTTGTACAGCGGATAAGTGTTACTGATGCTGTCAAAATGAGAGTACCAATTAAGAATTGCATTCCCATGGCTTGTAAGAGGAATTTTAACATCTTCTACTTGCAAATTTCTATCGTTGTCTATGTACAATTGTTCTAAATTTTTATTTAAAATATAATCAGCACCTGCTTTGAATGCAAGATGAGGATAATAATTATTATTATATAGCATTATAGGTGAAAAATGTCTGATAATTCCGTCAGCATCTCTTTCTGTATTTGTAGATGCAACATTTACATTTCCGTTTAGCAATCCGTCAATTATGGGTCTGCAATTTTTATATTTAATAAAATTAGCTTTGGAAGTATTATTAACTTTAACAGATAATCTTTCGGGTAAGTTTATAGGTTCTCTTGCATCATAATCCATATTATCAAAATTTATACCTGTATAGATATTACTATATTTATTCATTGTGCTTATCAATTTTGAGTCAGCATCTTTTGATGTCTTTAAAGATTTGATAAACATTAAATCAAAAATAATTGCCTTTGGCTGTTCTGTTTCCAAGTATTCAATGATATCAGCGTATACATTTCTGGGAATAGGCCATTCACCGTATTTGTCCCATAATGATTCCATGCTGGCATCGTCAATTGCCAAAATTACAATGTCTTTGTTAGGAAAAGAGTTTTGGCGGTTGACTTTTATTGATTGCCTGTAGTCAAAAGTCCGATTTTCCGCAACTTCAAAGAAAGAGGTTACAATTTTATTTATAGAATTATCCCCGTTTTTAAGCAATACAAAACAAATTAATAAAGTAGAAAAAACGAGTAATAAATACGTACCGTATATAAACCATTTAGTTTTTGCCAAGTTTTTCAAAATGACCTCTCTTCCTTTTTTACACAAAATCGTCAGATTCAGTTTTTATATCCGGTCTGACAAAAATTTGTTTCAATATATGAATTATCATTAAACCCCAGTATAATTAATTTTAGTTTTTTTCGCAAGAAAATTTCTTTCTGAGATTCTTTTTTCCAGTATGCAATTATTAAGCTTTAACACTTCTGTAGCTTGAAATAAGTCAAACGGGTTGATTAAATATTTAATTAAGCATTCTTCGTGTAGATTCATACCATATTTAACGGCATTTCTTTATATTTCTTTAATATTTATAAAAACGATACTTCAAACAGATGATATTTTATTGATAAAAAAAGATATTTTGAAAATTTGAAATATAAAAAATAATTGTGTAGTATAATATAAAGAGCGCTTTTTGTTTTATAAGGAGTGAGGTTAAATGAAAAAAAGATTTATAACAACCGGATTAGTGTTGTTAACAGCAGCTTTAACAACTGTAAGTAATGCATATTCCGCGACACCGGCAGAACTCTATGATAATGTATGGATGTTGGTAAATAAAAAATATTATGATCCGTCAGACAATTGTCAGGACTGGAAAAAATGGAGATATCGTTACGAAAATAAATTAAAGACAAAAGAAGATGCTTATGTAGCGATAGAAACTATGTTGGCAAGTTTAAACGACCCGTACACAAGGTTTTTAGATCCGAAAGAATTTTCGGAAGAAAATCAATCAATAAAGGGCTCATTAAAAGGTATTGGTACTCAAATAGGTATAAGAGACGGACAGTTGGTTATCATTGCACCGTTAGAAGATTCTCCTGCGGAAAGAGCCGGATTACAGGCAGATGATGCAATACTTGAAATTAATGGCGAAAGTACAAAAGGTATCAGTATAGATGTGGCGGCTGATAAAATTCGAGGAGAAAAAGGAACAACAGTTACGTTGTTAATTCAAAGAAAAGATGTTCCAAATAAAATTTATTCTATTGTAAGAGATGAAATAGAAGTTAAATCGGTTTCTGTTAAACCGCCTTTTGAAACTGAAATTCCGAAGGACATTCAATACATACGACTGAGTTCTTTTATAAGTAAAAATGCTTCAGGAGAGATTGAGTCGATATTAAATAACTCTAAAGATGCAAAAGGATATATTATCGACTTGCGTTCAAACCCGGGAGGACTTTTAACGAATGCTATCTATATTTCTGATATGTTGTTAAAAGGTGGTGTTATAGTCAGTACTGTAGACAGAGATAGTTACAAATCAACCACAAGAGCTCGCTATCAACAAGTTACCGACAAGCCTATTGTTATATTAATCAATAAAGGCTCAGCATCAGCAAGTGAAATTCTTTCAGGAGCGTTAAAAGATAATAAACGTGCGACAATTGTAGGAGAACAATCTTTTGGGAAAGGACTTGTTCAAGAAATAAACAGATTACCTGATGAAGCAGGTTTGAATATTACAATACAAAGATATCTGACTCCGTCAGGAACCGATATTCATAAAAAAGGTATCACGCCTGATGTTGTGGTAGAATTATCAAAAGAGAATGCAGAAGCAAAAGATGATGTTCAACTTAAAAAAGCAATAGAAATTTTGGAAAATATGACATGTCTTGTACAAAAGAATGGATAGTTAGAGGTAAAAAAGACAATAAATCTATAATAGACAGTTTGCTGGAAATTAGGGGCATTAAAACAAAAGAGGCTAAAGAAGAATTCTTGAATCCGTTGGAGATAACGTTAATGCACCCTAATGCATTCTGTGATATGCCAAAAGCAGTGGAGAGAATTTGTAAAGCAATTGATGAAAAAGAACAGATTCTTATATATGGTGATTTTGATGCAGATGGTGTTACTTCGACTTCATTGCTTTTAAAGACTTTTAATTATTTGGGAGCACAAGCGGATTTTTATATACCTGACCGTGAAACGGAAGGACACGGGATGAGCTCAAAGTCGCTTGTTAAGCTTCTCTCTCTGAAAAAGCCTAAGCTTATTATTACTGTTGATAATGGTATAAGCAATGTAGAAGAAGTGAAGTTTATAAATAGTTTCGGGAGGGATGTAATTATAACAGATCACCACGAAGCGCCGGAAGAACTCCCTTCTGCATATGCTATTATAAACCCAAAAGCAATGAATGCGCTGGATGAAAGATTATCACCCATACAAATAGAATCTTTAACATCGTTGGCAGGTGTTGGAGTTGCATTTAAACTTGCTCAAGCAGTTTTGGAAAAGTATGATAAATTAGACTATATTTATGAAATACTTCCATTTGTGACTGTAGGTACAATTGCGGATTTGGTTCCTCTTATTGGTGAAAACAGATATTTTGTAACAAAAGGTTTAGACTTAATCGCAAAAGGGAAACATTACGGTTTAAAACGTATGTTAGATGTTGCCGGAGTCGGAACAGATAATGGTTTAACAGCCGAACAAATTGCATTTACAATAGCTCCGAGAATTAATGCATCTGGAAGAATTGATACTGTAGACAATGCAATAAAAGTCATGATTTCTGAAAATAAACAAGAAATAGAAATGGCTATTCTTCAATTGGAAAACTATAATAAATTGCGTCAAGAGATGTGCGCTCAAGTTTTTGCAGAAGCAGACGAAATTCTGAAAAACACAGGTAACAGAGACAATGCAATAGTACTTTGTTCAAAAGATTGGCACATAGGTATAATTGGTATTGTTGCATCTAAGTTCGTTGAAAAATACTATAAACCAACTTTTATAATGAATTATTCAGAAGAAACAGGTCTTTACAGATGCTCAGCAAGAGGCGTAAATGAATTAAACTTGTACGACATCATGTTTAATATTTCAGAGTACTTTGAAGGATTTGGCGGGCACAAATTGGCAGGCGGATTTTCTTTCTTAAATGAAAAAGTTTCGTTTGAAAATGTTAAAGCTGCGCTAAATAAAACAATTGATGAAATGCTAAATGGCAGAAAGCTATCTCCATCCTTGGAGGTTGATTTTGAATTGTCAATTAACGATGTAGATATAAGTTTAGTTGAGGAAATCTCTAAGCTGGAACCATTTGGAGCATCAAATCCTTCACCAACTTTTGTAGTTAATAATTTGACATTGAAACAAAAGAGATTAATGGGGGCAAGAAAAGAACATTTAAAACTTTCTGTTGAAGGACCGAACGGGTATATTGATTGTGTATGGTGGTCAAGAGGAGATGTTCCTTTGGTTGTCGGGGATAAATTAGATATCGCGTTTGCTCCGCAAATTAATGAATTTAACGGTTCAACTACAGTGCAGTTAATAATAAAAGATATTCATTCAGAGGCTCTAAAAGAAGAGGAAGTGGCTAAAGAAAAAATATATGATCACAGAAAAAAAGTTAATATATTTGCTCAAGTAAATGATTATATAAAAGCAGCTCAAAAAGATGTTTTAGTTTATGTAGAAGATAATCTTATAAAAGAGAGATTAAAACCCTATGAAAATATTTATAAAAATTGCATAAATAGAAATACTGCTCATAAATCTGATGTATTAATGTTTTTCGATTACCCGCCGGAAGAAGAAGTTTATGAACAGGTTATAAAACAAGTATCACCGGTTTCTATTCATTATATGAATTATGAAGCCGGAGTTTTCAACGAAGAAAGTTTCATAAAAATTTTTTCAGGGATGATTCGTTATACTTGCAATAATTTAGAGGGCGTATTTTCACTGAACAGAGCTGCTGCAACTCTTGCCGTTACTAATGTTGCAGTTGAGTCTGCTTTGGAAATGTTTGAAGATGCAGGAATGATAAAAATAAAAGAGCGTAAAGAAAAGGAATTTATAATAGATTTTGTTTCTGCAATAGAGCTTTCAAAGACTTTGCATACACAAAAGTACTCAGAATTTATAGAACACATTAATACAATCAAAGATTACAAAAATAAGTTTATGACAATCGAACTGTAAATTTTGTTGACATTAAATTAGTTATTATTAAAAACATAGTACAAATGTATGATTTTTAAATAAAAATTTTAAAAATCATTAAATTATGCCGATAACACTTAATAAATAATCAAAGAGGTGAGCTATGTTTAACGGTTTTTATCCGCAATATGATTTAGAGGCAAGAATTCAGCATACAAAGCTTGACAGCTGGGGGGATATTCCATCTGCAAGAATGAATCGAGTTGAAGAACCATCAACATCTGATTTCAAAAGCGTTATGTCAGGACTTGTTGAGGGTATGAATACTTCTATGAATGCACCTGATAATATGCTGAAAGATGTTATGATGGGATCTGAAAATGTCGATATACACGATGTTATGACAGCAATGGCTAAGGCGGAACTTTCCGTTAATATTGCAACAACAGCGGTAGGAAAAGTCATCCAAGCGTATGATAAAATAATGCAAATACAGATTTAGGCTTCTCATAAACACTAAATATGTGTATAATAATTACAGGGTAGGATTATGGATTTTAAACAATTACTAGAAAACAAAGTTTTATTAGGCTCAATCATCGGAGGTATTGTACTCCTCTTAGTTGTGTTTATTATAGCAGGAACCGTTGCTTCTTCAAATAAAACAGCTAAAGAAGGAGTTGATGTCAGTAATGAGCCTTTGAAAGAAGATGTAGATTTACTTACCACCGATAATTTGGGTAAAGCATTAGAAATACAAGCTTTGCTGGCTAAAAACAATATTGTTGCTTCCCGTTTAGTAGATGGTACTAAATCTGTTTTGAGATTGAAAAAAGGTGACTGCACCCCTGGAATGAAGAAATGTACAACTGAGCAACGCGACAGAGCAATAATGGTAATTGTTGAAAGCGGTTTATATGACCAAAATGTTGGTTTGGAAATTTTTGATAAAGGTGACTTTACATCTACTAAAGAAGATAAAAGAATAAGATTAGTTCGTGCAATGAATGGCGAACTTTCAAGATTAATTAAAAGAATTGACGGTATAGAAGATGCCTCGGTATTTATTTCCATTCCGGAGCAATCTATGTTCCAGTCTAATCAAAAACCTGTGACGGCAACGGTACAGTTGACAGTTGCTGTTGGTCAGACTTTAAATATGGGAACTATTAAGGCTGTTTCTAATTTGCTGTTAGGAAGCGTTTCCGGACTTACAGCGTCTAATATATCCGTAACTGATACTAACGGTCATGTATACAACAGTCTTGTAGATGCACAATCAGAAATGATTGAACGCCTGCAGCAAAATGATAAATATATGCAGGAAAAGGTTCAAGCTCAATTAAACAGATTAATTGGTAACGGAAAATATGTCGCTACGGTTTCAACTTTTTTGAAGCAAGCTCCTGTTGAAAAGTTTACTATTTCATATGATCCTGATAAAAAGGCTGCTGTTAACGAGCAAACATTCTCTGAAGGATTGGGAGATCAAACAACTGATGTTAATAAAAATACAAATGCGGTAAGTGTATACCTTCCAAACGGATTACCCGCAGGCAGTTCTGATTCTTCTCAAAACAGGAGTTATTCAAGAACAGCACGAGAGACTCAATATGGTGTAACAAAAGTACAAACTAATGAATACATGTCTCCAGGAACAATTGAGGAAATTTCAATTGCAGTTACATTGGAAAAAGATGCCCTTCCGGTTGAATTGACATTGGAAGAATTAAAGGAATTGGTTGCCCATGCTGCCAGTCCGAAAGCAGACCCTAATAACGTAACAATAGCATTTTCTGATTCTATTGATCCTTTTATGGCCGGTGACAAAAATGTTAAAGCACCAATTAAGGCAGCTCACGGAAATCCTTGGTGGTTAGCAATAGTACTATTATTCTTCGGTTTATTATTTGGTCATAATATTTTGACGCAGAAAATTAAATCAGCTAAAGAGGCTCAAGAAGATGAAATTAACAGATTGAGAGCTCAGAACGAAGCTCAGGAAAAACAAATAAAGGATTTGAGTATTAATGCAGCAGATTTGATACAAAAACAATCGCAACTTCAGCAAGGGCTTTTGGAACAACAACAAAGGCCTGCTGCTATACCTACATCAGGAGCTGAAATCAGAGAAGCGTTGCGTGACCTTAAAAGAGAATTCGACGGTGTGGATGAATCTGAAGCAGGTGAGCGCATAAAGAGTTGGATAGAGGGTTAGTTATATTAACAGAAAGGAATTTGTGAATATTTGAGAAAGTTGTTATAAATTGAATTAGTGTAAAATCGCTCAATTAAATAATTACTTAATCACGTAGTCACTTAATGTTATGCCAATAGAAGGATTTGATTATAAAGGTTTTGCAACATCAATGGCTGAACAAGCAAGAGAGCTTGTTCCAAAAGAGTTGGAAGATAGGGAAAAAGACTATGTTGTAAAAACGTTAGGCAATTTCACGCTTCTTGCAGGTGAAGCATTATATAATGATGAAAGCTTGAAACTTACTCCAGAACAAGCTGTTTTTATCACTCAAGTAATAGCGGAATGGTCTTTTCACAAGTCTATCGATTTGATTCATTCGGGCATTTTGCCGCAATATTGGGATGGAATAATGCAAAAAATTGCTTTTACTATTTTTGAAGTAGCAAAGCAAGCTGTTATAAGAAATATTCCTCAAGACCAAATGCTTCAAGCAGTGGAACATCATGTTGTTAAAGTTTACAAGTCGAGTATTGAAGAACTTGAGCAAAAAGGTATAATCAATGAAGAGGTAAAAAACAGAGCAGAAAGTCAATCAAATATTGATGCTATGGCTCAGCAAGTTCAGGAAGAACAGCAAAGGCAACAAGCAGAAGCTGCTAAGCAAGAGAAAAAAGAACGTGAAGAAGTACAAAAACGCAGGGAAGATGTAAAAAAACAACGGCAGCAAAAAACAGTTACAGAACTGCAAGGTATAAGCAATAAGCAAATGAAGTTAATGACATTGGCTTTAGTCCTTAAGATTTTATCTCAAGATAAAGTAACTACAATACTGAATAAATTTGATGCTGATGATTCAATGCAGATATCAAAGTACATGGATATGGCTGATTTAGAATCCCATCTCGACGGAGCACTTGTCACGGATTGCTTAAAGGAAATAAAAGAATTTCTTCCTACAAAGAGAAAACTTACAAAAGAGAATGTACTGGGTGATTTGTTAAGAATATATAGAACATCACCAAGAGAGCAAATTGAAAAAATAGTCAAAAACGAAAGACCTTTAGTTAAGAGATTTTTATCTCAAGCGTATGACGGAGAGTTTTCTGATTTGCCGCTAAGGGTTGCTGGTATTGTTGCACAATATGTTGAGGATAGTATATAATATTAATAAATCATGATAATCAAGAAAAACAAACAGAAATTGAGGGAGCAAAAAGAGGTAATAGAAAAAGATGCAATGGCATCTTCAATTTTTGTGTCTGATGAATTTAAAGAAGAAGAAGGATTCTCGGACGGTGTTCTTCATCAAGAAGAATCTACTGATGATATTGATTTATTTGATATAGAAAATATTGACTTTACTCAACGTGAAGAGCGCAGGCGCGGAACAAGAAGACGTGGTTATAGACGTATTGATGACAGGAATCTTGTTTCAAGAGCTCAGGAAGAGGCTGAAAATATTAAGCGTTCAGCATACGAAGAGGGCTATCGTATCGGATTAGAAAAAGCTTCGGAGGATTTACAGAAGCTCAGAGATAATATGAAAAACTTCATGAATGCTACTCAAGAGGTTTTTGAGTACATTGCTCCTGATATTTTGGAAATAAGTGTTAGTATTGCAAAAAAAATTATAAAAAAAGAAGTTGAGAGTGATCCTCAGATTTTAGTTAATACAATTGTAGATGTTTTAAAAACCGTAACAAAAAGTGAACCGAAAGTGAGTATACGTGTGCGTCCGCAATCGGTTAATTTTATTAAAGACACTTTACCTAATGTTACTTACGAGTATGGTATAGATTCAAAAATAAATATCATATCAGACCCTTCTATAGAAGAAGGCGGGTGCGTTTTGCAAACAAATAACGGTATTGTAGACGCCTCTATTGACACTCAGTTAGAAATTATTAAAAAAGCATTAGAGGGAATATAATGGCAGCAGAAGGACAACAGAGTAAACCTATATCAGAAATCTTTCTTGCACTCTTCGTAATGACGCTTGTTTTAATTTTGATTATGGAGATGCCAACTTGGGTTATAAATTTTTCTATAAGTTTAAATATAACCTTGGGTATTGTTCTTTTAATGATATCTTTGTATGTTCAAAAACCATTAGAATTGGCGGCTTTTCCGTCAATTATACTTATAGGTACTATGTTTCGATTGGTACTTTCAATTGCGTCTACCCGTCTAATATTAGCAAAGGGTGATGCAGGCGAAGTCGTGCATGCATTCGGAACTTTCGTTACCGGCGGAAATATGGTAGTTGGTGCTGTAATCTTTTTGATTATTACAGTTGTACAATTTATGGTAATCACAAAAGGTGCAGAACGTATAGCCGAAGTTGCAGCACGTTTTGCCTTAGATGCTATGCCAGGTAAACAGATGACTATTGATGCTGATTTTAATGCAGGTCTTATTTCTCCGGAAGAAGCTGTTAAGCGTCGTGAAGATTTGCAAAGAGAATCAAGCCTTTTTGGTTCTATGGATGGTTCAATGAAATTCGTTAAAGGTGATACTATGGCTGGTATCATCATTGTTATAATAAATATTGTAGGCGGTTTATGTGTCGGTTGTTTAATGAACCAAATGCCCATTGCTGATGCTGTTGGAAAATATACAGTTTTAACAATAGGTGACGGCCTTGCTTCACAGTTACCCTCTCTTTTGATGTCAATAGCAGCAGGTATAGTTATGACAAGAGCTTCTGCGGGGAACGCTTCTTTGGGTGGTGATTTGACAAATCAAATTATGTCAAAACCTTATTCTCTGTTTTTTGCAGCTTTGTTTTTAGGTTTGATAACAGTCACTTGTCCTATTACAGGTCTGCCATTCTTGCCATTCTTGATATTTACAATAGGTCTTGCATTGGCAGGTTTCTCCGTATTAGTTAACGCAGATGTACAATCTCAATTGGGACAGTTAGAAAGTGTTCGCCAAAATATGCAAGATTTGGTTAATCCAAATAAGATGTATGAAAGGCTTGGTGTTGATGTTTTAAGCTTGCAGGTTGGTGCGGGCTTGCTTGTTATTGCTGATCCGGACCAAGAAGGTCAATTGCTTGCTAAAATAGCTGCTTTGCGTCAAAGAGTTACAGATGAGTTAGGATATATTTTGCCGAATATTCGTATTATGGATTCTTCCGCCTTGGAGGCAAATGAATATGTTATTTCTATTCGTAATAATGTTGTTGCATCTGGTTATGTGTATCCGGGAAAATTTATGGTTATAGCTGATCAGTGGGATTCTGTTAAGAAAAATATACCGGAAGATGCAATCATAGGTGTTGATCCGACATACCAAACTCAGGCTTATTGGATATCTGAAGAAGATGCGAAAGCTGCTAAAAATGTTACTGCCGTAGATGCAACAGATGTATTGGTAACGCACTTACAAGAATGTGTAAGAAAACACGTTGATGAAGTTATGACAAAAACAGATGTACTGAAGCTTATGGAACTTGTTCGTTCGCAAGATCCGACTCTAGTTAATGATTTGGTTCCTGCAATTATTTCAACATCAGATTTGCGTAAAATATTTGTTAACTTAATTAGAGAAAAAGTGTCAATTAAGGATATTATTTTTGTATTTGAGCGGCTTTGCGATTACGCAAGGTTTTCAAAAGAACCGGATATTCTTTCTGAGAGACTGCGTGCAGCATTAGGGCGTCAAATTTGTTTAAGTAATGTAGACAGAGATCACGTATTATATGCGTTGACTCTTTCTCCAGAATGGGAAAAAACACTTGATGACAGTTGTCAAAGAACTGAACTTGGAACAATGTTTTTGCTCAATCCTATGCAGGTCCAAGATTTAATAGAATCAACTGCAATGACTTTAATGCGTGCTCACCAATCAATAGGTCAACAGCCTGTAATACTTTGTTCTCCAAGAATACGTTTACCTTTATACCAACTTCTCGAAAGGCATATTCCGACAATTGTTGTTATATCTTATTCAGAACTTATTACTGATATAAAAGTTGAAGCTGTTGATACAATTGGTGAAAATGCCGGCTATTAGACAAATTTAGAATGTTTTACTCGACCATTTTTAACATTTCTTAATATTATGCGTAAAAAAAGCAAATTTTTAACGCATAAATACTTTATATATATAGGATATATAAAACATCTTACAAAAATCTGACGAGGAGTATAGTATATGGCAGTTGGAGCAAGAGATTTTATCGACAAACTGCTTGTCGAGAAATACGCACAGGAAAAAGTTGACAACCACGACGAAAATGCCTTAGTTTCAAGAGTTTCGGCCGATGACATGATGAGCGCAATGAATCGTTCGGCTTCATCTTATAGAACAATGCTTAATTTAAATAACAGGCTGTCAATGGTATGTTATGGGATAAATTCACGCTTTGCAAAATATCAAAGTTTGCCTACATAATAAATGAAATTTATCATACAACTCTCTTATATAATCTTACATCTTACTAAAAATTTTACGGGCATTTTGCCCGTTTTTTTTTATAACAAAAAGCTGTGATACCTTTGTATCACAGCTTTTTGTTATAAATTTATACTTTATTCTTCTCCGTTATTTCCTTGTTCATCCAGAATAGGATATACATAATGTTCTCCGCAATTCGGACATACAACTTCTTGTTGTTTACCATTCTCAAGCTTAGCAACTTCAAATAATGTTTTGCATCCTGATTGAGTACATCTAACAGCCCAGCTTGGTCTTATTAATTTTGCCATAAATATCTCCTTTTATCTAAAATGGTTTTGTTTGACTTAATTTAGCTCTTAATTCTCTGAATCTAGCAATATCTTCTTGTGCTTTAGGATTTTCTCTGAATAAAGCTTGTGAAGTAGGATGAACCATAAGAACATAGTCCATGTGGATTTCTAAGAAATTATATCTTCTTGGAGGTTGATTTGAATTTTTAGAATATATCTCTACATTAGTAACAGCTAAAAATCTTCTTTCTTTGTCATTTAACAGATCTGTAAGCTCTCTGTTTGTATCAGTATATTTTGATACATGCACAGTTCCTTTAATATCATGTTCTGCTGTTAAAATGATCACCTCTATAGGTATAGTATCTACATTTTTTGACATTAATTTCCCTCTCTTTATATATAGATTTTATAATAATTTTTCAGTCCTGTCCAGTCTGAAGATTATTTATGTTTTTTAACTCTGACTCCCTCGACTTCGTGAACATCTTCTGTTACGATAAAAGCTCTCGGGTCGATAGAATGTACAACATCTTTGAGTTTTGCAATTTCAAATTTATTAACTACGCAGTAAGTTATAAATTTTTCTTTTCTGGAATACCCCCCCTGAGCTTTCAAATATGTAACACTTGTGTCAAGTTCTTTCATTATTTCGTCACCAATTTCGTGGTATAAATCAGAAACAATTCTGATAGATTTAGATTTATCTAACCCTTCCATTACGCTATCAATAACTTTAGATGCTATGTAGTATGTTAGAATTGAGTATAAGGCCCGTTCCCATCCGAATAAAAAGCCTGCTGCAGTATATATAAATAGATTTATGAACATTAGAAGTTCGCCGACAGAAATAACCTTAAGTTTTTTTGAGATTGTGATGGATAACATTTCTGTCCCGTCAAGAGAGGCATTGTTTCTTAAAATCAATCCGACTCCGAATCCTAAAATTAAACCGCCGAATACAGTTGATAATAATAAGTCTTCAGTTACCTTAAAACCATGAAAAACATTTGTGGCAATTGCAAGCATACCGGTTGCAAAAAATGTTTGAATAACAAACTTGTGTCCAAGTTTTTTCCATGCAAGCAGAATAAATGGTATGTTAATACAAAAAATTAATAGACCTAAATTCCATTTTGTTATGTAGTGTAACATCATTGAAATACCAATGACACCGCCGTCAATAATGTTATTTGGAAGTAAAAAAGTTTCAAGAGCGGCTGCTGTGACAAAAGCTCCAAATATTATAAATAAAGCCCTTATAAAATATTCTCTGAATACTTGAACCTTAGTTTTTTTTATTTTTTCATGTTTTTTTTTATGGTGAAAAAACATACGCTCTTATCTTTCTGTTAATTAATTTTTTCCTCGTAATATATCAAAAATATTTCTATGTTTAACTTGAGTTTCGTCAACAGGTTTAAGCCCTAGAATTGATTCCAAGTCATTTTTTAATGTCATTAAATCTTCATATTTCTTCAGCATTCCATCCATACAAACAGAAACATCACCAGTTTCTTCTGATACAACCAGACATGCAGCATCAGAAACTTCTGACATCCCGATTGCAGCTCTGTGTCGTGTCCCGTATTTCCAGCTTAACTTAGGATCTTCCGTAAGCGGGAGCAGGACCCCTGCCGAATGAATTTTGTTACCGCTTACAACCATTGCTCCGTCGTGAAGCGGAGTGTTGGGATGAAAAATTGTCAATATAAGTTCTGTTGATATTATCGCATCAATTTCAGTTCCTACATCTGAATATAATCCGCTGTTCATACCTTTTTGGAAAACTATTAAAGCTCCTGTTTTTGTTTTTGTAAGATATTTAACAGCTTCAATAATTTCTTTTATAATATCGACATTGTCTTCTTTATGATGTTGAGTAATCCCTGAGGAAAAGAAAGTATTCCTTATAAATCCCGGTTGTCCAAGGTAACCGAGAAAACGTCTAAGTTCAGGCTGAAATATAACAATTAAACTTAGTGAAACCAAAGCAACTAAAGAACGAAGAAATACTCCTAAAATTCTTAAATCTACTATTATAAGTATTTCTGAGAACAACCACAGAAACATAAGAAAAAATAATCCTTTAACGAGTTTTTCAGATTGAGTATTTTGTATGAATTTTTTATAAAAGACAAATAATATAGCTGCGATGATTGCTATTTCAAGAAAATTTACCCAACTTAAACTCCCTTGAAGCGGGCTTATAATACTTTGAAATATTGAGTAAAAAGTATCTGTCATTATTTTCTCAACCTATCAGGAATGTTATCTCTTGCTATTAAATCATCCAAAGACTCTCTATATACTATCATATCAGATTGTGAATTATTTACAAGTACCATAGCAGGTTTTTCCACACAATTATAATTGGAAGCCATAGAATAATTATAAGAGCCTGTGTTGTAGACGCAAAGAATATCTCCGGCTTTAGGTTTTGGAAGTTCTATATTTTCTATAAGAATATCTCCGCTTTCGCAGTATCTTCCTGCAATTGTTACGAGTTCTTTTTTTCTTCCTTGAGTGTCATTGGCTATTTCTGCTGTGTATTGAGCTTGATACATACTCGGGCGTGGATTATCAGCCATTCCTCCATCTACAGCAACGTATTTTCTGCCATTTGGAACTTGTTTTGAGCTTCCTATTGTGTATAAAGTTATTCCGGCAGTTGAAATAATACTTCTTCCCGGTTCAAGGTATATAGTTGGAATTTTTAAATTACTTGATTTTATAGCATTTTCTATGGCTTGAGCAAGTTCACGAATATTCGGAGGATTATCAGCATCAGTATATTTTACCCCCAAACCTCCTCCGATATTCATTTCATCAAGAGTAATATTGTGGGTACTTTCAATGCGCTTAATTTCTTCCAGTAAAATTTTGACTTCATCAGTAAACGACTGCATTTCAAAGATTTGAGAGCCTATGTGAGCGTGCAGTCCTCTAAGATTAAGATTTTTGTATGAAATTTTTATTAAATTAACGATTTCATCAATTTGGGTTAAATCGAATCCGAATTTTGAATCTGTTTGACCGGTTTGTATATATTCGTGAGTATGACATTCAATTCCGGGTGTTATTCTGAGAAGAATATCAGCGGTCTTATTTTTTTCTTTCCCAATTTTGTTCAGGAGTTCCGCTTCATAAAAATTATCCACAGAGAATCTTCCTACGTTCAAATCCAGTGCAAGTTCAATTTCTTTTTGAGTTTTGTTGTTTCCGTTAAAAAGAACTTTTGACATATTTACACCGGCTTTATACACAGTATAAATTTCTCCTGCAGATACGGTATCAAAACCAAAGTCTTCTTTGTCAAGAATTCTTGTAATAGCGGATGTGCACAGAGCCTTTGAAGCGTACATCATTTTTATGTTAGGATAATTTGCAAATGCACTTTTATATTCTCTGCAAATTTGGCGAAGTGAAGTTTCGTCAATAACATAAAGCGGGGTTTCATATTTTTGTGCAAGTTCAACTAAATCACACCCTCCTACAATTAAATTTCCGTTTCTCTCTGTTGTTATTGGTTTTATATATTGATTGACGCTCATAATATTCTCCGCTTTTCATTATCAGTACAATCGTATCAAAAAAATAATAAGGTTTCACTCAGTCCGAATAGGCAATTTGTAAATTTTTGTTACAATTATTTTAATAACACTAAAGTTTTGAAAGATTTTGCCGTTAATATTTTTGTAAGTCAAGTTTATATGGAGTTATTATGCCTGATCCTATTGATATAAAAAGCTTATCAGGAGCCGAAAAATTTATTGCCCAAAAGAGTGATATTTTAAATCATAATCAAAAGATAGAGGGTGATGAAGTCAGTATCTTTAATGCTGCTATCAAAGAATATGAAAAAAGCGGAAAACAAAGGTTTTCAGTATTAGGTACAGTATATGAAAGGGTTGGTGAGACCTTTAAAATTGTTCGTTCATTTTTCCAAAGAGATGATAAAGAAAGTCTATTAACTGAAGGTCTGCCAAATGATGCAACTCGTGTAGAAACACTTGTACCGCCTGAAATATTAAATATAACAAAGGATGAAAATAAAGCTCCTGTTAAAATAAATACAAAATTTACAGCGAACACAAGTGTTAGTTGGGACGAGTCACAAGCTCCTGACGAAAAAACTTTTGAAAAAGCATTAGAAAGTTTGATTCCACCAAACAGCAAATTAAAAGGTCAAGCAAAATATTTTATAGAAAAATCAAAAAAATATGGAATAAATCCATTCTTTTTGGTATCAATTGCGATGCACGAATCAGCCAGGGGGAATTCAAGTGCCGCACAAAATCACAACAATGTCGGCGGTATAAATGATACAATACAAGCAAGAAAACTTCACAGAAAATTTTTTGCAAGAGATTTTAGTAGTGTTGATGATTGTATAGAAATCATGGCAAAAACTGTTGCAAAAAGACAAAGTGAACAATATACAACAGTAGGTAAAGTCGCTTTTTCTGGTCGTTACTGTGGTAAAAGTGAAGGTCACGGTTGGCAAAAAGCAGTATTATCTTTTATGGAAAGCTTAAGAACTAAATACAATAGTTTTACGTAATAATATAGCTATAAACTTTATTCAGTACGTCTTCAAAAGCATTCTCGTTTCCGAAGAATACATAGAACTCTGCCTTGCAGCGTTTTAGCATTTGTAAGTCAATGACTTCGAGTGGTGGTCCTGCAGGTGTTGTCCTTGCAGGATTATAAGGATTGGAAATTTGTCCTGTTGCTCTTAAAAGCGGAACGCAAATACGATTGTCAGATACTTCATACTGAGTTAAACCTTTAGTGACTATACCAATATTGTTTCCCTCTTCATCTATTAAAAGCCCTCTTTGCATTGGAGCTGTGTTGTTTTTAGCTTCTAATCCTCTTGTTTTAGGAAGGTATTTTCTTATGTTATACTCAGGGGCAAATTTGCGCTTAATCAGTTTATTCATATCTTCCGAAAAAACTTCATGGATTGGATTGTTCAGACAAAAAACCGCACACAATAAATGATTTTTTCTTGTATTCTCCCAATCAAAATCAAATTTGAAGAATGCATCACCTCTGTTTAAACTGACTATAAGTGGAATAATGTCCCAAGCACCTTCAAAATCTATTCGCAGAGAAACTCTTAAAGACGTATTCATGAGGATTCTGGTTCTTAGTATATTAAAAGTTTTGCCGTCGTCGTTTTTATCCGGTCCAAAGTTGTAACTGTCTCCTAAGTCCGCATAATTAATAAGAGAAAAATTAATGCCATTAATAAAAATCTGTCCGTCCTCTATCCTTAGGTTTATTTTAGAGTTTCCGATAAAATTTTCTTTTACGCATAAATCAGATTCTTTGACAACAGGCATGATGTATTCAACCTCATTAGGTTCAATTTCGTCAACTTCTGCCATATACGTATAAAGAGTTTTATAATCCTCTGTTATCGGAACTCTTAAAGTATTTGCGAGAAGTTCCGATTCAAATCCTTTTCTTGTAGAAAGTTTTTCATAGCCTTCTTGAACAGTTGATGTTTCAAATTCAATTACTCCGGAAAAGCATTTGTATGAAAGATTTATAACTTTCTTTTCTTCAAAATGATTTTCAAATTTTAGTTCATCAATTATTCCGTTCGCAATTTGCAAAATCTTTTTGTATCTGATTTCATTTTCTCTGTGTACATCATCTATTGAGCATCCGCATATACTGTCATGTGCTTGATTCTGTATAAGCAGTTTATAACCCCAATCGATTAAAGTATCATATTTTTTTGTTCCTTGCTGTTTAGCGAACTTTGATGCTAAATCCAATTTGTATGTGCATTCTATGTTAAGTCTTTTTAAATCAAGCCTGGAGGAGTAGCAACCCTGTAGAGTGAATGTTTTAGAATTATCTCTGAGTTCATCATTCCATACAAAGTTGTTAAACTTATCCTGAACTTTGTTGAAATAATCAAAAGGAGAGCCTAATGTAATTTCGTATTCATCTTGCAGTATCTGGTTAATTTGTTTAATTTCCTCTGTTATACATTCATTAATCCCCAAGTGGTCACCGCCTAAAGGCAGAAGAATGTATTCGGATGATTTTTCTGCTATTAAGTCCAATTCTTTTTTAAGAAATTTTGCTTTTGCTGCAATATCAATATTTTGACAGAAAATGTCATTAAAGTAACCTCTTATTAGGTTTACTGTATCCGTACCGCACCATTTAAACTCAGCAGGAATATCTCCACATCCGCGCCATACAATACATTTATCTATTCCATATTCGTGCAGAATCTCCGTAACGTTTTGGCTATGTCCGAAAGTGTCTGCCAAATATCCTATAAAATCTTCACATCCGTATTTGTGTGCAATTTTTAACCCAATTTCCAGATTTTTTGAAAAACAAGTTTTGTCGGTCAGAAACTCATCAACCAAGCAGTAAAAAGGTCCGATAAAAAGTTTCTTTTCCTGTATAAGTTTCCTTACAAGTTCTTCTTTCTCCGGACGCATTTCAAGATAGTCTTCCAGTGCACTAACCTGCCCGTCAAAGTAAAAAGAAGGAATTATGCAATTTTCAAGTAAATTCAAAATATTATCAAATACTCTTAATAAGCGCATTCTAAATATTTCAAATTCTCTATACCACTCTCTGTCCCAGTGCGTGTGTAAGTACGCTATAACTTGTTTTGTCATGAAATTATGATACATCAAATAGATGAAATTTACCATACTTGTTAAAGTAATTACTGCGCTAAGCCGTCTTACATGTTGACTTTGTCAAAAAAAATATTAAATACAATTTGAATACTATAAATAGGAGACTCCGTCTATGGGAATGGCAGCATCACAGGCAAGATATTTAGCATTAACGGCAAGAAAAACCAATACAGAGTGGGAAGGTCAGCAAATCAACCAAGCAAGGACTGCACTCGCAAATCAAAGTGCAAATTTATTTAATCGCCTGTTGAATATGGAGGTTCCTAACCCTCCCAAAACAACCGATTATACAAAATTACAGTATTCATATTCTGACGGAGAGAATGAGTCAGTATTAGATAAATGGACACAGCTTTCTTCTGCAGACCCTAATTACAATTATGAAGTTGTGCATCACTATATGGCAAATGTATACACAGGGGCGCAAAAACAGCTTCAGGATCCTCAAGTTCAAGTCGGAGATGTATTAAAACAATTAAAATATGATAAAAATGCTGTATCAGTTGAGCAAAACAATGATACTCTCACAGTAAAATACAAGGTTGCAACTGAACAGAAACAGCAAGATTATACTCGAATTTCAACGTTGCCTGCAGATCAAAGTTTAGATGAAGCATTCGCAAAGTTCCAAACAGAAAAAAATATTACACTGGATTATGACGATGTCTACGGATATAAAGACGGTGACGGAACGTGGCACTTTTTTGTAGCCAGTGAGTTCGATAAAGTTCCGGATGTACGACCTGCCGATTTAACTAATGCTCTTAAAGCAAATGGTTATTTGGATGATGCCGGAAATCTTACGGCTAATGTTTATTATCACAAAAGTGATGACGGAACTTTTGATTTTTCAATAGAAAAATCAGATTCACCCGACAGAGTTATTAAACCAATGGATTATGTAGATTACTCTACGGTTCAAGGGCCTTCTTGGGTCGGGAACTCTAAGTTAACAGAGCTAAATGAATTAATTGTTAATGATAAAATCGACCAAGTTACTGAATTGGCTCAAATATTACGAGATTGTCCAAATTCTGCAATATCAAAATATGTAAGTTTTGATGCAAGCGGTAATTTGCAATATAGCGGTTCCGGAATATATACATTTGATTATTTGGGTCATACTTATTATACTACCTATGATGATTTGATGAAAAGTTATCAAAACCCTTATGATCAAACGAAACCAATAGACTTACAGCAGGCGAAATTAGCATATTATAATGCATCTTATGTGGAAAAAAGAATTGAAGAAAAAGAACATGCACTTCTTGAAACTGATTCAAGCGGAAGATTTTCAACAGTAAGATTTGAAAATGATACTCGAAAGTATGATTTGAATGTTGAAACGGTTACAAATGAAGCTGCTTATCAAGATGCAATGAACCAGTATCTTTACAAAAAAGAACAGTACGAAAAAACCATTGCAGATATTAATGCAAAAACGTCAATTATTCAAAAAGAAGACAGAACTTTGGAACTTCGCTTGAAGCAGCTTGATACTGAACAGCACGCTTTGGCTACAGAAATGGATGCTGTTAAGAAAGTTATCAAAGATAACGTTGAAAAAACTTTCAAAACATTTGGAGATTAATATTTCAATTTCAAAAAATAAAATCGGGAATAAATATGTTCCCGATTTTTTGTTCTTCATAATAATCTCTTCCGATTTTAAATCCCAACATTATTTTTTGTTAAGCTTGCTTTTAAACCTTGCGCCAAATCGTGGCGTCCGCTCTTTTCATATATAGCAGTCATTGATTCTAAAAATTTTAAATTATCTACATTTGGGTTAGATTGATTAACCGGCGCTGTGTTTACCGGTGTGGTGTATGGTTTCGGTCTGGTAACTGTTTTTTGTACTATTTGGGTTTTTGTTTGAATTGGTGTAGTCTGGATTTGAGTCGCTGCAGCAGTAGGATTAGCCATAGCTCTCAATTTTGGATTATGAATAGGCATTGCTTCTGTTTCGTAAGGATTTTTATTTCCTTTTTGATAAGCATTTATGCCATAGTTAACTGTTGTAAACGGTTTTTCCGTAATTGCTGCAGAAAGGCCTATCGGTTGTTGAGAATTACGATACATTTCTATTTCACGTTCTGTTAAACTTTGACTTAAGCCAATTTTCATATCCGAATCTTTTTTCTTAAACAATCTTATTACAGAAAATGCCAACAAACCAATTAAGCCGAATGAAAATGCTTTGTTCATCGTATCAGTTGTATCTATAGAATTGTCTTGTAAGCCGTCATCATATACAGATGTTTTCTTTGTAATTTTATCAAATAAGCTTGATGTTTTTTCTTTCTTTAAATCTTCTCTGTAAATTGGAGCGTAACTTTCGATAGGGTTACTTAATTTTACTTTTTGCGGTTGAGTCTTAGCTGTATTTTCAGCGATTCCAAGTGAATCAAATGTCACACTTGCAGCTTGAGCATTTTCAGCTTGGAAGAAGATGCTAATACCGTTGCCTGCAGGCTCTACCATTACTGTATCAACGTTTGAAGCGTTATTATAAACAGTATTTAATGTGCGTGATGCTCTGATGCCTTTCATATTCAAAGTAATTCTGTTATCTGCTTGTACTGTTTTTTTTATATCAACTGCTTTGTCGGCGATTAATACTATATTATAAGTATCCTTTACAGGAACTATTTCTATAGATTGTAGAACATTGTCCTCAGCATGAACGGTCAGCATGGAAAAAATTAATCCTAAAAATAACAACGTTTTTTTCATAATAATATACTCTCTCTCCCTTGTTAACAGTGTACATGATTGGCATGCCCATGCCATCAATCAAGAGATTAATTTTTAAAGCTTGTAAATAGACCATATGGTGTATGAAAAAGAAAAATTACTGTTCTTATAGTTAACGGATTATATTTCTGCTTAAAAAATCAGTAAAATCTTGAACTTTGTATCTCCAGAAGGCAAATACTTTTAATGCTACTTCGCAGCCTAAACAAGAAGTTAGAACCACTTTAGCGCCTGTGTTCAAAATATTTTTTCTTTTGTTAAAGAAAAGCTTTTTGAGGATTTTGTATTCGTTAGTTTTGTTATTCCGTTTAATCCGCAACATTTGTCAAATTCTTCCATTTTAACGTATTCAAGATTTTTGGTATTATTTAAAATCCATTCAATATTTTCAAAATTATTTATATTGCAGGGTTTGTGGAATGTAACCTTTGTGTTTTTCTTAAGTTCTGTTTTAAAATTGTTTTCTCTGATATATTCAAAAATATTTTTAACATTAAATTCCGTATCGGGAAATAGTTTTTTATATGATTTAACTGTTTTTTCGCAGCTGGCGCATGTTGTAACGATTTCGGTTATACCAATTTCTCTAATTTTTTTTGTAAAATTCTCTGCGCATTTCCTATAATTTTCAATATCTCCGCGTACATAATAAGGGATTCCGCAGCATTCAAAATTTGGTGATATAACTTCTATACTTAAAGCATTTAAGAGCTTTACTACAGATTTGTTTCCCGTTATTTTTCCGCCGCATCCGCCAAAATAAATAACTTTTTTTTTGAATTGCTTACTTTCTGACTTCGGAGAAAAAAAAGCGAGCAAATTTAGTGCAAAACCAAAAATAAATGTTTTTTGAAACCAAGAAATAAATTTTTCTATAACATGTTTTTTAAAGTATTCTGATTTCGCAAGTGCAACAATTTCGACTATATCAATTTCACTTGGACAAAATTTTGAACAAGCACCGCATTTTAAACACAGATTAAGGTAGCGGTTTATTGATTTAGTCATCTTTAATTCGCCTTTTAAAAATCCTCTTAGCATAATAAAATGCCCACGAGAAACAGTACAGTCATTCCCTGTTATTTTGTAGATGGGGCATACCGATTGACAAAGGCCGCACTTTGAACATGAATGAATTTCTTCTTTGTAATCATACAATGTTTTCATATCAATATTCTAGGCTGAATGCGAATCAATGTAAAGAAATAGTTTGTTAAAACAAATTTCAAGATTTGTTATTTATGTGTATAATAAACATAGAGGGAAAATTATGTTAGTATTTTTTGGCAAGTGCGTAGAAAATTTACAAAAAAGCATTAAATACCTATTTTCAGGACAGTCAAGAGTTGAACATATATTAAATCAAGCAGCATTAATCAGTTATGACTCTTTGGGGATATCTTTGGTTATATCTTTTGTGTCTGCTGCAGTTATCGCAATACAGGTTTCAAAACAGTTTTTAATGTCAGGTGCTGAAGCATACGTCGGTGGTTCTTTGGCAATTGTTATGATTAGAGAAATCGCTCCAGGATTTGTTGCTTTGGCGATAGGAGCAAGAGCTGGTACTGCAATTTCTGCCGAAATTGCTAATATGCAAGTAACATCTCAGGTTGATGCCATAAAGACACTAAAAGTTGATCCTGTAGGGTACTACTTTACTCCAAGGTTGTTGGCTGCAGCAATAACAGTTCCTATGGCCGTTATGATAGCAGAATTGGTAGGTATTTTAGGCGGACTGATAGTTTCGCATGCAACAATTGGCTTGCATCCGCATCGTTATATAAATTCTGTTTGGCTATGGCTCAACGCCAGAGATATATACATAAGTTTATTTAAGGCATTCGTTTTTGGAGTGCTGATAGCTCTTGTTTGTGCAACGCAAGGCTATGAAACAAAGGGTGGTGCAAAAGATGTAGGAAATTCAACCACGAAAGCCGCAGTGCGTTCTACGGTTTATATGCTTTTTGCGGATTTTATTATTAATTTAATATTTTATTTGTAAAAATTGATTAATGCTGGCTATTATGCTAGTATAACAGTAAGTACGGAGAAGAATTTTGCAGTATCAAGGAAAAGATAGTAAAACATATGAGCAGGTCTCTAAATGGCTTTTAGAGTATCGTAATGAAAAAGACAGTACTAAAAAAAGTAAAATAAAGACTCGTATTGTTACAAACATGCTTCCAATAGTTAAGCGTATTGCTAAGACAATTGCAAGACGAGACTATGACCCTATTGAAGATTTGGAGCAAGCCGGATCTATAGGATTGCTGCGTGCTATTGATAGCTATTCATCTGAGGTTAATGATAATTTTAGGTTCTATGCAGGTTCTGTGATTATTGGAGAGATGAAACATTATTTGAGGGATAAGCTTAATGCAATAAAAGTTCCGAGATATATTCAAGAATTAGCGTATCGCATAAATTCTTTTACAAGTTCTTTAACTTATGAAGAGCTTAGTGAACTTACTAGTGACTACGTATCAGAGGCATTGAATGTTACTACTCAAGAAGTTGATTATGCTATGATGGCAGACAGAAGAACAAAAGTTATATCTTTAGAGGTTATTCGAGGTGCAGATTCTGACAATATGACATTTGACGATATTTTGCCTGCTGAAGATTATGTGGAAGCCTCAGAACTTGCCGATGCAAGACTTATTGTTAGAAATGTAATAAACAAGCTTCCGGATGAGTATAAAGAAATCATTGAACTATATTATTATGAAGATATGAGCCAGCATGATATTGCTGTAAAACTTGAAATGACAGATATGCAGACTTCAAGAAAACTAAAAAAAGCTTTTGGTATGTTATATGAAATGATAGCTGATTCAAATTGGGAATTCCCTGTTATAGGAGCGTAGTAATGTTATCATTTGGGTATGTATTATTCTGGGTGTGTGTTGTAGGACTTTGTTTCGGAAGTTTTTATAATGTAGTTATTTTGCGTTCTTTATCAGGCGAGAGCGTAGTTTATCCGCCTTCAAAATGCCCTGCTTGCGGTAAAAGCTTGTACTGGTGGCATAATGTACCTGTTTTGTCTTTTTTATTGCTTAAGGGCAAATGTTATTTTTGCAAGAAGAAAATTAGTATACAGTATCCTTTGGTAGAACTTATAACAATGGTATTATTTGCGTTTTCTTATATAAAATATGGTTTTACTTTAAAAGCACTTTTTATGATGTTTTGGTTCTCTTGTTTTCTGATAATGACAGTCACTGACCTGAAAGAAAAACTCGTTGATTGTAATATAGCAATAGCAGCAGCTGTCTGCGGAATTATTTTTTCGTTTTTATACAATGGTTTAACCGGATTTTTATATTCTTTCCTTGGTTTGGTTATGGCTGCTATTGTTATAGAAACGGTTGCCAGATTAGGTTTTATTTTTGTAAAATCTCGTGCTATGGGAGAAGCGGATACTTATGTAGCTGCGGCATTAGGAGCTATTTTCGGAATTCAATCAATAGGATATATTTTGCTGTATTCATTTGCTGTTTCAATGTTATTTATCATCCCGACATTTTTGTACAATCGTTACAGGTCAGGTGATAAAACGACGGTTCTGTTGTTTTGTATTTTTTTAATATTTGTAATTCTTTTTAAATTGTATTTTCAAAATTATTTAACGATGTCAGGTGTAGCTGTTAGTGGTATTGTGTTAGCATTATCAATTCTAAAAACAATTGGTAAAACAGAAAACAGAAATTATTTACCTTTTGTTCCAGCTCTAAGTGTAGGAGCATTGTTTTATATATTAATTAGTTAACTTTAAAATAAATTCCTAAACAAAAAAAAGCCCGATTTTAGAATCAGGCGCTAATAGATAAGTAAGTTTAGGGGAATTAATTTTTAAGTAAGATTTGTAAAAATATTTGTTAAAATTTATTTTTTTACTCGGGATATAAATGTTACCCGCGATTTCATATCCATTGCGAACAGTCGCATTTCATCAACAAGTACATATGATTTGTTATCAACAGGATTATCCTGAATGAAAAAATCTCTTGAAATGTTTGTCGCCATTGCATTAATGGCATAGCTGTCTAATACTGCCATCTCGATACCTCACTTAGGGTCCTTATAAGGACGTTTTTACTTAAGCCGTCAAAAACTTTAATTAGTGCAATCCAAGGGGTGCCGAATTAATTCTTGCGGTTTCTCTTAATATTGCTTACATATACAAATTTGTAATGTAAATTTTTTGTTGCTCTCTTAAATTTGTCTTACATATATATAAAGTATATATAAAGAAAGGAATTTCAAACAAAGACAAATATGTTACAAAAGTTTACAATATATACTATAGTATATATACTCATGCAAGTGTTGAAACTTAGTAATAGCTCGATTTTTAAGTTGTTTTTGTAAAGATTTGTAAATATTTTTATTAAAAAGCTAAAGTTTTTAGAAAATGTGCCGATATACATTATATATCGTATAAGAGGTGTCGTTATGTCAAATTTCACTGTAAACGGAGTATATTCATATACCAGTTCTAATATTTATTCATATCTGGGACGTGTACCAACAAATTCCAGAGAACTCAAAGATGCCTTTTCTAAATATGATATCACGCCAACGGGAACAGCTGATGATTTAAAAAAACTTAATCGTGCTATGTACAGTGAGTATTCCGCTCAAGTACAAGAGCAGATGAAAAACCAGAACAACCCGCAAGTTGTTCCTTGGGCAGGAATATGTGCACAAATAGGTGTGCAGGCAACAGGTGATTACGAAAAAGATTTTGCAGCTTTTAATGATGCCATAAAGTTATTAAGTCAAAGTGCAGTTGACGGTCAGGCGATGGCTTATTTTGCAGGTTTAAGAAGTGAAGCACAGATTGCATTTGGTCTTTCTAATAAACCTGAGGCTCAACAGCAGCCCATATCATTTGAGATGTATAAAGCTCAATTCCTATCTTAGGGACATGGCTTTGGTAAAGTTTGGCACGGTTGTGATAGGTCACGACCGTGCCCTTGTTTTTGTGTTATTATATCTTTATGAATATACTTGTTACAGGAGCAACCGGAGGAATTGGCAAAGCCATTGCAGATATACTGTCTGGTGGTCACATTATTCATGCTACAGGCAGAAATCTTGCAGTGCTTGAAAAATATGACAAATATATTGCGTGTGATTTAAAACAAAATGATGATATAGAGCGATTAGGTAAATATATTATTGATAATAAAATTGATGTTTTAGTAAATAATGCCGGTTCATATATATATTCTGAGTCAAAAAAATTAAATAAAGAGATTATTGATAATATGATAGACGTAAACTTAAAAGCACCGTTATATTTGATTTCTAAAGCAATTCCTCATATGCAGGAACAAAAGTGGGGAAGAATAATTAATATTGGTTCTATAAGCGGTGTTATGGGTGAAGCCGGAGCGTCTGTATATTCGGCTTCAAAGGCAGGATTAATAGGTGCAACAAAGGCGCTGGCATTAGAGCTTGCTGAATACGGAATAACAGTAAATACTATTAACCCCGGATGGGTTGATACCGATATGGGCAACTCTTCATCTGAAGCAGGAGATTGGACAAAAGAAGAAATTATAGAGTGTATTCCTCAAAAGAGATTTGTTTCTCCGTATGAAGTTGCTGCTATGGTTAAATATTTGGTATCAGATGATGCAAAAGGGGTAACTGGACAATCCGTAAACCTTTGTGCCGGTTTAAGTGTCGGGTGCTAGATAAATGTCATTATTAAAGTTGTTTTTTATATACGTAAAAATAGGCGCTATACTTTTAGGCGGCGGTTATGTGATTTTACCTATACTGTCACACGAATTTGTTGAAAAGCGCAGTCTTATTACTCAGAATGAATTAACTGATTATTTTGCACTATCTCAGTCTTTGCCTGGGATTATTGCTGCAAATATGTCTATATTTATCGGCTATAAATTGTGCGGTAAAATGGGTGCTATTGTTGCAATGATAGGTATTATAACAGTACCTTTTTTAATTATAGTATTTTTAGCTTCTATGTTGGATTTGCTTGTTGGTAACATATATGTGCAAAGTGCTTTATGGGGAGTTGGAATTGGGGTTATTGCGCTCATTATTTTAACATTTAGGGAAATGCTTCAAAACTCTAAGAAAGATTTATATTTTTATATTATATTTTTGTTGTCTTTTTTATCTATTATATGGTTCAATTTGCCACCGATAAAAACTATATTAATATATTCTGTTTTAGGAGTTTCTGTTAAAAGAACTATGGAGGGTGTAAAATGATATATCCTCAATTAATTTTAGAATTTTTTAAAATAGGTTTGTTTTCTTTTGGCGGTGGTTATGCAACAATCCCATTTTTATATCATATTTCAGTAACCTATGGCTGGTATTCTTTAGCTGAGTTATCACAAATGACAGCTGTAGCATCTATTACACCCGGACCTGTGGGAATAAATGTTGCAACTTATGCAGGTCTAAAAGTCGGAGGAATTATCGGGGCACTATGTGCAACAATATCTGAAATGCTGCCATCATTAATTTTGGTAATTATTGTATCAAGAGTATTAAATAAATTTAGCGATAACTATTATGTAAAGACTTTGATAGAAACATTAAAACCTATAAGCTGTGCTTTATTATTGTCAGTGGCAGTTGGTTTAGTAAAACCGAATTTAGGTGATATAAATGCCCTAATTTTGTTAGTTTTTTTGTTGCTGCTAAGTTGGAAGTCAAAAAAGAGTCCGCTTTTTTATATTTTAATATCTGCGTTATTGGGTGTAATTAATACGACCATGCTATAATAAATTTAATCATACGATTAAAGGGAGAAAAATATGTTAAAATCAGTAATTTTGGCTGCCGGAAAAGGTACAAGAATGAAGTCTGAAACACCAAAAGTTTTGCATACCATTTTTGATAAAACCTTGGTAGGGTATGTTATAGAGGCTGTTAATAATACCGGGTTGGCCGATGAAAATTTTGTGGTAGTTGGTCATCAGGCAGAAAAAGTAGAAGAGCATGTTAAAAAGAATTATTCTAATGCAAGGACGGTTCTTCAATCGCCGCAATTAGGAACGGGGCATGCAGTAAGCATGGTATTGCCGTATCTGGAAAACTTTGAGGGTGAAGTTATAGTTTTATGCGGTGACACTCCGCTCATAACAGCAGAAACTCTTAAGGAGTTTGTTGAATTTCACAGAAAAAGTTCATCTGATTTAACCGTTATGAGTGCGATGTTTGATAATCCTGCAAACTACGGCAGAATAATAAGAAATTCAATTGGAGTAGAATCGATTGTAGAAGAAAAAGATGCTACAGTTGAACAAAAGGCCGTCAAGGAAATAAATGCAGGAATTTACTGTTTAGATTGGAGTAAAGTTAAATATGCTTTTTCAGAGCTTAAGACTAACAATGCTCAAGGTGAATACTATTTAACGGATATTATTAAATGGGGTAACGAAAAAGGACTTAAGGTAAATGCTTATACCTTAAAAAACAATGAAGAAATTTTTGGTATAAATTCAAAATCTAATTTGGCTCAGGCTGCAAAAATGCTAAACAGAAGAATTATTAATAAACATTTAGATGCGGGTGTAACAGTTGTAGATCCTGATACAACATGGATTAGTCCTGAAACAATTATAGAACAGGATACTGTAATATATCCGATGACTTATATAGAAGGAAAAAATAAGATAGGTAAAAATTGTAAAATAGGTCCTTTTGCTCATCTTCGCGGCGATGTAGTGTTGGAAGATTTTGTTAAAGTCGGTAATTTTGTTGAAGTTAAGAAAACAACAATAAAATCTAATACAAATGCGTGCCATCTTTCTTATATAGGTGACAGTGAAGTTGGTTCAAATGTAAATATAGGAGCGGGTACAATTACTGCTAACTATAACCCACTGACTAAAGAAAAAAGCAAAACTATAATAGGAAATAATGTAAAAATCGGTTCTAATTCTGTTTTAGTTGCGCCTGTTACAATAGAAGAGGGTGCGAACGTTGGGGCGTTAAGTGTTATTACTAAAGATATTCCGTCTTGGGCGCTTGCAATAACCCGTGCACCGATAAAGATAGTTGAAGACTGGGTAAAAAAGGTCCTGAAGGGATGACCTTTAATAGGGTTAAATATTTATGTTATGCCTTGTTTTCGTGTCTATCTTGTCGGATTTTGATTTGGCTTATGTACTGAAATAATAAATAAGGATATGGCTTTTTGATTGCCATATCCTGTGTGTTAGAAGATATAAGTATTTGATTTATTACGTGTAGTAAGGGGAAATAATTCGACTAATTGTTTTTTGTTGTCCGTTAGGAGCTGTTATTGTAACTGATAAATTATATCCGTCAGGATCTTCCATCCCTCTGTAAACCTTTTCATACTTGCCGGTTAATCGTTGATTTTTACCCTTACCTTTTGTTGACACCGCAACAGGATCAATTTCTATACTGATCATAAAACCATCCATGTCCGCTTTTTCTACAATCGGACGGAATTGCTCGTATGCTAATTTTCGTACGTCCGAGAAATTATTTTGTATTTCTTTATTTATGATTTTTCTTAAAAGCATTGTTCTACAATTATTTATCAATGAAGTTGCATACGTATTATAGAAATCTAACTTTTCTTCAGTTGCCTCAGTTCCTGTTGCACCTGATGCCCCTGTTGCACCTGATGCTCCAATACCACTTGATACTACGTCTGTACGTACATTAATCTGAACACCTTTATAATTTGCAATGTTTTTAGCATTTAAATTTTCTGTAGCAATACTGCTTTCTCCCATGCTTCCGGTAGCGCCATCAACTCCTGTTGCACAGCTTGCACCAGACGCACCATCAGCACCAGTAGCACCCGTAGCTCCACTAGCTCCTGGTGCATTTGCTTTTTTTTGAGCAGTCTTTTTTGGGTCTGCTAAAAACGGTACATGTAAATTTCTGTATCCTGAGATTCCACCCATGTCGTGTCTCCTTTCGTTGTTTTACTATACTTTATTTTATACAATATGTGTTAATACACAAAAGTAAAAAATATTGACATTATGTATTAACGGCACAAATTTAAAAAACTTTAATAATTTTTGACAGGAAATTTTTATAAATTGCCAATATGCAATAATATCTTGAAAAACTTATATTTACAAAACTTAATAATTAATCAATTTGTACTAGCAAATACGTTTTTGAGCAAAAAGTGTATTTCATACAATTAAACTATTGATTTTCCCATTTGATATAGTAAAATTAAGTTGTATAGACCGTTTAAACCTAAAAAAGGAGGAAAATATAGATGGAAACTTATGGAATCGAAAAATGGGGAATAACATCTCCAAGTGCTGTTCACAGAAACTGGACTCCGGCACAATTAACTGAAGCTGCATTATCAAGAGGAGAAGGAAAACTTTCTGAAACGGGTGCTCTTGTTGTTACAACAGGAAAATATACCGGTCGTTCGCCTAAAGATAAATTTATCGTTGACACTCCAACTATTCATGATGACATTGCTTGGGGAAAAGTAAACAGACCTATATCAAGAGAAGCTTTTAACTCAATCAGAGATAAAATTGCTAATTACCTAAACGGCAAAGAAGTATTTATATTTGATGGTTTTGCAGGAGCTGATAAAAAATATACTCAAAAATTCAGAGTAATTAATGAACTTGCTTCTCAGAACTTGTTTATCCACCAATTATTAATCAGACCGACTTCAGAAGAACTTTCTTCATACGGAGAAGCAGACTACACAATTCTTTGTGCACCAGGATTCAAATGTGATCCTGCTGTCGACGGAACAAATTCAGAAGCTTGCATTGCAATTGACTATGAAGCACATACAATCATTATTGCAGGTTCTCAATATTCAGGTGAAATTAAAAAATCTGTATTTGCAACTATGAACTATGTCATGACAAAGAAAAATGTTCTTCCAATGCATTGTTCTGCAAATATGGATCCTGAAACTCATGACACAGCCGTTTTCTTCGGTCTTTCAGGAACAGGTAAAACAACTTTATCTGCAGACCCTGCTCGTAAATTAATCGGTGATGATGAGCACGGTTGGTCTCCAGATGGCGTATTTAACTTTGAAGGCGGATGTTATGCTAAATGTATTAATTTAACAGAAGAAAATGAACCAGACATTTATCACGCTATCAAATTTGGTTCACTCGTTGAAAACGTAATAATGAATGAAGAAACAAGAGAATTAGATTTTGCGGATGGTTCTTTAACAGAAAATACTCGCGTTGGTTACCCTGTTAATTACATAAACAATGCAGCGTTACCTTCAATGGGCGGAATCCCGAAAGTAGTCATTTTCTTAACAGCAGATGCCTTCGGTGTATTACCTCCTATTTCAAGATTGGATAAGAATGCTGCTATGTACCACTTCGTAACAGGTTTCACTTCTAAGCTTGCCGGAACAGAAAGAGGTATTACTGAACCTGTTCCAACATTCTCAACATTATTCGGTGAACCATTTATGCCAATGGATGCATCTGTATATGCTAAAATGTTAGGGGACAAGTTAGATCAATACGGTACAAAAGTTTACTTAGTAAATACAGGTTGGGCTGGCGGAAGTGCTTCATCAGGAGCTAAGAGAATGAAACTTTCATATACTCGTGCAATGGTAACAGCAGCACTTAACGGTTCATTTGATTCAGTGGAATTTAAACACCACGATGTATTTAATGTAGATTATCCAACATCTTGTCCGAATGTTCCTTCTGAAATGCTTGATGCAAGAGGAATGTGGACAGATAAGGATGCATACGATAAAGCAGCTAACGAATTGGCTAATATGTTTAATGATAACTTCTCATCTAAATATCCAAATATGCCTTCGGAAATCGTTAATGCAGGTCCTAAACCATTGAGTCTGGTATAATAACAATTGTAAATAAAAAACGGGTTCGCATCACGAACCCGTTTTTTTATTTAAATATTTTTAAATTCAATCTCTATTTCAAATTTTCTGTTCCAAGGATAAGTATATTCAATATCATAGCGACAACCTAATAAATTGAAAACTTTGTTTTCGTACGGTTTCATTAAATCTTTTATATCACAAAGTTTGTCTATTTTATTTCTCACATTTGACTGATAGGCCCAGTCATCTAAAAGTCTAACAATTTGCAATTTTTTAAAAGCTTCATTATTATATTTTCCGTTTTTTATTGATGCAAACTTCATTTTTATTGCTGATAAGAGGCTGCCTAAAGTATTTGCGCTTGTATTCCAGCCTGAATATCCGAATTCAGGAAGAGATGTTTTCAATAAAGCTTCCATAAAAGCATTGTCTGCTCCGTTTGCATACCTTACGTCAGCAACTGCGTAAGGTTTGTGTGGATGATTAAATCCCCATTTATATGGTTCGGTTTCCCATCCCATAACAAGATCACCCTGCTTTTCCTTAAAATTATTTATTATTAGTATAATATCAGCTTCGTCTTTGGAGTTAACAACATCAAATCCGCCTAACTCAAGTTGCCCAAGCACGGATTGTTCTATAGAAACATCTTCATAATTAGAAATTCTATCTTTGTACTCCGGTTCTATAAAATGAGGATAAATTTTTATCTTTTCTTCTACAGCTTTTGCTAACAACGTCAGTGGTATTTCATCAGCACCGGTTTTTGTTATGGCACCCCAATTTTCGAGCATTATAGCTTCAGAAATATTAAATCCATATTCTGCACAATCATCTTTTGAAAAGATTAAAGTATCAAAAATACCCTCATTTTGCCAATCAAGATACATTGCGTTAATACCAAAATTCCGTTTTCTTGTTTTTATGTAATCTTCAAGTATTTCCAGAGGAACATCGGTTTTCTGAGGAGTTTGATATTTGCATGAATTAAAAGAAAATTCAAATATTTTTTCCCCCCAATCTTTCCAATAATCTTTTTCTTCTTCATTAAAGTTATTATTAGAAATTCGCATGATACTTGAGAAAGCTAAAACTTTTTTACCGATGAGTAACGGTTTTATCCTTTCCATCCTATGCTTAATATCTTCATAAGAATCATTTATCCTTCTTGAAGGAATAAGTCCGCCATACGCAAGCGTATCCAAGGAAAGGACCATTACATCAATATCTTTTGGTAGCATTAGCATCCAATTGTATATAGAATCAACATCAGCTTTTTTATCCAGTCCGCCTAACAATTCACGAGACGGAATAAAAAGCTCAATATCTTTATTAATAGCACAAACATCTTTGGCCAAATTATAACACACCGGACGATTATCAATAGGAATAAAGCAAATCTTCATATTATAATTCTAGCATAGATAATTTAATTGTATATAACAGCTTTTATTGGTTGAGAATAAATTTTATAAACACCGAAATTTGTATTTTATAATTATTAATTTTGCTTATTTTTAAGTCCGTAAACAAATAACAAAATTTCAGCAACAGCTTTATAAAGTTCGGGAGGAATTTGCTGATTTAAATCAACCATTCTGAATAAAGCACGTGCTACAGGAGCATTGTCAATCACCGGAACGTTATGTTCTATTGCTATTTTTATAATTTTTTGGGCTATTAATTCTGTACCTTTTGCCGTAAGCGTAGGCGATTGCATTGTTTCTGCATCATATTTTAAGGCACATGCAACGTGGGTAGGATTTCTTACTACAAAATCAGCATCCGGTACAGAATCCATAGCACCTTGCTGTAACATTTGCATGCGTCGCTGACGCAAGGCCGCTTTTACATGCGGATCCCCTTCAGAGTTTTTGTATTCGTCTTTTATTTCTTTAAAAGACATTTTTTGGTCTTTTAAAAATTTCCATTTAGTTACTCCATAGTCTGCAGCTGCGATAACTAAGAACGCTATGCAAGCTTTGTAAATAAATTCAACAATAAGTTTTCCGAACTCTATCATGACCGCAAAATTGTTATCAATAGAAGCTAACATAAGAATGCTTTCTAAATGAGAACGATACACTGACCATCCAACAAGGCCTAAAACTGCAACTTTTAAAATGTTTTTAAAAAGTTCAAAAAGCGTTTTAACTTGGAATAAATTTTTGAAGTATTTTGTCGGATTCAGTTTATCTAATTTAGGCACCAAAGGTGCTGTGGCAACAAGAGGTCCGACTTGCATAAAGTCTCCCAATATAGCAATAAATGCTGCTACAAATAAGATTGAACCAATAATAACAATAGATGGTATTAAGGTATTTGTTAAAATATATGTTATGCCAATGCTGTCAATATGTTGATTCGGAATTTGTTCATAAAGGGTTTTAAAAAGTCCAACAATCAATTTCCATATAATTGGAGCAAGCATATAAATAAAAGAGAACATAACAAGCAGGGATAATGCAGTTGACACATCCTTGGATTTTACGACTTGCCCTTCTTTTCTTGCTCTCTCAAGTTTTTGGGGCGTAGCATCAAATTGTTTATCTTCATCACCCATTGTTTATTTACCTGTGTTTTCTCAGTTTCATGAATTAATGTGTATAAGTTGGATTCTCTTATATGATAGCATAAATTAATATTTTAGAATATAATCTTTTATGTCTATGATGTGAGGACCTCATTATGAAGAAAATTTTTTACATGTTGTTACTTTTTATCTTGTCTGTTACAGCAGGTTTGTATAGCTATTATAATCTTGCAGGCAAATGGCTTTTAGCGGGAATTTTTGTATCGGGGATCGGCATCGGTATGTTTTTAATGCTGATAAGATTGAATGTCAAAAATAAAAAAATTAATCTTTATAAGCGCGAACTGGAAAAAGAATCTTTGGAATCAGATGCTAATTTAGCAAAAGTAAAAGTATTAGAATCTAAAATTGCAGTTTTGGAAAAAGCTTTGGAAAATGCATTAAACAAATAATGTAAACTTTTATTAAATTCTTGTTAAATTTTATTTACATGTTAGCATAAAATATACTACAATTGCAGTAATACTCAAGATTTAACTTGGTGGCAGGTATCATATGATTCAATCAATAAGCAGTGTTTCATTAAGAAATACATATCCTAAAATGGCTTCAACTGGTGCAAAGAAAAAAGAAAAGCCGCAGCAGATTGTTGTACAGCAAGATCCACAAATGTATGAGCTGTATGAAACCATAAAAACCCAAAACGATAAAAGGAATTTGCTGTTGGCAGGAGGCGTAATTGGCTTAATCGGCACGATTGCAGCTATAATGTTTAGTGCAATAGGCGGGAAAGGACATGCTGCTAAAAATGCTGCAATAAATGTAAGTAAGGAATTCGAATCACTTGCGGGTATTAAAGAAATTCCTACGTTGGATGAATGCAAAAAGTTAGATAAGAATTTGCGTGAAATTCTTATGCAGCGTGTGAATATTGCTCAAGCTTCACCCGAATTAAGAGAAAAACTTGGTATGAATGCTTCAGAAAATCGGTTTATGCTATGCGGTTCTCCCGGTGTTGGTAAAACTTTCTTCGGTAAAATTTTTGCAAAAAGTATTGATGCTGACTTTATGGAAATAAAATTTTCAGATTTCAATTCTCGTTGGGCAGGAGAAGATATAGAAAAGATGCAATCTCTTTTTGAAAATATTATTACAACAGCAGAAAGTAATCCTAAAAAACACTATGTTGTTGTTTTTAACGAAATAGATACGAGTATACAGCCTTTGGATAAATTAAAAAATTCAGGTATGAGCGGACATATAATGAGTAAAATTGAAGAGCGTTCAACATTATTAAACTATCTCGACGATATTTCTAATAGAGCGCCTAACGTTACGATTATAGGTACTACTAACCAATTGGACGGTCTTGACGGAGCTGTATTGAGTCGTTTTGACAGTACTGTTGAAGTTAAATTTCCAGAAAAAGATTCATTAAAAGAAGTTCTCGAGTTTAATTTGAAGTTTATGGATGACGGTGATAAATTTATACAGGCGAATCAGGATAAAATAGAAAAGTTAGCTGAAGATATGGCAGCGCGTAAGTGTTCTTTTAGGGACTTGAATAAAACATTGAAAAAATCAAAATCCTACTATCTTGCAGATTTGTTAAAAGACAAAGATACGGTTTATAGCTTTGACTATTTGGAAAAAGGTCTTAAATCTTTAACAAAAACAGATGGAGAAATTAAATAATATTTTATATATTGCATCTTGTATGCCTTGCACAACTTGTGAATTTATTGTAAAATTATCTTGACGAGTGTTAAGGTACAACTCTTGTTCATGTATAAAGTTACGATTATACCGATCAAGGAGAGATTATGAGCGAAGAAACAAAAAAAATACTAAGCTATGTTCCTACAGTTATAGAGCAATCATCAAGGGGTGAAAAATCTTTTGATATTTTTTCAAGACTTTTAAGAGAAAGAATTATATTTCTGGGAACTGAAATTGATGATGATGTAGCAAATTCAATAGTTGCTCAACTTCTTTTATTGGATAGCGAAAATCCTGAAAAAGATATTATGCTTTATATAAATTCTCCGGGTGGAAGTGTAACAGCAGGCTTTGCAATATATGATACAATGCTGCATATAAGAGCGGATGTACAAACTATTTGTTTGGGTCAAGCTGCTTCAATGGGAGCTTTCCTTCTTTCGTCCGGTGCTAAAGGCAAAAGAATGGCTTTGCCGAATTCACGAATCATGATTCACCAACCTTTAGGTGGTGCAAGAGGTCAGGCAACAGATATAGAACTTGAAGCAAAAGAAATTATGAGGATGAAAGAACTTCTTATCGGGATTATGGCTGAAAATGCAGGTCAAGACTATGAAAAAGTTAAAGCAGATTGCGAACGTGATCACTATCTTTCAGCCCAAGAGTCTGTTGAATATGGATTGATTGATAAAGTTGTAACATCTGTGTAGAATTGTAAATATTTTTTTACATAAGTAAAGATACTATTTACTATCGATATTGTTGAGTTTAGTATTATTTTAGGTATTATAATGAGTACGTATTACGAATGATATTGGCAGTAAAAGAATATAGTGATGGTTTATTATATAACTGTCAACGTAGGGTTTCCTCAAAGAAGCAAGACTATGCTTTCTGTGGTTCCGAGTTTTCTTACGAAAATGATAGTTTTAATTCAACCCAAAATAAAAAACGGGATAATATACTTCTTGCGGGTGTTTTAGGTTTATTTTTTGTAGGTTTTAGTGTTCTTGCATCTGCGTATCTTAAGACCAACAAAAGATCCTCTTTTAGGGAATCAGGCAGTTTTGTCATGAAAACATTTGAATCTCTGGCGAATAAAAAAGAGATACCTACTTTTGAACAATGTAAAAGTTTAGACAAAAATTTAAATGAATTTCTGCACAAACGGATAAATTATATTAATGCTCCTCGGGATTTAAAAAATAAAATAGGTATAAAAAATGATGAAAACCGGCTTCTCTTGTACGGAAAACCTGGAACAGGAAAAACTTTTTTTGGAAAAGTTTTAGCTAAAACATTAGGTGCCGATTTTATGGAAATAAAGTTCTCGGACTATAATTCTCAATGGATAGGTGAAGATATAGAAAAAATGCAATCTTTATTTGAGGGTATTTTAAAGGAAGCAACCGCTAACCCTAAAAAAAGATATGTGGTAGTTTACAACGAGATAGATACTGCGATTCAGCCGATTGAAAAACTGGTTAATGCCGGTAAAAGCAGGCATCATATGTATAAAATAGAAGAACGTGCTACATTGCTTCAATATATGGATGATATATCTGAAAAAGCACCGAATGTTACAATTATTGGAACTACAAATCAATCACCTAAAAATAATGGTTTAGATGGTGCAATATTAAGCCGTTTTAAAAATATAGTTGAATTAAATTACCCGAATGCAGATATGTTGTATGAGGCTATTAAGCGTTCATTAGAGTGTATGAATTCAGGAAAAGATTTTATAAAAGCAAATAAAGACAGATTAAAAAGTTTAGCTTCTGAAATGGAATCAAGAAGATGTTCATTCAGAGATATGGATAAAGTTGTTGATAAATCAAAGGAATTGCATTTAGAGGACGCCTTGAAGAATCCGAATATAAATTATAAATTCGATTATCTAAAAACAGCGTTAAAATCTATCGGCAATACTGACGGTGAGTTCAATTTTAATAGCAAGAGAGGAGAATATTATGAGAGTAAATCCTATTTTATCAAATTATGGAACAAACTGTTCAATCGCAAGAAAAGTGAATGACAGTAAATCCGGTACTGTTATAGAACCTGTTCAGAGTACAAATTTTAAAGGAAATTTAGGAAGATTTTTTGGCGGTACCGCAGGTGCAATTGTAGGCTCTTTAGCGGGAGCTGCGACAGGCTTTGGAATCCTTTTGCCGTTTTGTTTATATGCAGGGGCAAAGTGGCTTAGTGACGTAGAAGACGAAGCAAAGAGTAACAATAAAAGACCCTCTAAGTAATTGTAAAATTAAAAATTGTATTTTTTACAATTGTTGATTTTTTGTATATTAAGTTATACAATACTGCTAATGTGTAACCGGGTCGGAATTAAAAACCTTACCGGTAAGTATAAATTAAGGAGAAAAAATTATGACATCAAAAAAATTTTTGTTCACATCCGAATCAGTGACGGAAGGACACCCAGACAAAGTTTGCGACCAAATTTCTGACGCAATTTTAGATGAATTCTTAACAAAAGATCCATCCAGTCGTGTAGCAGCGGAAACAACAGCCACAACAGGCATGGTATTAGTATGTGGGGAAATTACTTCTAATTGTTATGTAGATATTCCGCAAGTTGTAAGGAATACAGTAAAGAGTATAGGGTATACCGGTACTTCCGGCGGCGGATTTGATGCTGATACTTGTGCTGTTTTGACCAGTATTGATGAACAGTCGATTGATATAGCCGGTGGTGTTAATAAGGCATTGGAAAGCAGAAGTGAGAATGCAGATACATCATCAAGTGAAACTTCTAATATTGGAGCTGGTGACCAAGGTATTATGTTTGGTTTTGCTTGTAACGAAACTCCGGAATTAATGCCGCTTCCGATAAGCTTGGCTCATAAACTTTCATACAGACTTACACAAGTCAGAAAAGAAGGTTTGTTAAGTTACTTAAGACCGGATGGAAAATCTCAAGTAACTGTTGAGTATGTTGACGGAAAACCTTCAAGAATACATACTGTTCTTATCTCTACTCAACACGCACCTGAAATTAACGGTATAAGTGATAATTCAAAAATTCAATCTATTATCAGAGATGATTTAAAGAGATTAGTAATAGACTATGTTTTTGAAACAGAATCAATAAAGCTTGATTCAGATACAATAATTTTGATAAATCCGTCAGGAAGGTTTGTCGTAGGCGGACCTCAAGGTGATACAGGATTGACCGGTCGTAAGATTATAGTAGATACATATGGCGGATATTCACGTCATGGCGGCGGAGCTTTTTCAGGAAAGGATCCTACAAAAGTTGACAGGTCTGCTGCGTATGCTGCAAGATATGTTGCTAAGAATATTGTAGCAGCAGGACTTGCTGATAAATGTGAAATTGAATTAGCTTATGCAATTGGTGTTGCTGAACCGGTTTCTATCTTTGTTGATACGTTTGGAACGGGAAGAATTTCTGATGATGAAATATCTTCATTGGTTCGTTCTAACTTTGATCTCAGACCTGCTGCAATTATATCTAATTTTGATTTAAGAAACTTACCTGCAAAGAACGGCGGTAAATTCTATCAAAAACTTGCTGCGTACGGTCATGTTGGCAGGACAGATTTAGTTGTACCTTGGGAACAATTGGATAAGGTAGATTCTTTAAAAAAGTCATTGGATAATTCTTTAGCTTTATGCTAGGAATGGTAAAATAAAAAATGACCTTCGCATTAGCGAAGGTCATTTTTTATAAAATCTTCAACAGATTTCTGCAATTGTTCCAAAGTTCCGTTATTTTTTATAATATAGTCTGCTTTTTTTATTTTTTCTTTTTCTGGAATCTGTGCATTAATGCGTTTTAGAGCATCTTCTTTAGAAGAGTTGTCTCTTTTAATCAATCGTTCTAATTGAATATTTTCATCAACAGATATTAGTAATACTTTATCAAACAGTATTTCAAAACCGGCTTCATACAAAAGGGGAACTGATACAAATATTATTTTCTCATTTTTGTGTAGTTCAAATATTTTAAGTATCCTTTCCTTAATTTTGGGATGCAGGATGTTTTCTAAATTTTTTCTCAAATTATTATTGTTAAAAACAAGTTTTCCAAGTTTTTTACGGTCAATTTTACCGTTTGTGTATACATCGTATCCATAAAAATCAGTTAAGTCATTTAGTATGTCATGTGCAATTTCATCCGTATCATATACGTGAAATTGCTTTGCAAGAATTTTTTCAACTTGTGATTTACCGGATGCGATATTCCCTGTAATGGCTATTTTAAGCATTATTCCTCTTTATCTTTTCCAAATAACCTTTAAGTTCTTTGATCTGTTTAGGTTTTACTATTTTTGTCTGTCCCTTTTTCAGTCCTTCAAGTGTTATTGTTGCATGCTGTACTCTTTTAAGAACTTTAACTTCAAATCCTAACTTCGCAAACATTTTTCTTATTTGTCGATTTATGCCTTGATATAATGTTACCTGAATTAAAGAAGACTTATTAGCAAGTTCTAGTGGCATAGTTTCAGCGTAAGCAATTTTTTTCTCGCCGGAATCTGTTTCAATTTCTATTCCTTTATACATTTCTTCAGCTTGTGATTGAGTAAGACGTCCGTTAATTGTAACCAAATATATTTTTGGAACTTTAACAGACGGGTGTGTCATTTCGTTAATTAAATCACCGTCATTTGTTAAGATTAAAAGTCCGGTAGAGTCTTTGTCAAGTCTTCCTACGGGTTTTAGATGTTTAAGTTCGGGAGGAATAATATCATAAATCGTTTTTCTTCCGTTCTCGTCGTCAAGCGTTGTTATGTATCCAGCTGGTTTATAAAATCTGTAATATTCAAGTTTTTTCGGACGAATAATTTTCCCTTCTACAGTTACTTTATCTTTTTCCCGAACATGAAACCCAAGCTCTTTAACCGGTGAGCCATTTACACAAACTTTCCCTTCTAAAATTAATTCATCGGCTTTTCTCCGAGAACATAGACCGCTTGAAGCTATATGTTTATTAAGTCTGGGCATGTTTATTCTTCCATTGCTCTAAGGCAGGCATCTTTTAATATGTCTGGCAGTCGCCTGTATATTTTGCCTTCGTTATTAACTGCCACAACTTCAATTTCAGCTATTACATATGGTTTACCGTTTTCTTTTGCCTTAATGCTTTGTGCAAAAGTAATTGTCAGTGGTGTTATTTTAGCAACTTCTGTTTCTACAATGATTTTGTCATCTAATTTTGCAGATGCCTTGTACCTTACATTGATATTTGTGACAGGAATAAGAATATTATTCTTTTTGAGTTCTGTTAGGTCTAATCCCATGTTTCTGCAGATTTCCACACGACCTTGTTCAATCCATCTCAGATATGTGCCGTGCCAAACAACTCCGTAGGCATCAGTATCTGCGTAATAAACTGTATGTTCAATAACATTTTTCATATAAGAATTTTATCATGGTAAAATTAACGAGTAAATATTCTAATAGGAGTGTTGATAATGAAATTTTTGCATTCAATGATAAGGGTTAAAAATGTTGTGGAATCATTAAAATTCTATACCGAATTATTAAATATGAAATTGGACCATAAAAAAAGGTTAAATGATTGTTGGTTGTATTTTTTAAATGATGAAGACAAGACGTGTCAAATAGAATTGACATATAATGATGAAACTCCGGCAGAAGGATATTCTAACGGAAGTGCATTCGGACATTTTGCATTTCAGGTTGACTCTTTGGATGAATTCACTTCAAAAATTTGTAAACTCGGATATAAATACTTATACGAGCCGTTCGATTTGAACGGAAAAGGTTCAAGAATAGCCTTCGTAAAAGATCCTGACGGGAATGAAATAGAACTTATCGAAAAGGTAAATTGGTAAAACTTCGCTTAATAAATCTTAATAATAAGTCAATTTTTCAAAAAAAAATAACTTTATATATATGTAAGATTAAGAAATAGGTATCTAGGAGGTTTTATGAACATTGCTTTGAGAAAGCTTGCTATGTTAGAGAAAGATTTAATTGCACGTGAAGAATCTGCAAGACTTGAAGGTTTAACAACTTGTCCGATAAATAAAGATTTCAAAGAACGCATTTCAAAAGTTTTAGATCAAGTACGCTATTTGTAAATTTTTACTTTATTAAAAATCAAAAAGAAGTCATACTAAAAAACACATTAAAAAAACATTAATACCTGATTTTTAGTAAAAGATTTATGGTATACTGTAATTGGTTATTGATAAACAAAACCAATGGAGGTTATAGTATGGCGAATCCGATTTTGAATCAAAATTTTTCAGAACAAGAGAGAGTTTATGAATCTGAACCGATGACAGTAAACGGCACTATTCAGATTGCAGGATTTCTTGGACTTATAATGGTAGCAGCAGCAGGATTTGTGTGGTCAAAATATATGTTGGGATATACTGATTTTGCTTTTATGCTGACTGGCGTAGGTCTGATTGTAGGTTTTATCACTGCTTTAATAATTTCATTTACAAGGAATAAGTATTTAATTCCTATATACGCTGCTTGTGAAGGTATGATGCTGGGTGGAGTTTCAGCTACATTCGAATCTTCATACCCTGGAATTGTCACTCAAGCCGTAGCAGGAACATTTGCAGCCTTGTTTGCTATGTTGATTCTATACAGGGCAAATATTATAAGATGCACCGATAAATTTAGAAGTGTTATATTTATTACAACTGCTTCAATTGCAGTTGTATATTTGGTAAATCTTATAGGAAGTTTTTTCGGATTACATGTTCCTTTGTTAAATTCATCCTCCCCGTTAGGAATTCTTATAAGTATAGCAATATGCGCAATAGCTGCATTAAATCTTATAATTGATTTTGATTTCATAGAACGAGGTGCTCAAAATATGCTTTCCAAGGACATGGAATGGTATGGAGCATTCGGTTTGATGGTAACAATTGTATGGTTGTACTTAGAGATTCTAAGGCTTCTTGCAAAATTTAGCAACAGACGTTAGGTATAAATATATTTAGCCAGCCTGGCAACTATAGTTTTCATAGTCGGATATGAAAAAGGGGTGAATTTAATGTTATCAATAATAGTTTCATTTATATCAGGAGTAATTCTTTCAGCTCTTGTTTCCTACATAATTTTTTCAAAAAAAGAAAGTAGTGCAAATGAAGAATTAGTAAGACTTAAGGCAAAGTTTGAAAGTTCCGTTGAGTTGCAAGAAATTATAAAACGCGACTTTGTGCAGTTGGCAAATGAAACCATTAAAAATGAACAGGAGGACTTGCGTAAGCAAAACAGGGAAACATTGGAAGAAAAAATTCTCCCCTTAACCAAAGAGTTGGGTGAATTTAAGGATAAAGTCGAAAAATTTAATCTTTCCGGAGTTGAAAATACAACAAAAATTGTAGAACAGATTAGTAATCTGGAAAAAAATAATAAAATTATTGAACAAGAAGCAAAGAATTTGGTAGAAGCGTTGACAAAAAATCAAAATGTCAAAGGTTCCTATGGTGAAGATCTTTTGGATACAATATTGCAGTACTCGGGTATGCAAGAGGGTGTCCATTATACCAAGCAGTTTGTTACAACATCATCTAATCTTAAGGATGAAACAGAGCATATAGTAAGACCTGATGTTGTTATAAATTTGCCAAATAACAGACATTTGATAGTTGATTCTAAGGTAACTTTAACAAGTTATCTCGAGTATATTAATAATTCTGAAAAATTAAAAGAATTCAAAGCCGAGGTAAAGAAGAGAATTACGGATTTGGCGAATAAAAACTATCAAAATGCAGGAGATTTGTCTCAACCGGATTTTGTTTTAATGTATATGCCGATAGAATCTTCTTTAGGCTTGCTTTATGAAGATAGTGAGTTAATTAATAATGCTTATAAATCTAATATTATTATTGTAGGGACGGCATCTCTTCTCGCGACGATAAGATTAGTTAATCAGTTTTTTGCGCAGCAGAAACAAGGTGAAAGTGTTTCTAGAATTGTTGCTGCAGGAACCAATTTGTATGAAACTTTTGTTCAATTCTGTGAAGATTTAATTGATGTTCAAAAACGCTTTGAGGGTGTTTCAACTCAATTGAATAAGACAATAAACAGGTTTAAAAGAGGAAATAAAAATAAACCGAGCCTGTTTTCTCAAGTAGAAGCGTTGAAAGAATTCGGAATTAACTCAAGTAAAGAAATCCCTACGAACCTTACAGATGAAGCTGATGATGAAATATTGCAAATAGAGGGCAATCATAAGGAACCGGAAGGAGTCTTTGCAAATGACTAAAATTCTTGTAATTGATGATGATAGTGCAATAAATGAGTTGATTAAAGTTAACCTTGAATTGCAAGGTTATGAAGTAGTACAGGCTTTTAACGGAGTAGAAGGTTTTGCAAAAGCAAAACAGGAACAACCTGCTTTAATAATATTGGATGTTATGATGCCTGAAGTAGATGGATTTACTGTTGCTCAAAGAATCAGACAAACCAGTGAAATTTCAGACGTACCTATAATCATGCTTACTGCACTTTCTCAGTTGGATGACAAGGTTAATGGTTTTAACTTAGGAGTGGATGACTACCTTACAAAGCCGTTTCAAGTAGAAGAACTTATAGTAAGAGTTCGTGCGCTATTAAAGCGTACAAAACAAATTCCAAAATCTTCCGCGATAAGAGAGCTTTTAACTTATAAAGAAATAACGCTGCTGCCTGAAACATACAGTGTACAGATTAATGATAAAATTCAAAAACTGACTCCAATTGAGTATGATATATTTAATTTGTTATTCCAAAATCATGGCAATATGGTATCAGGATCTAAATTGCTAAAAGAAATATGGGGCTATGAACCTGATGATAACGTTGAAACGATAAGAGTACATATAAGGCATTTGCGCTCAAAAATTGATAAAATATCCGATGGTAAGCAGTATATAGAAACAATTTATGGTGGAGGCTATAAATTAAATATTTAGTTTTGTAACAAAATTATCAAAGCTTGAAATTAGTATTTTCTAGAAGTTTTTATATATATGAGCGATGAGAAGAGAGCAGGTAAGATGTAAAAACAGACTTGGAGGATATTTATGCGCTCAAATTTTGGAGTATCAGTGCCACAGGAACTGATGCAATTTAGAAAAACTTATGCTTCTCAAACTACAAAACTTGAAACTCTTCAAAATTATGATTATGGTGTGAAGATCGTTAAAAATGATAAAGGTGAAATAGATTCGGTCCTTTACTATTCTGACGATAACGAATTGCAGAAGCAAGTCTGTTATTCTGCCTCCGAGATAAGCAGTATAAAATATTATTCAAATGGTAGGATAGTATCTTTAGAAGAATATAAAGAAGGTAGAGTTTTATCAAAGCTTAAGTACAACAAAGCCTGCTTTGTTATATCAAGACTTGATTATGAATATAATAGGTCAGGCTATATTACAAAAATTAAAAAGAAAAAGAATGATAATTTTTGCTCGGTAGAATATACGTATGATGATTTTAAAAATATTAATTCCAGAAAAGTTTCAGTCGGGACTGAGGTTATATTATATCAAAAGTATCGTTATGACATATTAGGAAGAATTGTTGAATATAGCGATGATAATCAAACAATATCAATTCATAAAATGGGAACAAAAAATGAGTTGATATCTTATACAATAATTGATAAAATAGGGAATAAGACATCTGTTAATAACCATTATGCCGGTTCGGAATATATAAGAACGGATGTCAGTCTTAACGGACACGTGTTATCAATAAAAGACAGCAGCTATGTGGATAATGTTATGCTAAAGAAACCATATACAACAGAAGACGATTTAGATTTAATTATTTCAAACTTATTTAGAGCCACAGCTGAAAACTGTACAAAAAGAAAAACTGCAGAGGAGTGTTCATCAGACATGGTAAGTGATAATATTCAATCACGTGTATTACCTATATCGATTAGAAAAAGGCTTCTGTATAATATAGCCGTTCAAGTATAATAATACGTTTACAATCATGCCGAATTATAGTATAATATTCCTGTTAAGATTGTTATCAGGAGGTTTCTATGAAGGAAGAGTTTACAACAAATGCTAGACGCTGGTATGATAAGGATCCGGTTTTGTCTTCTGCAATGAAAACGTTAGAAGAATCTGATGACGAAACGCAAATCAAAGTTGCACTTAATTTAATCAAAATTATTACTGAACACCAACTTTCAAGTACCGAATACGAATCGGTAGAGGATATAGTTTCTGCTACGGAAGATGTTTTAGATGATTCAAAACACGGTCGTTGGTACGATATCGACGGTACATTAAGAACAGCAATAAGTTTACTTCAAAATTGTCCGGAATCAACAAGACATATTATTGCAAAGGAAATGGCAAAGAATGTTGTTGAGGTTATTAAAAAAGAAGATCAAGATGACGTTGATGATGTTGAAATAGAAATTCCGGAAGTGTAAAAATAAAAAGTATTGTACTAAACCAAAGTACCTTTGCCGCATTCAAGAGCTTTTATATTCAGAGGCAGTAGATCCTTTTTCTTTTCTCCAAGAACTTTTTTAATGCCTTGTTTTAAAGCTTCTGTAGAAATAAAATCGCAGACTGAAGACAAAACACCCAAAGATACAATATTTGTAACTTTGCTTGTTCCTAATGAATTTGCAATGTTTCCCATTGGTGCGAAAATGTAATTTATATCAGTTCTTGGTTTGGACTCTTTTATTAAGGTAGAATTTGCAACAACAGTTCCTCCTGTTTTAACCCTTTTAATAAACCTGTCAAAGGACTGCTGATTTAATACAAGTGCATAATCGGTGTCTTGTTTATGAACAGAACTGACTTCCGTATCCGAAACCACAATTTCACAATTGACGGTTCCGCCTCTCATCTCTGCGCCGTAACAAGGATACCAAGTCACATTTTTACCGTCAAGCATAAATGCGTTAGCTAAAACTGTTCCTGCAAGTAGTACTCCTTGTCCGCCAAAACCTGCAATTATAAAATTCTTTTCCATAGTTAGTCCTTTGTTGATACAATTATTTTGTTATATCTTTGAATACACTTAACGGAAATGTTTCTGTCATTTCTGTTCTGATTCTTTCATGTGCTTGTTCAGGTGTCATTTTCCAGTTTGTTGGGCAAGATGATAGAATTTCAACAAACCCGAATCCAAGTCCGTCAAGCTGAACTTGAAATGCTTTTTTAATAGCTTCTTTTGCCTTATTTATGTGCGGAACAGAGTCTAGTGCAACGCGGGCCGAAAAAGCTGTTCCGTCACAAAGTGCCATGTGCTCAGCCATTTTTATCGGGTATCCGTAGTATTCTTTGTTTCTACCCATAGGTGAAGTTGTTGTCTTTTGCCCCATTGTAGTTGTAGGTCCCAACTGTCCGCCTGTCATTCCGTATGTAGTATTATTAAGCATAAAGGAAGTTATTTTTTCTCCACGCAGAGCAGTATGCATAGACTCAGCAAGTCCTATGGATGCGAAATCACCGTCACCTGAATAAGTAAATACAATTTTATCGGGTTGTGCTCGTTTTACCCCTGTGGCAGAAGCTAATGCTCTTCCGTGCGGAGCTTCTACGCAATCTACTTTAAGAAAATCATAGATAAAAACAGAACAACCAATTGCTGTCGAAGAAATAGTATTCTCTGTTACCCCAAGCTCATCAAGAACTTCTGCAACAAGCCTCATTGCTATCCCATGGTCACAGCCGGGGCAAAATGTGAATTTGAAATCATCTTTAAAAGATTTTGGTACACTAAACACTTGCTGCATAATTTTTCTCCATAATTTTTTCAATTCCGGAAACAATTTCTTCTACACTCAACCATTCTCCGCAAGGTCTGTTAATCAAGTATGCTTTTGATTTTCCGTTAATAGCGTATTTAATATCTTTAAACATTTGTCCCATATTCATTTCAACGACAGCAAAATCCTTTCCTTTTTGAGCAAGTTCACTTATCCTTTTATAAGGAAACGGACTGAGTGTTACAGGTCTAAAACAGCCTGCTTTGATTCCTTTATTTCTAAGGACTTTCATTGCTGCTTTAATGTTTCTTGTCATGGAACCGAAAGCTGTTAAAATAATATCAGCATCACTTGTATTAAATTCTTCATATGTGGTTTCGTTTTGGGTGATAACTTCAAATTTTTTAAACAGGTCTTTAATATGCTGAATTTGAGCTTTTTCTTCTCTTGCGCAAGAATAAATAGCTCTTGCCTCTCTTCCTTTTGCACCGGTTAGAGCCCAAGAAGAATTGTCAATCTCTGTATAAGGGTATTTGCCAAAACTAGCAGGTTCCATCATTTGTCCTAAAAGGCCATCTGCTAAAAGTATGGTTGGGTTTCTGTATTTTTGTGCAAGATAAAATGCTCGATATGTTAAATCTATGCATTCCTGAACAGTCGAAGGAGCAAGAACAATAACTTTATAATCGCCGTTTCCGCCACCTGTAACAGCTTGATTGTAATCGCCCTGTGCAGGATAAATATACCCTAATCCCGGTCCGGTTCTCATAACATTAACTAAAACAACCGGAAGTTCGTCAGAAGCAGCGTAAGAGAGAGCTTCTTGCATTAATGCTACAGCGCAGGAAGATGATGAAGTCATAGCTTTAACGCCTGTTGCAACAGCTCCCATAACCATATTTATTGCGCCGAGTTCGCTTTCTGCACAAACATAACCTCGTCCGAGCTCCTGCATTTTTCCGCTCAGGTATTCTCCGATTTCTGTCTGCGGTGTTATGGGGTACCCAAAATAACATTGACAGCCTGCGTTTACAGCAGCTTGTGCTATAGCGTAATTACCTTTGATTAAAACCTTTTCAGAATTTTCCATTTACATCTCCCGCCTCTACTTAAGGAAAGGGTTTGGGTTAGGTGTTAACCAACCCCAATAATTTTTTATCGCCATACCTCAGTTATTGCCACGTCAGGACATCTTTTTGCGCACATAGCGCATCCGATACATTCACCTTTAGGATCAATAAATTCAACCATAAAATCTCCCAATCGATTTGTTTTATTGCTCTTTTTTATTAGTTTTTTTGGACAAGTTTCTGTACAAATATAGCATGATTTACATCGATTATTATCAATCAAAATTCTTCCCATCTCAACTCCTAACATGTAAAAGTATATCAAAAACAATGTTTTTAGGTTATTAATGTTAAGTTTTGTAACAGTATTAAATGGTTTTTGTTAGAAATTAAAAAAAATGTGGAATGAAGAAATATAAACTAAAAAATGTAAGGATACATGTAAAAACAGCCAGAAAGGAGTTAACAATGGCACTAACTATTAACACAAACTTATCATCACTTGTTGCACAAAACAATTTGAACAAAGCAACAGCAGGCTTGAACAAAGCAATTGAGAGAATGACAACAGGTTACAAGATTAACCACGCATCTGATAACGCAGCAGGTTATTCAATCGCAAGGAATTGGGAAGCACAATTGGGATCATTGGATGTAGCAGCTGATAACGCAGCAACAGGTGCAGATATGTTATCAACACTGGAAGATAACTATGCACTTATTTCAACACACATTCAACGTGTAAGAGATTTGACAGAACAAGCAGCAAACGGAACTTATGGTACTCAATCAAAACAGGCAATCCAATCAGAAATTATGGCAAGATTGGAGGAAGTAGACAGAATTGCAGCAAACTGCGAATTTAATGGTCTGGAGTTGATGAGTGGTGATTTAGCACAAGCTGGAAAAACTATCGCAATTCAAGTAGGTACAGAAGGCACTCAATCAAAGAGCCAAATTGTATTGAAGAGTGATTTGTTTAAATCTGGTAACATTAGTTCACTATTCTCTGTTACGAAGGATGAAAATGGAGATGATTTAGCAGCTGCAAATCAATATATAATTGCTAATAGTGATGCAGGCAGAACACTTTTGGCTCAAAAATGTGCCGGTTTAGACCCTAAAACTGGTGGTGATTCAGTTCATACAGTTGAAAGAAAAGAATCAGCTGCTGATATGTTAGCGAGAATTGATAATGTTATAAATATAATTTCAGATCGTGTAACAACACTAGGTGCTGCACAAAACAGAATAGAATCAGCAATCGAATCAATTGGTGTTCAAACTGAAAACATAACTTCATCACTTTCAACATTACGTGATGCAGATGTAGCACAAGAATCATCAAACTACATTAAATCACAAATATTACAACAAGCAGCAG
>CAMZGT010000006.1 GCA_947306495.1 uncultured Acinetobacter sp.
ATGATGATCTAGAGCACGATGTGTTGCATTTTGATCAGCAGAAGTATGAGTCTAGGCTAGATGAATTCTTTGGTAAGATTGGTTTGGTGTTTGATGGAAATGCTAGTGAGAAGGTGGCTGATGAGATTTTGAGGAGGATGGAGTAATCTTATTTCACCAAGCCATAAAAAGTTCACGAAAAGTTCATAGTTTGTCGAAAGTTTCAAAGGAAAAGGCCGATAAATATGTTAGAATATTGCTATGGGAAATATAAGCAATACCACATAGCGGAAGCCTTTGATGCAGTGTGATTATATGGTAGTGTTTTGTCAGCTGGGTCGTTAGGCCCAGCTGATTTTGTTGTTAGATATATAAATGCTTTTATATGGGGATTTTTTGGTATTGCAGGAATTTATATTCTAGCAGCATTTTTTACCTTCGTATTTTTACAATATCAAAAGAATTTTGAGAAACAGTATTACAATGTAAAACACATGACAATAATTGCATTCTTTACATTATTAACTGCATTTATTTCTGCTGTACTGCCAACAGGCTTCTCACCATATATAGTTCCGATTCCTGCATATACAATTTTATTATCTATATTTACTACACCGCGAAGCGCATTTTTCTGTTCAACAATGGTAATCGCACTAATTGCTATAGGAATGCACTGGAACCTGGAAGTTGTCGTATCTTTCATGCTTTTAAACACAGTTGTTATGACTGCTGCTTCAAACCTAAAATTTTCAAAACGTTCTGACCTGCTTATAGTAAGTTCAAAAATATCTTTAGCAGGCGTCCTTATAGTAGGCGGAATTTATTTTCTTGAAAAATTTATGATGGACATAAATAATGCCCTTATATTAAAAGACCTTGGCTTAATTGTTATTAACTGCTTTGTAATAAGCGGAATCCTTATACTGGGCATGCTGCCTATAATTGAAAATACTTTTAGAATCTTAACTCCGTATGGATTGGCAGAACTTGCAGATCATAATCAAGAGCTTTTAAAACGACTTATGCAAGAAGCTCCCGGAACATTTAACCACAGTTTAACCGTTTCTCACATGTGTGAAACTGCTGCAGAAGCTATAGGAGCAAATCCTGTACTTGCAAGGGTTGGTGCAATGTACCACGATATAGGAAAGTTACTGCGACCTATGTTTTTTGTTGAGAATCAATCTTTATACGGAATCGAAAACCCTCACAATTCATGCACTCCCAGATTCAGCAAAATGCTTATTACCGCCCATCCTAAAGATGGTTTAGAACTTGCAAAAGATGCTCATTTACCGCAGGTTATTACAAATTTCATACTGCAACACCATGGAACCAGTCTGGTAAGTTATTTCTATAACGAAGCGCTAAAAGAAGAAGGAGCGGAAAATGTCAATGAAGAACAGTTCCGCTATCCCGGTCCTAAACCGAATATGAAAGAAACTGCAATTCTAATGATAGCTGATGCTGTTGAATCAGCTGTTAGAGCAGCAAAAAACCCTTCTAATGAAGAAATTGATGCTATTATTAGCAAAATAATAAAAGAACGGTTAAATGACGGGCAACTTTCAGATTCACCGCTAACCTTAAAAGATTTAAAAACCATTTCTGAAACATTCTCAAGAATGCTTAGAGGAATGCATCACAAACGGATTAAGTATCATAACGATTTAGTTCAAGAACTTGACAAAAATAAACTAAACCATGACGCACTGCAAAGTTCCGAACAAATGCCCCAATCATTAGATGCAGATTTGGATGCAAAAGTAAAAGAACTAGAGAACAAAAAGAATGACAGTAATTAATGTCTTTACCGAAAATATATACGAAAACTGGCAAGTTGATGAAAAAGATGTAATCGAAAAAACAAAGCAAATGCTTGAACATTACATAAAAAAACTTGGAGATAAAAGCTGCCTGGCAAATAAAGATTTTGAATCTATAACTTTAGATATCGTTTTTTGTGACTCAATAAAAACTCAAGAATTAAACAGTGATTATCGAAATAAAGATTATCCGGCAGATATAATTACATTTGCCATTTTTGCAGATGATGAAAACAGTTTTATCTTTGATGGTGATATAAACCTTGGAGAGATTGTAATAGCCCTTGATAAAGTAATTGATGGTTCCAATAAAGATATCAGTCAATCAAAAAATAAGGAACAAGAATTATTTTTTCTCATAAGTCACGGTTTGATGCACCTTTTAGGGTTTGACCATCAAACTGAAAAAGAGTACAATTTTGTTATAGCTGAGCAAAAAAAAGCTTTGGAGAGTATTGAATATGACAAAATTTAAAGCACAAGGTTTTAACGGTACATTCAGAAATGCCAGAAAAGGTTTTAACCTTGCCATACGCAGCGAAATGAATATAAGAGTTCACGTATCCATCGCTACATTGGTTGTGTTCTTTGCTTTAATCTTGAAATTTACAGCTGTTGAATTTTGCATCCTTTTGTTTATAATTGCTCTTGTTATAGTAACTGAAATGCTTAATACCGCAATTGAATTTGCATTGGATTCAATCTATCATAACAGATATTCCAGAATGGTCGGTATGGCAAAAGATATTTCAGCAGGAGCAGTTCTTTTTGCAACGTTTATAAGTATAATTGTTGGAATAGTGTTATTTGGAAGCAAAATTATTACAATGATTGATTAAGCTTAAAAAAATTAAAAAAAAACCCTTTTCTTTTAGAAAGGGGTTCGGAATTTTTTTTAATAATTCCTCATGTGTAGAAGGTTAGTGTGTAGGTTGTATGAAAGGTTTGTGTTATGTGTTTCGTGTTATTTAATGTTTGTCATTTGACTTACATATATATAAAGTATATTTAGGAGATAAATTTTCACTATTTTGTATATATTGTTACAAAACTTTACAATGATAAACTCAAATACAGACATAGTCGCAAAAACTAAATACTTGATTTTTGATATTTAGCATTACATAATGAGTTGTGGCTTTGATTGAGCGCAGTGAAAATTTAATAACGCGGGATGGAGCAGTCTGGTAGCTCGTCGGGCTCATAACCCGAAGGTCGTTGGTTCAAATCCAGCTCCCGCAACCAATTAAAGAGGATGTAATAGAATTTAGTTAATATATCTATCAACTTACTAAATACATTACATCCTTTTATTATAACTGACATATTAGGAGAAATTTATGCAAGCAAGACGTGCCGCAAGAGAATTAGCACTTATACTATTTTCACAATTTGAAAAAGAAATTACCAAATATTCAAGAAAAGATTTTGAAGATATAATGCTTAAGTCTGTAAGAATACTTTCTAATTCAGCGTCTGAAGAGTTAAAATTGACTGTGGGTTCATTGATTGATATTAAAGATTCTTTAGAGACATACGAAGCAGAACACGATTCAAATTTGTCCAGACCTTTAGGTGCAAAAAATAAACCGGTACAAATTCCTCTTACTGATGAGATGATAGGAAAAGTTGACAGTATGCTCGATATCGTTGAAAAAGCATTGTTAGCCCTTGAGATAGCAGAATTTACTACTTTGGAAAATCAATCTGAAGTAAAAAATTATACAATAGAAATAGCCGAACAATTCAAAATTAATCACGAAGCAGTAGATAATGAAATTCAGAAATATTCCAACGGATGGGATATTTCAAGGTTGGTAAAAATTGATAAAGATATTTTAAGAATTGCAATAACAGAACTTTTATATTCTAAAGGTGCTCCTATTAAAGTTATTGTAGATGAGGCCGTAGAATTAGCTAAAAAATATTCAACAGAAGATTCTTCATCTTTTGTAAATGGAATTTTGGCAAAAGTTATTGTGGAGAACGGACTCAAGTAAATTTTGCTTTTTAGAATACTTTCATTCTACAAATAATGTATTACGAACGAGGAAGCGGAATGTTTAATTTTTTTGATAAATTAAAAGAAACTATTTCAAAAACCGCGCAAAGTCTTGTAGATGATGTTGTTAGTACTGTTTCTAACGAAGAAGGGTTTTCGGATTTTGTACTAGATGACATGGAAGACTTGCTAATAAGTGCAGATTTAGGCGTAGAATATGCATCTGCACTTGTCGATAAATTACGCGGACAAAACAGAGTTAAACCATCCAAAGTAAAAGAGTTCCTCCAAGAGGAATTTTTAAAAACATTAGATAACACCGGTTCATCCAAACTGGAATTTAAGGAAAATGAACTAAACATTTACTTCATAACCGGTGTTAACGGCGCAGGAAAAACCACATTAATAGGCAAATTAGCTTATCGATTTAAACAAGCCGGCAAGCGAGTGTTAATTGCCGCAGGGGACACATTCCGTGCCGCAGCCGAAGAACAAGCTGACATTTGGTCGAAACGATCAGGTGCTGATATTATTAGACGAGATAAGGCAGATCCTGCTTCTGTCGTATATGAAGCCATACAAAAAGCAAAAAATGAACATTATGAAGTAATATTAGTTGATACAGCCGGCAGACTGCAAAATAAATACAACTTAATGGAAGAACTATCTAAAATTAAATCCGTAATAGATAAAAATGCCTCTGGTGAACTTCGAGAATCTATTTTGGTAATTGATGCTAATACAGGTCAAAACGGTTTACAACAGGCAAAAGTTTTTAAAGAATGTGTAAACTTGACATCTGTTGCACTGACAAAACTTGACGGTTCAGCAAAAGGAGCCATAGTTATAGCCATTGCCAAAGAACTTGGACTCCCTGTTAAACTCGTTGGTGTAGGAGAAAAAATGGAAGATTTAAAAGATTTTGACGGTAAGGAGTTTATTCAAGCTTTATTTAAATAACGTTTTAAATCTTTCCATAGCTTCAATTGTATTTTCTTTAGAACCAAAAGACGTTAAACGGAAATAGCCTTCCCCATTTTTGCCAAATCCTGCTCCGGGAGTACCGACAATCTGGCCTTTTTCTAGCAGGTAATCGAAAAATTCCCAAGATTTCATGTTATTTGGACATTTAAGCCAAATATAAGGAGAGTGTTTACCGCCTACATGCCAAATTCCGCACTCATTAAGCGTATCTGATATGAGTTTCGCGTTTTCCTTATAATATCTTATATTTTCTTGAATTTCACGTTGTCCTTCTTCCGTAAATACAGCTTCAGCGGCCCGTTGCACTATATAAGGAACACCATTAAACTTTGTTGTCTGACGACGAAGCCACATTTTATTGAGTTTGTCTAAACTCTTTGGAACAATTGTATACCCACACCTTGTTCCCGTAAAACCTGCCGTCTTTGAAAGCGAACAAAATTCAATTGCACAATCCTTTGCCCCCTCTATCTCGTATATTGAACGAGGAAGGCTTTCATCAGATATAAAACACTCATACGCGGAATCGAAGAGAATTATAGCTTTATTTAATAAAGCATAATCTACCCATTCTTTTAATTGTTCTCTGTTATAAACAGCTCCTGTAGGATTATTTGGTGAACAAATATAGATTATGTCAGCTTTTACATCTCTATTCGGGAGAGGAAGAAATTCATTTTCTCCGTTTGCATCAATAAATTTCACTTCTCTTCCTGCCATTACATTTGTATCAACATAAACCGGATACACCGGGTCAGGAACTAAAACAGTATTGTCTTTTGCAAACAAATCTAAAATGTTGCCCAAATCACTCTTTGCTCCGTCAGAAATAAATATTTCATCAAGTTCCAAATCAACATTATGAGAGTTGTAATATTCTCGAACTGCCGTTCTCAGAAAATCATAACCCTGTTCAGGACCATATCCCCTAAAAGTAGATTGTTCTGCCATCTCATCGACTGCATTGTGAAGAGATGATATAACAGCTTTGCACAAAGGAAGCGTAACATCTCCGATTCCGAGTCTTATAACCTTTTTATCAGGGTTTTTTGTTATATATTCGTTAACCTTTTTTGCTATAGTTGAAAATAAATAGCTTTGTTCAAGATTATCATAATTTTTGTTTATGTTCATACATTCCTCGTTTTTGTTTATGATTTGTATTAATGAAACTTGTCTGTCATACTATTGATCAGATTCTTCGTGTTTGCCCTTCATCAATTTTTCAAAATCTGACGGTTTAATATTTTGAATAAAATCTTTAAATTCTTGGGCTTCCTCTGCATCTTTTGCCGCATCTGTCGATACAGAGCCATTCATAAGTACATTTGCAGTCACAAATATAGGTGCCTCACAGCGCATTGCAATAGCAATTGCATCACTTGGTCTTGAATCTATTTCAACTATTTCTTCATCCTTAGAAAGATATAATGTCGCATAATATGTTTCTTTTTCTACATTATTTATTTCAATCTTATCTAAATTATATCCTGTTTTATCTATAAGATTTGCAATTAAATCGTGTGTCATGGGACGCGCAACAACCAAACCTTCTATGCATCTTATAATAGCACTTGCCTCTGCTGAACCTATCCATATAGGAAGAGCTTTTCTGTTATCTAAATCATGAAGTACAACAATCGGGGAATTTGTTCTCACATCAAGTGCTATGCCCATTACTTTCATTTCTATCATAATAAATACCTTTCTCCCTTGTCCCTTGAGATATAGAGGAATAATTCTCTCTTCACTAATGTTATCATAAAATCAATTTCCATGCTATAATCACGTGTATGAAAATCAATGTTGTATATAATAAATTAATACCTAATTACCAAAATTCATACGAACGAGTATTAAATGTTCTGAAAAACAAGAACGCAGACTTCGAAACCTTTGAACTTAATGAATTAAAATACTCCGGAGAGATAACATTAGTAATCGGAGGAGATGGTACACTTCTTCGTGCTGCAAGATTTTATGCAAAATCAGAAACCCCCGTTCTAGGTATAAACCTTGGAAGGCTAGGTTTTCTTGCTCAAGCCGGAGTTGATGAAATTGAAGAAATAATTTCCAAAGTATTGCAAAAGCAATTTTCAGTTGAGAACAGGCTTATGCTTGAATCAGGTGATAACCTTGCGCTTAATGATTTTGTCATAAAAGGATGTAACCACTACAGAACATCAAAACTTTATTTGGAAATCAATAACAATTTTGTATGCAATTATATTGCTGATGGGCTTATAATTTCAACACCGACAGGATCAACTGCCTATGGCTTATCTGCCGGAGGACCGATTATTTCGCCTTTATTAGATGCAATTACCATTGTACCTATTTGTCCGCATACTCTCACTGCCAGACCCCTTGTAATACCTATTACAGAAACAATTTCAATAAAATCAACGGATAAACTTTTATCGGTTTCTGCCGACGGATTTGATATGAAAGAATGTGTAGATACAATTAATATTAAAACTTCAAAATATAAAGCTAAACTTGCCTTTTTAAACGATGAAAGCTTTTATTCCGTATTGAGAAATAAGCTTCATTGGGGTTTATCTCCTGAAGAAGATATAAAATAAGAAGTTCTTCAAAAAAAAAGGTTCATAATGAACCTTTTATATTATTTTATATTTTTTGTTGCATTTTACTTTGCTTCTTCTGCAGCATCTTCCCCAGCTTTTTTGGCTTCATCTAATGTTTCCTCAGTAGATTTTTTAATTTTGTTTGCTGTTTCTTCTGCAGTTTTCTCAAGCTTTTCAATAAAAGACTTAATTTTATCTCTTACATCTTGCACAAATGTTTTTACATTTTTATGTCTATAACAAAAACTTTTGGTCATTTTATCTGCTTCTGTAGACATTTCTTCTGCGGACTTTTTCAATTTACCAACTTCAGACGTAAATTTTTCAAGTTCTTCTGACACATCCTTAATAACATCTTTCATTTTATTAAGAACATCCTCTTCAACTTCTTTCGCAGCAGGAGCTTTTGACTTACCCAATTTATAACCACCTGCCACCAAAGCTGTTCCAAGAAGAGCTACACCCAAAAGTTTTAATCCCAATCCGCTTGATGCAGATTTTTGTTTAACATCTATGTAAGGGTCATTAGTTGCAGGTACACCTACATTTTCTTCGTACTGTTCCGGCAGCTGATTTACTTGTAATTGATAAGGATTGTAATCTATAGTTCCTACATTCTGTACTTCCGGCATATTTGACCTTCTTTCTTTTTTATTCACATATTTTGATACTACATTTAAAACACATAAAGGATAAAAATTGCTTTTTACCCTTTCAAAACATTGTAATTGTTACAAATTTTAATAATTATTTTACTAAAGCAGAAATAAATCTTATAGAATCATCTGCCAATTCTCTGACAAAATCTCTGGCTATTTTTGACAAAGGTCTTTCATCAATCTTATCAAAGATAGCATATATAGGATCTCCGCCGTTATTGAATCTCATCTGGCGGTCTTGTTTGTTTAAATAAAAGCATTTAAAATCTTCCGGAATTTCAATTGCTCCAGCCGGTTTTTTATTTCTTTCAATTGCATCGTATTTTACTGTCATTTTTTTAATCTCTCTTTTAAATATCTCTTACATATATATAAAGTATATTCCTCGCACAAAATTGCCTTTTTTTACAAGGAATATTAAGAAATGTTAAGATGAGTTTTTGAAAAGTTTCTAATATAATAAAAATAAGGAGATTACGCTAATGATACAAAATTACAAAATCGGTATAGGTTATGATATCCACCGCCTTGAGGAAAATCGCAAACTTATTATTGGCGGAATAGAAATTCCCCATGAAAAAGGTTTATTCGGACATTCAGATGCTGATGTTTTAGTTCACGCTATAATAGATGCACTACTGGGTGCATCTGGATTACCTGACATTGGCACTCTTTTCCCTGATACAGATGAAAAATACAAAAATGCCAATAGTATAAATTTACTTCAAAATGTGGTCGAAAAAATTTCTGAGAAAGGGTACAAAATTAACAATCTTGATACCAATATAATTGCACAAGCTCCTAAAATGATGATATACATTCCTAAAATGAAGCAAGTCCTTGCACCTGTATTAAATATTGATTTAAATAACATTTCCATAAAAGCTAAAACAAAAGAGCGACTTGATTCTGTTGGCGAAAAAAGGGCTATTGAAGCTCAAGCTGTTGTTCTACTATACAAAGAATAAAAAACAAAGAGGCGAATTTCAATAGAAATTCGCCTCTTTAATGAACTTATAATGACTATTTAACAAGTTCTTTGAATGATTTACCAGCTGAGAAAGCAGGAACTGTTTTAGCAGCAATCTTTAATTCTTTACCGGTTTGAGGATTTCTGCCGATTCTAGCAGCTCTCTTGCGAGCTTCCCAAGTACCAAAACCAACCAAAGTTACTTTTTTACCTTTTGCAACTGTTTTTTGAATGATTTCTAATGTAGCTGATAATACATCTGAAGATACTTTTTGAGAAAGTTTAGTCTTCTTAGAAATTTCTTTTACCAATTCTTCTTTGTTCATGATAAATCTCCTATACACTTTTTTCTACTATCTTGAGTGTTAATACTGGAATTCAGATTTTAGAACAGGTCTATAACCATTATTCATAAGCATTTACACCTCTTATGATTCTTATTATACACGTTTTATTTATAATTGCAAGCATTTTTTTTAAAATTTACAATACTTAATCATAAAACCGGTAATGGCAGGTATTACTACTATTTTTCCTTATTTTCACAAATAAAATTACTTTTTAGTATCATCCTTTTTGTCGAAGAAATCTTTTTCAAAATTGTGACCAGCAACAGCTCCTACACCTGAAGTGAGAGCAATGAAGCCTAGAGAAAGCGGTACAAATGGAGCCGCTATTACACTCATGAGACCCAAATATGCCAAACCGCCGATTGCTCCAGCACTAGCACCCTTAACCCCTTTAAATACAGGTGCTTGGCATGACAAATTACTTTTTTTTGAACCTAAATTTAAATAACTGTTACTAACCGGATACACTCTCATAATAAACTCCTTTTCTTGTTTATTGATAATGGTGGGCGTTACAGGACTTGAACCTGTGACCCTCTGAATGTCGTTCAGATGCGCTACCAACTGCGCCAAACGCCCACACTAAGTTTTAAATTACACCTACTTTAAGTAATATTAGAATTATAAAACAAAAAAATATTGAAACAAGCTTTTATTGTTAAAAATACCCCCGCTTTTGCGGGGATAACAATTAACTCTTTACCACAATATTAACAAGTTTTTTCGGAACTACAATTGTTTTTACAATTTCTTTTCCATTCGTCAAACCTTTTATCTTTTCTGTTGATAGCGCAAGACGTTCAAGTTCCTTATTATCAGCACTTTCATCAACTTCAAGCTTATCTTTAACTTTACCGTTAATTTGTACTACTAATGTTATTTTACTAGTCTTTGCAAGAGTTTCATCCCATTCACACCATTTTTCATCATGAACGGATTTTGAATAACCGAGTTCATGCCAAATTTCTTCTGCCATATGTACAGTTACAGGGGACATCAACTTAATCAACGAAATTACTGCAAAGCTAAATACATTTTTATCCTCGTCAGTAAACACAACTTTTTTAGCACGCCAATCATATATAGCATTCGTTAGTTCACGATATTTTGAGATTACAGTATTGAACTGAAAATCATTTGAAATATCATTAGTAATTCCTTTTATCGCAATATTAACAGTCCTTACCAAATCATCATTTTCGCGCGCCAACGGGAAGTTTAACTTATAATCTTTAGTAATTAAGCCTTGATTAACACCTTCACTTACTAAACGCCAAACTCTGTTTAAAAACTTATAACAGCCTTCAACACCCGCATCTGACCAGTCAAAATCTCTTGCTGGAGGTGAATCTGACAGAATGAACAATCTTGCGGTATCTGCTCCGAAATTCTCAAATATTTCATCCGGATCAACGGTATTACCTTTGGATTTTGACATTTTTGAACCGTCTTTCAGAACCATACCCTGAGTTAAAAGATTTTTAAACGGTTCGTCGAAGTCTAACAGACCACAATCTTTTAATGCTTTGGTGAAAAATCTTGAATAAAGCAAGTGTAAAATTGCGTGTTCAATACCACCTACATATTGATCTACCGGAAGCCAGTGATTCACTTTATCTTTATCAAAACATTTATCTGAATTTTTAGCATCAGAATACCTTAAATAATACCAACTTGAACAAACAAATGTATCCATTGTATCCATCTCACGCGTAGCATGTCCGCCACAAATTGGACATACCGTATCCTTAAACGTTTTAGAAGTTGTTATCGGAGATTTTCCTACAACAGAAAAATCAACATCTGTCGGAAGCATTACAGGCAAATTTTCTTCTTTTTCTGGAACAATTCCGCATTTATCACAATAAACAACAGGAATTGGTGCCCCCCAATATCTTTGACGTGAGATTAACCAATCACGAAGTCTATATTGAGTTTTAAATTCGCCGAATCCGCCATCAACAGCTTTTTGAGTAATTGCTTTTTTTGCTTCTGTATTTTTCATTCCGTTAAATTCATTAGAATTAACCAAAACACCCTCTTCAACAAAAGCTTCATCTAAACAATCAGAGGGATTTACAGGATCTTGTATAACAACTTTCATCGGCAAATTATACTTTTTCGCAAAGTCAAAATCTCTTGTGTCATGAGTCGGAACTGCCATAACCGCGCCTGTTCCATATTCAACAAGAGCATAGTCTGCCGTCCAAAGAGGGAATTCTTCACCTGTGAACGGATTTATACAATGTGTACCCAAAGGCACTCCTGTTTTTACTCTGTCTGTAGAAAGTCTTTCTATTTCAGTCATTTTACGAGCATTAGCTCTATATCCTTCTACAGCTTGTTTGTTTTCCGGAGTCGTTAATTTTTCTATATCTTTATACTCTGGTGCAACCACCAAGTAAGTAATTCCGTGAACAGTGTCAGGACGTGTTGTGTAGACAGGAACTTCCATACCTTCTATTTCTTTTACTTTAAATCTGAAAATTGCACCTTGAGATTTACCAATCCAGTTGGCTTGCATCGTTTTAACATTATCACCCCAACCTTCAAGCTTACTCAAGTCTTGCAGCAGTCTTTCAGCATAATCAGTTATTTTAAAGAACCACTGAGAAAGATATTTTTTTTCTACTGCAGAATCACACCTCCAGCATTTACCGTCTATTACTTGCTCATTTGCAAGTACTGTTCCGCATGTTTCACACCAGTTAACCGCTGCTTCTTTTTTATATGCCAAACCTTTTTTGTAAAGTTGCAAAAATAACCACTGTGTCCATTTGTAATATTCAGGCTTACAAGTAGTTACCTCTCTTTGCCAATCATAAGATAAACCCAGCATCTTAAGCTGTTTTGTCATATATGCAATATTTTCATCAGTCCATTTTGCAGGATCCGCACCGTGCTTCATTGCTGCATTTTCAGCCGGCAGTCCGAAACTGTCCCATCCCATCGGATGTAAAACATTATAACCTTGCATTTTTTTGAATCTCGCAATTACATCAGTAATTGTGTAGTTCCTGACATGTCCCATATGCAATTTACCTGACGGATACGGGAACATCGATAGTGCAAAGTATTTAGGTTTATCACTTTCATCCGGCGTGTGAAAAACTTTATCCTTTTCCCATTTTTCTTGCCATCTTTTCTCTATTTCTTGCGGAAAATAAGCCTCTTTCATTAATTCCTCCATAGGTCAAATATTGCCTGTCTTTCGGATAAATTTTAACATAAAAAAAATAATCTGTGAAATAAAATAGCACAAAAATGGTTAAGCTTTTAATAGTTTTTCTGATAAATTACCAAAGTTTTCTATTGAAAGTTTTTCTCCGCGTATATTTTCATCTAATCCTAAATCAGAAATTACTTTTGCAACTTTTTCCTTATCAAAACCCGAACCGACCAAACAATTCTTCAAAGTCTTACGACGTTGCGAAAATGCTGCTTTGACAGTTTTTCTGAAGTGCGAATAATCTGAAAGTTTTAACAAAGGCTCTGTACGAACATTCAGATAAACCAAGGCAGAATTAACCTTAGGAGCAGGATAAAAAGAGCGTCTGCCTACAGTTCTTATAATGGAACAATCTGCCCAAAACTGTGATAAAATAGTCAAAAGACCATATTGTTTTGATGAACTTTTTTCTGTTGCTACTATTCTTCTTGCCACTTCTTCTTGAACCATCAAAATTATATCAACTATTTTTGAACGATTTTTATTGGTTAAATCATCTATTTCGCCAAGCAAATGCGCTATAATCGGTGAAGTTATATAATACGGAATATTTGCCACAACCTTAATTTTATCATCTGCTAATTCTGATAAATCTGTTTTTAATATATCATTATGAATTATTTCCAAATTATCACATTCAAGTTTTTGTAATTCTTTTATTGCTTCTTCATCCAGTTCAACCGCAATTACTTTTTTTGCCTTTTTTATCAATTGTTCCGTTACAAAACCCACGCCCGGTCCTATTTCTAAAACAGTATCCTCTTTTGTAATTTTTGCAAAATCAATGATATCCGATATAACTTCACCATTAATCAGAAAATTTTGACCCAGCCTTTTTTTTGTTCTGAAAAACTTTGCTCTTTGTAAATAATCCACCATGGTATTTATGATAGTACAAACAGGGAAATGTTAAAACTAAACAAAAGAGATATAGTTAAGTTGTAAATAATTTAAAGTTATTTTTATTGTGTTTATTATATAATCAAGGAAGGAGCAGGTATCGTGAATTATTGCGAAACAAAACAATCAGAGCGTTTAGAATACAACCAATTATTGGAAGAATATATATTAGGATGCAAAACTTCACAAAAAATAGGAATGGAATATGAAAGAATACCCGTTTCTAAATCCTCAAATGAAGTAATTCCGTACGACGGAGAATTTGGTGTTTGCGAATTTTTACGAGAAGTTGCTAAAATTGACAACTGGGACTATATTTTAGATGACGTTAATATCATCGGTTTAAAAAAACTGCACGATACAATTACGCTTGAACCGGGATGTCAAATAGAACTGAGCATTGAGCCGCAAATTTTTGTAAGGGATATAAAATCAAAAATTGAAAAAATTAATTCAGTCTTTAAGCCGATACTTGAAGAATTTGGAATAAAGCTCCTAAATAAAGGAGTTTCACCAAAAACTACCTATAAAAATATAAAACTTCTCCCTAAAAAAAGATATGCCGTAATGGCGAATTACCTATGGGGAATTCTATCTGACGTTATGATGAGAGAAACAGCAGGTATACAGGTAGGAATCGACTATAGATCTGAAGAAGATGCAATGAAAAAATTCAGAGTTGCAAACCTTATAATGCCGTTTGCAACCGCCATGTTTGCAAACTCAAAAATAAGAGGCGGCGTTGATACAGGATACAAATCCTTTAGAGCTCTTGCATGGTTAAATACGGATAACGAACGCTGCGGTTTTGCCACAAATTTTTCTGATGGTATGAGTTTCCGTGATTATGTTGATACCCTGCTTGATACACCTATGATTTTCATTAACAGAGAATATATACCCGTCAGCTTGAATGGCAAGATGACATTTAAACAGTTTATGGATAAGGGCTATGAAGGATTTGAAGCAACAATTGATGATTGGATGCTGCATTCAAATCTATATTTTCCTGATGTTCGCCTTAGAAACTTTATAGAAATCAGAAACCACGATTGTGTTGGCAATGGTTTGGAATACTCAATACCTGCATTTTATAGAGGAATCATGTATAACACTGACGCTTTATCAGAAGTTGAAAAAATATTATCTAAGTATTCTTTCAATGAAATAAATGAACTAAGATATAACGTTTCACGATATGCAACAGCGTCAAAACTGCGTAAAAAACCGATTTTAGGTATATGTAAAGAACTTACTGAAATCTCAAAATATTCATTAATTCAAGAAGGCGAAGATGAAGAAATGTTTTTGGAACCATTAGTTGATATGCTTAAAAGAAATAAACTTCCCTGTGACATAGATTAAAGTTCAAAACTTGGTTACTCAATAATGTAATATAAGCATTTATTTCAAATCATTTGACTTATAAATATTGTAACCTTCACAATGATAGCTTGCATCAATGCCTTTCATATAGATTTCACGATTAGTAATATCATCTGTTAAAGTATTTTTTAAAGTTCTTTTATCTCAACTGTTTTTATAGGACTGCGTTCCGTTCACTAACGTTCATCACTCCAGCCTTGCCAAAATCCGCCGAACGCGCAAAGGCGGTTCTCAACGCTGACATACAAAATTACAGAGGATAGGTTAAAACCTATCCTCTGTAATTTACCCCAGAGTTGACAAGTTTCGAACATGGTTACTAAAAAATGTGGCTTAATATTTTGTAACAAATAGGCAATTTTTAAAGGCAAAAATACTTTATATAAGTATACGAGGGAAATACTAGAGGAAAAGGAGAAAATCATGGGCGAACCTATAAAAGTTGGAGATGGTTTTGGAAGTTACAACAATACTAAAAAAGATATTGTAAATATGTATGCTAATCGTAGTGGATTTAGTATAACAGCATCACAATCTTACGTAGACAATATGAATGTTAACAAAGGAATGAGAGTGTATGCACAATGTCAACGTTATGGAAATAATGCAAAAATATATGCTGATTGGAATGATGGTAATCAAAGTATTTATTCAACAGAATATAAACCTAAAAACATGAAACAAAGTCCAAGTGACGCTGATATAAAATTTACCACAATCTATGATTTTGGTTACGATAGCAAGACGGGAAAGGAATTTTATATAAAGGCAGTCGATATAAATGGGAACAATGTTATTGATGAAGGGGAGATAACAGAATATAACACTTCAGAAGAATTATTTAATCAAGAGTGATGTAAAAAAGTCATAGTTCATAGCTTTTGGTGCAATTATTTGAAACAAAAATAAAATATTAAAAAGAGATAGGTTTCTACCTATCTCTTTTTATTTACGCCAACAAGGATGGTAGGAGAACTTTTCTTTAAGTATTTTATATAATCAGTTGTCTCTTTTTTATAAATTTTATAAATCAGTATCTGTAAAATATTGATTTTATTTTGTTGAGCATTAGAATTGTAACATTTTTGTAATATTTATTCCGAAATTTTAACAAAACTGAAAAAAGCAAGTAGGGTAGACTTCAGTCTACCGATAAATTTTGGTTGACTAAAGTCAACCCTACTTTTTAGTGCAATTTTTTGGACAAAAAGTCCAAATATACGGACATTTTGGTTACCCAAACTGGACATTTCGGGCATTTTGACTCAACCCATTTCCGACCTTTTGAAATTGGCAAAAGCTGGATTGCTTCGGGCTTTTGCCCTCACAATGACATGAAACCCTTCCGACCAAATGTCCTGTTAAAAGGTAGCACTCCAGCCTCTGCTCGTTCGCGCTCGAACGCAGAAAGCTTTCAAATCTTTTCACAAACGTAAATTAAAAGGGACAGGTTAATCCTGTCCCTTTTAATTTACCCTGGATGCGATTCGAACGCATGACCTACCGCTTAGAAGGCGGTTGCTCTATCCAGCTGAGCTACCAGGGCTAATAATTTTATTAAATTGTTTACTCTTTCAATTCATTGAAAAAGGCTTTTCCAAAATCGCTTACATAACCACGCAGGATACGCTTGCCCCTATAAACATAACACATCAATATTAATTTGCAAGCTTAGCTATTTTCTGATATGAATTTCCTTACCCAAGTCAACAACTCAGATAATTCATACGGTTTCGGTAAATATAAGTCTGCACCTGAATCAAGAACAGAAATCTTATCATGTTTTGAAGACGTTACTATTATCTTTGTATTAACAAAATTTGTTTTTTGCTTCAACTCTTTACACAGTTCCAAATTTTCCAGATTATCTCCGCTGTCCAATATCATTATTTTCGGTTGCTGCGGAGATTCTTCATCAACATTTTCAATAATATCATATCCTTGAAGTTCCAGATTTGTCCTAAGAAGTAAAGATAAAGCCTCGTCCTGCTCGTTGATATAAATAATATTTTTGTAATTATCAGATTTAACCGAATTTTCACCCGCTATTCTGATTCTGTCCACCAAATAACTCGATCCGTTAGGATTTTTTGCGGATTTTTTTATATAAAATAGCCGTTCTAAAAACGCATTGATATTTGTTATAACATCATAATCAAGCATACATCCAATCGAAACAGATACAAAATTAACCCGCATTCCGGCACTTGTATCACCTTTTAAAAGCATATATCCTCGTTTTGCATCATTTTCGGAATAAAATTTTGGAGCAACAGTGTCAAACGCAAACGTTAAAAACGCAGCTATTTTTTCAGCTCTATATACATTAGTAACAATGACAAAATTATCATCATTCAGTTTCCCTAAAAAATCATCCTCTTCCAAAGTTGATTTTGCAATAGCGATAAAAGTCTGCACCAGCTTATCACCTGCAACTTCCGAATAAATATTTTTATAGTTTTCAAGGTTTTCAAACCCTGCCAAAAGGACTGCATGTTTCTTATCCGAATTTAGTATTCTTTTTAAAGTTTTCTCAACAATTTTTTTATTTGGTAACAAAGTTTTTGTATCCAAGTTTGATTCTATATCGCGTCTTAAGTGCGCGTGTATTCTTGTTTTGAACTCTTCTATGTTAACAGGTTCACTCAAAAAATCATCTGCCCCGTTCTCAAGAGTATTTATTCTGTCAACTGTATCTGCTGATTTAGAGAGCGCAATGATTATTGGCCTTGTATTATAGGTTAGCGTTCTTATTCTTTGACAAAAATCGGCAAGCTGTTCATCAATACTATCAGATACAATAATCATATCCGGTTCTAACACCTGAATGTCTTTTATCCCGTCTTTTAATTCACGTGCCAATACAACAGATGTTTCCGCATCTTCCAAAGATTTTTTATACTTAGTCGGAAGCTCCATCCTTTTATCTATAATTAAGACTTTTGAGAACATTTAAGAGCCTCCTCTTCATTATAGTTAGGAAATTTAACCGTAAAAGTAGTACCTTCTCCAAAAACACTTTCCAAATCAATCTGCCCGTTCATTTTCTCAACGAGCTGTTTTGTTATATACAACCCCAACCCATTTCCTTGTGTTGTACTTGTCAAATGATTTTCTATTCTACTGAATTTCTTAAATAATTTATCAAAATTTTCCTGCTTTATCCCAACACCATTATCCTGAACTTTAACAACAGCCATTTCCTCTCTGCTGTCAGAAGTTATTTTGACTGTTGAACCAGCAGAAGAGTACTTGCAAGCATTATCTAACAGATTTGTGAGTATTTGCTGTAATTTATCTTCGTCTAAGCGTGAAATATTATTTTTTACATTTTTATTAAATACAATTTTATGTTCTTTGTACTGTTCTGATATCATTGTAATTACTTTTTCAATAACAGTGTTTATATCCACTTTTTTATATATAATATTTTCCGCTTTCGTTTTCGAAACAGTCAAAATATTTTCAACAAGATTAATAAGTCTGTTGGATTGATCTTCAATAATTTTTATAAACTTCTTCTTGTTTTCATCATCAATCCTATCCCAAGATGTCAAAAGAGTCTGGGAGAACCCCCTAATACTTGTTAAAGGAGTTCTCATTTCATGTGACACTGTTGATATAAATTCGTCTTGAATAGTCATGGTTTTAGTAATACAGTAACTCAACTCACTTTATTAACTACTTACCCCTCCTCTGCCATAAATTCTTTTTTTGCTTCTTCTATCGCATCAGATAAAATGTCCAATTGATCCGGAGCAAATGTAACGCCTTTTTTAGTAGGAAGCCAAGTTAATCCGTCATCAGTTGTATAAAAAATCCTTAAATTAAAATAACTTTTTCCTCTGTATTCAGATATTGATATCTGTAGTTGTTCTGTCGCGGAACGTTCAATTGTTGCAAGTATTTTTGCTTCTGCCATTTTATTTTCTCCTTTATAGTTTATAATTTATTTCCCAATTATCTGCCATAACTCTTGCTGCACAGCTCCTCCTGTCAGTTATCGGTTGTCCTTGAGCACAAGCCTCTGAATATAACGGTATCTCTTCATTTAAAATATTATTATTATATGCAGCAGAACCAGCAGGTACAAGCTGACCGCTATTCAACAAGCCAAAAAGAAAAACATCTTCACCGAATTCGTTTGGGCCTTCTGTACCGTTAGTATCAATAAAAATTCTTGTTATTACATCATCCTCACCTATGCTGTCAGGAATATTTATACTCGTATCTGCTATAACAAATGTACTTGTCTTTTTCATTCTATAAACTTTAATATTATCGATATCGTAACCTTGATTGTTTAAATATGTAGTTAAATATTCTTTATCTTTTGTATTTTCTTCTATACCTAATATGCCGCCGGTTTGGTCTGAAAAAATATTTTCCGGAGCCAAATATTCTGATGTTGTTCCGCCGGGTAAATCTTTCATCGTAATCACATCCAGAGTTGATACATTTGCATTTTCCGAATTATTATTTCTTACTGTTTCTAATATATTTATCACTCCTGCTTGCAGTTTCCCTACTGCGCTTCCTAAAGATGCGCCGTTCATTTTTTGTTGGTTGGAATTCATTAACGAAGGAATTACTACAGCTGCAACTATACCTATTATAGCCATTGTAATTAAAACCTCTGCCAAAGTAAGACCTTTTTTAAAAGAGCTGAGCATGTATTTCTCTCCCAATTTTATTCTATTACAAAAAAATTATATCATATTATTCATAAATGTTAATAATTTGTCTAATATTGATATTTGGGTTAATATTAGGTTATGGATAAGGGAAAAATAGTTGTAGTCGATGATGATAAAATTGTCACATCTGCTTTTAGGACATTATTAAAAGTAGAGGGCTTTAATGATACGCACTTTTTTAATTCACCTATAGAAGCTCTCAAATATTTATCTGAAAATGAACCGGATTTGATAGTTTCAGACTTTTTTATGCCCGAAATGAACGGCATGCAGTTTTTAAGTCAAGCTGCTAAGTTGCATCCGGAAGTTTCAAAAATACTTCTTACAGGATATGCAGACAAAGAAAATGCAATCAGAGCAATCAATGAAATCGGATTATACAGATACATAGAAAAACCATGGAACAATGATGATTTAATCCTTAATATAAAAAACGGAATTGAGAGAAGTTACCTGTATAGTGAATTAAGAAAAAAAATTGCAGAACTGGAAGATGCAAAAAAAGAATTAGAAAAATATTCACATAATTTAGAACAAATTGTCGAAGAAAGAACTGCTGATTTAAAACAGTCCAATGCGAAACTTGAAGGTATCGTGAATTATTGCGCCGACGGAATTGTTATCCTAAATGAAGACGGAATTATTGAACAAATTAATCCTGCTTGCGAAACTTTGATTGGCAGAATCGGTGATAAAGTATTAAACACCTCTATCGACGAATTGTTATTTTCAGACAAAACTCTGATTACAAAAGAACTGCACAAACTGGATGAAACAGAATTACTATTGAGGGATTTTTGCGTGAGAAATCCGTTTACAAATACGGAAACTCCTGTAGAAATAAGCTTTGCACGAATAAATCCTGATGATGAATATAAGCGTTTTGTCGGTGTTATAAGAAATGTTACCGAACAAAAAAAAGCTGATAAATTAAGGGATGATTTTATAGCAACTCTTACTCATGATTTAAGAACTCCTCTGCTTGCAGCCATCCAGACATTAACATTCTTTCTTGACGGAGCTTTGGGAAAGTTGGATGAACAGCAAAAACTGCTTCTCTCAACTATGCAAAAAAGTAATCAGGACTTACTTGGATTAGTAAATGCATTACTGGAAGTATATAAGTATGATGCCGATAAGCTAACTTTGGCAAAAACTGATTTTAATATTTACAACCTTGTGAAACAAGTTTATGATGAACTTTCACCGCTGGCAAAATCTAAAAATATTGATTTTATTCTGGATACAGATATCAACGATACGGAAATTAATGCTGACAGAAGCGAATTACGTCGTGTAATATGTAATTTATGCGGTAACGCCATAAATTACACCCCAGAAGGCGGTAAAGTTGTTATTACAATGAAAATAGAAGGTAAAGATTTAATATTCTCAGTATCAGATAATGGAACAGGAATCCCACAAGAAGATATTCCTAACATGTTCCAAAGATTTTCTCAGGGGACAAGTAAAAAACGTTCAACAGGAACCGGGCTCGGACTCTATTTATCTCGACAAATTATTGAATCTCACGGCGGGAAAATATGGTTGGAAAGTGTTCTTAATAAAGGCAGCGAATTCTCATTTCTGCTCACAGATACCGTCGTAAGTAAAAAAGAAGGAAATATAGTATGATAAACGTACTGCTGATTGAAGATCACGAATTATACAGAATGGGACTCTCAATGCTGCTGAGTAAAGCTGAAGATATTAACTTGATATCAGAAGCCGCTGATGGAATTGAAGGAATAAAAAAAGCCAGAGAACTGAGCCCTGACGTAATTCTTATGGATATCGGACTTCCTAATATAGACGGAATTGAAGCTACGTTTCGCATCAAAGAGTTTGATCCTGAGGTAAAAGTTTTAATTTTTACTTCGAGAGATAGCGAAAATGACGTCTTTGAAGCTTTCAAAGCAGGAGCAGACGGATATATAATGAAAGGTGCTACTCCTGAACAAACAATTTCTGCAATAAAGTCAGTTTATGAAGGTATCGGATGGATTGATCCGAATATTGCAAGGATGGTGTTTTCTAATCTTCAAAAACCGACTGCCGCAACGGTTTCACAGCCTGAAATTAAGAAAAACGGCAATTCATATGGACTTACAGAGAGAGAATTAGACGTGCTTGAACTTATGGTTGAAGGTCTTACTAATCCTGAAATAGCAGACAAATTAGTTATAACTCGAGCAACAGCAAAAGCTCACGTTCACAGTATTTTACAAAAATTGTGCGTAACAACACGTACTCAAGCTACAGTTACTGCAATGAAAGAAGGATTGGTGTAATGTTTACCGCTTTAGCCGGTATGGTAATGGCTGCAAAAGTACATTTTACGCAAATGAAGTATCCAATAAAAAGGAAACAGGATAAAACTGTTTCTGAGATATTGTATAAAAACAATGTTGATAAAAAAGATTTAAAAGTAAAGTATGAAAAAAGTAAACTGCCTGAATCAGGATACATGACTGTTGAAGAGTATGAGGCGAAATCAAAGCCTTTAGCAAAAAAAGAAATAAGTGCAAAAGTTTTAGATAAAGCTGAAATGCCTAAAGACCAAAACATGGTTTATGTTCCTAAACATGATTTTAAACTCGTTAAATATAATGATCCTATCGGTAGCCCGGAATTAACTCTACCCAGAAGGCTAAATTTTGACAGACAAATTAATGCACAAGGCATAGTTTCAGGAGATTATACAAAATTAGTCTACCCTGCAGTTTACTATTATGCTCAATCTGATTGCACAAGTTGTGATTTGTATTTAATAAATTTAGATCCGGCTCTTTCTAACATGGAAAAAGTTCAAAGAGCCAATATTATAAACAGAGAACCAAAACCTCTTATTTCTACGGATAAAGATATTGATACAAAATTCATATTCAGAACACTTACACCCATTGATTTCTCATCTGATAACACAAAGCTTGTTGTAAAAGAAAAAATTGGACATCGGCACGACGGAATTTGGAAAACAGAGCTTTGGGTATATGATTTTAGTAAAAAACAAGCGACAAAGCTTCCGCAGTTAAGAGATGCTATTGTTCATTACTGGCAAGAAAGAGCCAATCTTAATTTAGACGATAAGCGATGGGACATTTATCCGATGGGGTTCGATGCAAATGATGAAAACAGAATTGTTGTTTGTGCATACGCATACACAGGCGAAACACCTAAATTTATGGGAACTTGGAGTATTGATACAGCAGGGCAATCTTCAAAATTAGAATCTGTCACAACCGCTGACATACCAATATCTATTATTGGCTACAGACTAGTAGAGGATACTGAAGTTATCCCTGCTTCACAAGTAGAATTTGAAGCTAAACAAGCAAAAAAAGAAGTTAAAAATAAAGAAAAGCAAGCAAAAGCAGATAAAAAGATTGAAAGTGAAGCCAAGCGTATTGAATATGTAAGAAAAATTCATCAAATGGACATGGAAACTATGATAAAAGTACGAGCAAGAGAACAATACAAAAAAGAGCATAAAATAAAATCCATTTACAGAATAACAGGAGATTAGTATCAAATTAACAGGCGGCGGATGAAATCCGCCGCCTGTTTTCAAAATTATAGAAGAAGAAAAATTATCCGATTCTTCCCGGAACAACAACCCCACCTTTAAGGTTCTTTTTATAGAATTCCACGTGAGGTTGAAGTACGCTATCAAGAACTTCCGGTAATTGTTTTCCGCTCATAACTGCTTCAACAATTTCTTGGTAGCATGTTGCAAATGCTCTCAGTTGAGTCATCGCGCCTGCAGCGGACGGAGTCAGACCTAAATCTGTTGTTTCAACTTGTTCAAGGAAAAATGCTCCCGTAACTTCATATGATTTAGAAAGAGCTTCTATATAAGCTGCTGCATTTGATTTACAAACACCATTATCTACAGGGACTGTAAGTGCAAATACAAGCTTATTTGCAGGATTGAAATGAGCTTCTGCGGAATGGTGCATAGCATCCGGAACCTTTGCAACCTGCTTTAAAGTATCTTTTACGGATTCATTTTGCATTTGTGCATGCCAATACACAGTATTTTCAAAAATAGAACTCATATATTGGTGAACAGAGGCAGAAATTCCGTTCATTTTAGCATCTGCCCAGAAAATACCTTCTTTAAGAGCATCGTTTGTTTCTAGATCTGCAGATAAAGCTAATTCAGACACCTCCATTGCGCTTCTAAGCATAGTTTCCATATCTTCTTTTTTCATGCCTGCAAATGCAAGTGCAAATAATGCATGGTCATCAAAAGCTGAAAATCTTCCTCCCACATCATCATGAATAAATAAGTCACCTAACCAACCATTTTCGTTAGAAGTTCTTCTAAGTTCTGATTTTTCCGAATTTTTGTCTGTTACTGCTATAAAGTGTTTTGATGCTGATTTTTTAGCTTCTTCAGAAGATTGGCCTTTTAACATATATGCATCTTCAAGCATTTTTTGTATTCTTAAGAAACCATCTTTTGTTTCAAAAGTTGAACCTGATTTTGAAGCTATCATGTAACTTGATGAAAGTACATCTCCGCCTAATTTAGACAAGAATCTGTTAAAGCTTATTGAATCTACATCAGAATAGAATAAAACCGATTCTGAATTAATATTCAATCCGCTAATGCTTAACATATGTTCTACAGTATGTTTAGAACCGCCTATTCCTAATACACTTAATCTTGAAACACCTGCATTAGATTTAAGTGCAGAAGCCAATGAATAAATAGCATCGAGTCTTTTAATCTGTTCCAAAGGCAAATTTACCCAATTTAAAAACTTACCTTCTTTATTTGCTCTTGAAGAAAATTCACTTACAAATTCAGATACTCTTGATGAATATTTTGAAAAATCCACACCTGAAAAAGATGTTTTTAGTGATGATAATTTTGTTAACATATATACTCTCCTTTTTTTGTAGCTATAGTCCAATAATAACACAAAAACATCAGTAAGAAATAAGCATAGTGATAAAAATATTATTTTTGAACAATAGCGAAAATCGATGGAGTAATAATATTTAGCCGTGTAGTATACATGTTTCAAAAAGTATATTTTTATTATATTTTAAATTATTTTTATTTTACTACAGTAAAGAACTTAAATTCAGATGGCATAAGTTTACCGAAAGAAAGGGAATTTGTTGCTTGAACAAATTTCTCTTCAATATATTCAGTACCGTCGAATCTGTATTCTGAAACTATCGAATAATCACAGGATAGCTCTATTGTTTTGTCAAAAACTTCAGTACCTTCTTTGATCTCTGTCCAGCAATTTCCGTTTTCTTCTTTTTGAAATTTTTCTGTTGGGGCATTATAATTAGCTATAACTAAAATAGAATTCTTAAGTCCCTCTTTTTGAATTTGCCAAGCGACAAAGCCGTCTTTATCTTGTCTTATTATATGTGCTTCGCCATCAGTAATTACAGGATTATTTTTTACAAATCTGTCAATAGCATCAAACTTTGAATAGAAATCGTAATTCTTTTCTCTATGCATCGAAACTTCGTTACCGATTACATATTCCATTCCTGTCTTAGTAAACGATTCATCACCGTCAATGTACATCATAGGTCGTTGCGCAAATCTTCCGCCAGGAAGAAATTTATACTTAAACCATTTGAATAATGCACCCTGCTCGCCAAGCTGTCCAGGGTATCTGTCTATAGCTTCAAACTCACCATCTTGGTTATTATATGATTTAAGAATTGAAAGCGGTGTTGATTTTTTTGATGACAAATTATAATTAGCTAAAGTTAAGTTATCACCCGAAATAGCTTCGGGAGTTTTATAACTCTGAGAAACAATGTCATTTCCCCAAAGTAAGTCAAAATTCATATCTTCGTGGTATTCTTTGTAGTAATTATCCCAAAGCATATATTCCGCCAGTACTCCAAAGTAAGGTATTTTAGCTTTCATTGCAGAATTAAGCATTTCGAGAACTACTCTTGGAGCTCTGTAACTAATCGGAACTCCGTCTTTTTCAGAAACTTCATCAACTACGTGATCAATATGGTCTACTCTGAATCCGTCAAAATTGAATTCTGATTGAATATCTTTCATGTAGTCGATAAAGAATTTTATTACATTACCGTTTAATTTACCGTTTTCTAAATTTACAAAATAGTATGGCGTTTGACAATCAAGATTAGCGTATTCCGTAACATTTTCTCCATTAAACTTGTAATGTTTAAACATTGGATAAGAAGCACCCTCGCTCATTTTATCAAAAACCGGAACTCCCGCAGAGCACCAAGCACCGCCAGGAGCAGGCCACATTCCTTCTGATATAAGGGCTTGAATTATTTCTCCTTGGTTAGTAATTTCTGATTCAGCAAGTTTCTTTCCTTTAGAATTTCCTGCAACTTTATTAATTATTATTTTGGCTTTTTTATGTAATCTTTCTTGAATACCCCTTTCCAACATAGAATTTGAAAGAAATATTTTGGTATCTTTTAATTCGCTGTCAATATCATTATATATATTTTGATAATGTTCACTCAAGTCACCGACACACTCACCTTTAATTTCTTTTTTATAGATTCCGCTTACTATATCTAAATCATCTTGGGAATATTTATCAGAAAGTTTAGAAACAGCTTCTTCAACACGTTTTGAGAGTTCATCAATAAGCGCATTTATATCAAACCACCTTGCGCAATTAGGATTTGTCAGAACAACTTTTGAAAACCTTCCTGTCTGCGGAAGTATATCATAAATTACAGGGTGTCCTGCAAGCTGAGTCATTTGTATAAACAATTTTACTTGTTCATCAACTCCGCATCCTGTTTTTTCTGTAATGTTTTTATCTTCAAGATTAGGACTTACACTGCTCGCAGTAGGAAGGTATGCGCACCCAAATTCACGAGGATGGAATGGAATCAGATACATTGTTGTTCCAAAAATATTGTTATCCAAGTTCCCGCTCGGCAAAATTAAAAGTTGGCGAAGCCAATCCATAAACTTACCACATTCTTCGGAATTATTACCATTACCAAGTCCGGCAAGGTTTGTAAGTTTTATATCATGTCCTTCTTTTTGCAACCAGCTTGAATTTTTTACATTATGTCTTGCAAGCACGCTTGATTTAGTAAAATTAAAACTTCCGTTTTCAAACACACCGTTTGCTTCCCACTTTGATTCCAAAGCAAAAAGAACTTCTGCATCAGTAAGTTCTTCTAATGCTTTGATTTGAGGATAAGGTAAATATCCGTAATGAGCCATTTGTGATTTTAAATACTCTTTCCTATTTTCTGATATTGCTTCGAAAGAATACATTTCTCTTAACTTTGAGTAAAATGAATTCAATTTTTCACACGCATTATCTGTTTCTTTTTTAAATAAAAACTGCAACATAGGGTACTCCTTATTTCTCTCTGTGGATGTCGGATTTGTATATAAATAATATCATACATGTATATTAAATACAAATCTAAAGGGGTAAATATTAATGATTGTAAAGGGTGGTAAAAATTAAAAGGGCTGCACATTACGCAACCCTTTTATATTCTTATCTTAATATGCTACACCGATGCCAATTTAGCTTGGCTTTCTAGTTTTAGTGTGATTGTTGTAATATCACATACAGAAGATGGTCCAAAGTATTGGATTGCTCCCGGGAACAAATATCTGTCATTCATAGCCCAGTCTTCTCTGTTTGATTCAAGTTTTTTGAATACCGGGCCATCAAGTTCTACCAAAGCTTTCTTGATAACAGGCTTCATTTCGCCGTGACGTCTTTCCATATTCATCATCATCGTAAGAGGAACACCGCCGGCAATCCAATCTTTAGCTGGTTCTGTAAGATTTCTTACTGATGATAAATAACCTGTTAAACCAAAATTGATTAGAGCAAAAGCATTAAAGCCTAAAGAATAGCAATAATCAGCATCGAAGTTAGAAGGGAATGCACAACGTCCTTCGTATCCAAAAAAGTGAGATTGAGTTGAGAATTTGCCTGAGTATTTTCCTTCTTTTTTCAAAGATGACAATCTTTCTTCTATCATAGAGATTAATAATTTTTCTGTTTCAATTCTTGAAACTTGAACGTTACCGTGTGGGTCTCTATCCATCAACAATTGTGATTTAATAAGTGATGGCAGAGACTTGAATACTGAAGAGTTTTCGCTGGATAAAGAATTTTCAATAATTGCAATCTTATCCGCGTCAGAACCGTTAAAATATTTTGAATCTTTTTCAAGAGATGGCATAATATCGTTCAAGTTTGCTATCATTGATTTAAGTTCAGGAACAAACTCAATTAAACCTTCAGGAATAACTGCTATACCAAAGTTTTTGCCATTTTGAGAACGTCGTACAATGATATCTGTCATATAATCTATTATTGAAGACAGTGACATTTTCTTTTGTTCAACTTCTTCTGAAATGAGTGTAATATTAGGTTGAGTTTGAAGTGCAGCTTCAAGAGCCACGTGAGATGCGCTTCTTCCCATTATTTTTACAAAATGCCAATATTTTTTAGCTGAATTAGCGTCTCTTTCAATATTACCAATTAATTCACCATATGTTTTTGTTGCAGTATCAAAACCGAAAGAAATTTCGATTTGTTCATTCTTTAAGTCGCCATCAATTGTTTTAGGACAGCCGATAACTTGAATGCCTGCATTATTTTTAACAAACCATTCAGCTAAAAGCGCAGCGTTTGTGTTAGAATCATCTCCGCCGATTATTACAACTGCAGAAATATTTAATTTTTTACAAATTTCCCAAGAAGATTGGAATTGTTCTTCTGTTTCAAGTTTGGTTCTTCCTGAACCTATAATATCAAACCCGCCTGTGTTTCTGTAATCATTAATAAATTCATCATTGAATTCAATATATTTACCTTCGATAATACCGCTTGGACCGCCTAAAAAACCATACAATTTGTTAGAAGGATTTGCTTGTTTTAATGCATCATACAAACCGGCAATAACGTTGTGACCGCCTGGTGCCTGACCGCCAGAAAGGATTACACCAACATTTCTTAAACTGCTTGATGTAGATTCAGTAGAAGTTTGAAAAGTAACTGTTGGTTTTCCGTATGTATTTTTAAACAATGACTTAATTTCATCTTGATTTGCAACTGATTCTGTTGCAACCCCTTCGATTGATACAAGGTGATTAATACCTGATGCCAAAGAAGAAGGTAATTTAGGTTGGTATTTTAATCTTTCAATTTGTAATGGTGATAAATTTGTCATAAAAGTATTCCTTTCTTTTTAGTAAACTCTCTATATCAAAAATATTAACATAAAAGAATATTTGAAGTTAGTAGCAAAAAATTTTTTTAGGATATTTTATATAAAAAAAACGGAGAAAATGATGCAAATATTATCACTAAATAACACCCAAACACCGACTAGTAAAGGACTTGTTCCAATGTCAGATTTTAAAGGACCTGTTTTAAAACTGACAAAGAAAGAGAAAGAAAGAATCGCTAAACTTGAACAAGCAATACTTGATAATGAACATGAGCTGTATCTTATGAGCCGTTACAGAGATTTAAAGCAAAATTGGACAGAAAAGGATCAGTACGTATATTCATTTGGCGGCTTAGGATATGAACTTAACATTAAAAGGCTTAAAAGTGAAATTCAAAGAATTAAATTAAACCGAATTAACAAACAAAGAGAGAATGCTACAAAAAAAGCTGCAAATCTTGATACTATTGTTTAATAGCCGTTAAGCAGCAACAAACTTGCCCAAATAATAACAATGCCGGACATAACACCTGCAATTGCGTAATGCCAATCTCCATATTCATGAGAAAGCGGGAGCAAAGTATCAAAAGAAATATAAATCATAATACCGACAACTGCAATTAACATAAACCCAATAAAGGCTTCCGGCAGAAACCAATTAAGCAGACCCAAACCAATAAGCGCGCCTATGGGTTCTGTTATACCCGTCCAAAAAGAGTACCAAATTGCAAGTCGTTTTTTACCGGTTGCATGGTATATAGGAAGCGCAACGGCAATACCTTCCGGAATATTATGTAATGCAATAGCAATAGCAATAGATATACCAAGTGCGATATTTTGAGAAGAAACAAGGAATGTTCCCAGACCTTCCGGAAAATTGTGAATAGCAATGGCAATAGCCGTTAATAAACCGGCTCTTTTTATTCTGTGTTTACGCTGACAATGCTCATCATCGGGCTGACATTCTTCTGAAAAATCTTCCTCTTCGACGTGGTCAGGGACAAATTCATCAATAAGCTTTGCAATTATTACACCTGTAATAAAACCCCAAAACAGAAGCCAGTGATACCTGTTAGGATAATAATTTTGCAGTAGCCCTTGTGCAGTTTCAAGAATTTCTGTTAAAGAAACAAAAATCATAACGCCTGCAGAAAAGCCCAATCCAAGAGATAAAATTTTAAGATTATTTTTGTGCACAAAGAAAGTAACAAACCCGCCAATTACAGTAGCGAATCCTGCTAAAAAAGTCATTAATAGAGGTAATTGCCAGTGTTCTAACATTGCTATATATTTCCTTTACAGATTAATATTAACATAAAAATTGAAAAGATAGAATAATATAGCAAGCCTCTTTACAAATTTTTTTTAGCAGGTTATTATATGGAACGTAGCCAAAAGGTTATTCAAGTGATAATTTAATATGGGAGCGTAGCTCAGTTTGGTTAGAGCGCATGCCTGTCACGCATGAGGTCGCGAGTTCGAGCCTCGTCGTTCCCGCCATTTACGAAAAAATAAGTCCACTCGTTGGACTTATTTTTTTGTCAAAAGTTGTGGAAAAAAGAGGTGAGAACTCGCCTCAGGTTGTTTCAAACCTGCCCGAGTTCGGCGAAATTTTTGCAGAGAGCGGAGGACTTTTGCAAAAAGAACGATATTTCTTTGAAGCAAAATCCGTAGACTCGTTTAACGCAAAAATTTCAAGACAAGCCTCGTCGTTCCCGCCATTAAAAAGAGAGTCCGTCAGGGCTCTTTTTATATTTGACGCAAATAATTGCATAAACTAAACTACACTAGTTATATCACCATAACCATATTTTTTGAGATCTGATATTAGTCTTCGTACGCTTAATATCAATGTATTTTTCATTGTTTGTCCTTCTTTAACATCACGATTGCGTACTGTTTCTGATACATAGGGTGCTGGTTTAAGAATTCTATCTATAAAATCTCTGCCTCGTATATTATATTCTGTGGGGGAAACAACTATTCTAAATCCTCTATTATATAAATTTTTGGACTTTTGAGGAATGATTTTTACTGTTTGATTTTTTGCAAGCTCTTCAATTGTTGGTCGTGCATCATCAAGAGCATCCGCGAGAGTTTTGCCTACTTGTTTCTGAGTTTTTTGCCAAGACGGAATTTTTGCAGCCATACCAAAATTTATTTTATAATTGTTGTTCTGTATTCCTTGTACATTCATTTAGATTTCACCTCTATTTTATGCCCACACATATTGTATAAAACTTATCAAAATATTTTTTGCTAATAGTTATCTCAAATATAACAAAAATGTTACATTTATTTATACAAAAACACCTAACTGTTTGATCAAACCACATATTTTATCAATACTGGGGGTAAATAAATCAAGAATATATTTCTTAACTAAAAGTTCGAACCTGTGAGCGTCAACCCCGCCATTTACAATAAAAAGCAGACCTTACGGTCTGTTTTTTATTTATATTCGCCAAATTATTCTTTTTTAAGGTACTTAGTCATATCATCTAAAAATTCTTGTAATCGTTTCTTGGTCACGTGCTGCATTACTACAATATGAGAAAGATCTCCACCAAGCCTGTCATCATATTCCTGAGAAAGATCATATTTGCTGACAATTGATTTTGGGGGACGCTTAAAATAAACTATATTCGACATAGGCTCCTGCCAAGCAGGCCAATTAAGTTTATCCAATTCATTCTTTAACCAGTTAGCTTGCTTTAACATACTATTAGCTTGCTTTGCAAACCCTTTTGTTTCTGTATGCTTAATTATCCACCACAGCTTTAGGGGCGAAAGTGCTGAGCGTGAACAATTTATCATCGGCATACTACCATTTAAATATGCAATGTTATACGGATTTTGATTATCTTTAACTTCAACTGTTGTAAGAAAAATACCTGCGGGTTCATCAAGACCAAAAAATTTATGACCGCTTATAGCAATTGAATCAAACGGATAAACATTCTTATCTACAGCATAACCATATTCTGTATATGGCAAATATCCTCCAAAAAGAGCTGCATCCACATGACGATAGACCATAACAGAAGGGTATTTTGATAAAATAGCATTCAATGCTTCCTGATCATCAATACCACCCTTAAAAGTTGTTCCCATTGCATAAACCATCAAGGCCGGACGGTCCTTCACCAATAATTTTTCAAATTCTTTTGGTACCATACGACCGTGCTCGTCCGACGGAACCAATACCAAATCTAAATTTTGTAAGTCCGCAAGACGCATGTTTGAATAGTGTGCTGCGTCTGATACATATACAACAGGCTTTTTCTTTGTTATACTTTCTAAATATTTTGAACCAAAATAAATACCGTGGTTATTCCCGTCTGTACCGCTAAAAGTAACAATTCCCCATAAATTGTTAACATCAAAACCATACTTTGGACCGAAGAATTGTATCACCTCTCGTTCAATATCCAAAGAACTTATCTTTCTTATTGAAGCATCAAAAGGATCACCTGCATTATTTACCATTGCTTCATAGGCATGACTGCGCAAATACCATTTGTAAAAACCGTCAAGTTTAACATCATGATTTGCAGGATATCCAAAATCTTTTTGTTTCAATCGCATAATACGATTGGCATAATTGTCAAATTCTTTATGCGTGGGGTCTGTTACGCCGGCCAGCACTGATCCGTAGGATAATAACATAAGCGTTATTATAACTCCCGCTAATTTTTTAATAGATCTGAAATTCATCATTATATCGTTCTCTCTTAAATAATCTACGCCGTGAATGTTATGACGCACTGTTAAATCTCATTTTCATAATAGCACAAATATCAAACTCGTTTTCACCTTTAATCTTACAAAAATTTAATAAGTAGTTATTCATGATAGCGTTTTTATTATATAATAATATATCAGGAAGAGGATTTAACGCATGAACAGCTTAATTATATTTCTTGGCGGCGGTTTTGGAGCATTAACAAGACATCTGTTAAATTTACTTCTGCCCAAAACAGCATATTTGCCTGCAAGTACACTTTTGGCTAATTTTTTAGGCTGCTTCATTGCCACTTTTGTATTCATATTTTTAGTGACTAAAAGTGAATTAGATTCCACATATAAGCTTTTTCTAATAACAGGCTTCTGCGGAGGTTTAAGTACTCTTAGTGCGCTTTCGCTTGAATTATTTGAATTTGTACAATCAGAAGAATATGTCAGAGCTTTTTCTTATGCTATTACAACAGTACTTGTTTGTACTTTATCCGTAATATTTGGAATTATACTTGTAAAAATGATTATCAAAGCCTAATTTTGCGAATTGTTACAACTTGTCATATTGCATTTTATGATGATAGAATGTTATTGGTGGAGAGATGGAACTGGGGAAATTATCAAAATTACTAAATAATAACGACATTGTCCTTGCTATAGGCTTGGTCATTATTGTCATAATGATGGTTATTCCTATCCCTGCGCCATTATTGGACTTATTATTAACAATAAATATATCTCTGGCAGTTGTAATTTTATTGGTTTGCCTATATGTACAAGAACCTCTTGATTATTCATCTTTCCCAACGGTTCTGCTTATAGCAACATTGTTTAGATTAGGATTAAACGTCAGTTCCACCAGATTAATTTTACTCCAAGGACAGGCCGGTAACGTTATTAACTCTTTCGGAGAGTTTGTTGTCGGCGGTAATTACGTTGTAGGTGCAGTTATATTTTGTATTTTGGTTTTGATAAACTTCATGGTTATTACCGGCGGTGCAACCCGTGTTGCAGAAGTTTCTGCCCGTTTCACATTGGATAAAATGCCCGGTAAACAATTAAGTATTGACGCAGATTTGAATTCAGGACTTATTAATGAAGATCAAGCAAAAGAAAGACGGAAAAAACTTGAAAGAGAAACTGATTTCTATGGAACGATGGATGGTGCCTCTAAATTTGTAAAAGGTGATGCTACAGCAGGTATTGTTATTACAATTATCAATATAGTAGGCGGCTTGGTCATCGGAGTAATTCAATTACACATGAATGTCCAAACAGCTCTTTCAACTTATACAATCTTAACAGTAGGTGACGGTTTGGTTTCCCAAATTCCCGCTCTTCTGATATCAACTGCTACAGGTTTGATTGTATCTCGTGCTACGGGGAAAGACGAATCTTTATCTCAAGATATTAAAAACGAAATGTTCTCTGATCCAAGAGTACTCGGCGTTGTATCAGGATTATTAGCATTTATGGGAATTGTACCTGGTATGCCTACATTACCATTCTTTACTATTGCCCTACTGGCAGGCGGTTTAGCATTCTTTAAAGCGAAAGATAAAGCTGCTCTTGCTGAAACCGAAGCTGCTCAAATAGTTGAACAAGCTCAACAGGAAAAATTAGGCAAAAAGGAAAAACGCGCAAAAGCGACAAGAGAAAGTGTTATGGAGCTTTTAAACGTTGACACAATTGAAATAGAAGTCGGATACAGACTCGTACAACTTTTGAACGTAGAAATGGGCGGCGATTTGCTCGAACGTATAGCACAAATACGAAGACAAACTGCTCTTGATTTAGGTATTATACTTCCTTCTATTCGTGTAAGAGATAATTTACAACTCTCCCCTAATTCTTATCAAATAAAACTTAAGGGAGTCGCATTGGAATCAGGGGATGTTTATCCGGAAAGATTTTTGGCAATGTCGGCAGGCGATCCTGTGGGAAACGCTACTATTAACGGGATTCACGCCATAGAACCTGCATTTGGACTCCCTGCGCTGTGGATAGACGCAAAAGATAAGGATTTGGCTGAAATGTCAGGATACACTGTTGTTTCTGCTTCTGCTGTTATTTCTACACACATAACCGAAGTTATTAAAAAATGTGCTTCTGAAATTTTATCAAGATTTGATGTGCAACAACTTATTGATAATCTTAAAAAAGAGGTTTCTGAAGATTACGTTGATGATATTATGAAGGATATAACCGTCGGAGACGTTCAATTAGTAATGCAAAATCTGCTAAAAGAAGGAGTTGCTGTTAGAGATTTAAAAACAATTTTGGAAACAATGAGCATACAAGCCAAAATAAATAAATCTCCTGGATTTTTAACGGAACATGTCCGTCAGGCATTATCAAGAAATATCTGCAAACAAAACTTATCGGATACCGGAGAACTATATGTGATAACATTATCACCGGATGTTGAAAATACTATTGCAAGAGGCGCAAGCCCTGACGGTCAAAGTGTAACATTAGATCCCTCTTTTACCAGAAATATGTTTGACAAAATGAATTTGGAATTAGAAAAAGCTATTACTGCTACGGGTAATCAACCTGTAATTCTTTGTTCTTCTCCTATAAGACTTTTGTTCAGAAAACTTGTTGAAAGAACTTATCCTCAAATTGCAATTATGTCGTATAATGAAATCAGTCCGAATGTTAAAGTTAAATCTGTCGGCATGGTAAAAGTCGGCGGGTAAAATAAAATTAAAATATATTAATATAGAAAGGAAAAATATGAGAGAACTTTTAAAAAACGAACAGATTGTAACAATTGTTCCTCAAGATTTTAAAAAGACAAATAAAGGACGCATTATTAACGTTTCCCAAGATGGTTTTAAAATGGAATTGAAATATAAACCTGATGGTTTAATCGTCAACCATATATGCGATTTTTACTCTTTTACCGAAAACGGATATCTGTATTTTGAATCATATATTCAGGCATTGGAAAATAATATAATTACAATCGCAAATCCTGTCAAGCACAGATTTTTGCAACGCCGTAAATTCACTCGTATAAAATTTATTGAAGATTTAGAACTTATTAATGAAAATAACGTTCATAAAATAAGAACTTTAGACTTGTCAGCAGGTGGCATGAAAGTTCAAACAGAAGACAATATCGATATAGAAAAAGATTATCACGTAACAATCAAACTAAGTGATGAACAAGAAATTAAGTGTAAATATCAACTTATAAGAGTTGAAAAAGGTGATAACGGTTTATATACTATTTCAGGAAGATTTACAAGTTTAAGTAATATTGATAAAATGACACTTGTACAATTCTGCATGAAAAAAGATATGGAAAGCGTTAGCAAAAAATAGGCGGTCAAAGTGGGATATACTGAAAATATCAGATTATTTTTTGTTGTAGTTACTTTACTTACTATTGGAACAATAAGCATTGTAAAAATTGGTTCTATAGATTTACATGCTATTCTTGCAACAGCAAGCGTGCTGGTTCCTGCGGTTATTGTTATGGGATATCTGGGTCAAAAGATGGGAGAAATAGTTGATAACCCAAGAAACAAAGCTGATGCGGATTACAAACTTGCAGTATTGAATGCTCTTAAGAAAATGGACAAATCTATATCTTTGCAAGAACTGAATGAAAAATTGACAAAACAAGTTGCAGAACCTGACATTCCTGATATTGAAGACGACATAGATGAATAGTTTTATATTTTTTACCAAGTCGTTTTTATGATAAAATTTAGATAGGGAGAAGTTTTATGTCTAAAAATGTTTTTATTACCGCCACGGGAACTGATGTAGGGAAAACCTATGTTTCAGCTTTAATTATAAAAAAAATGAGAGAATGCGGGTTTAATTGCGGTTATTTTAAACCTGTGCTAAGTGGCGTTACAGAAAAAAACGGAGAATTAATAGAGAGTGATTGCAATTATGTCGTGAACACAGCTCGTATACCGGAAAAGGCCAATGACTGCGTACAGTATTGGTGGAAAGAAGCAGTTTCTCCTCATTTGGCTGCTCTGAGAGCCGGAGAAAAAATTAATATTGAAAGCATCAAACAAACTTTTATAAAAAAACAAAAAGAATACGATTACCTGCTTGTAGAAGGAGCTGGTGGAATTACTTGCCCTCTCAAGCTTGAAAACGGGGAAAAATATCTGCTTAAAAATTTAATTCGAGAAATGGAGTCAAATATAATTATAGTTGCAGACTCGGGGCTCGGAACAATTAATTCTACGATATTAACAGTGGAATATGCTCATGCTCACAACATAAATATTGAAGGAATAATACTTAATAACTTTAATCCTGACAGCTTTATGCATCAGGATAACTTAAAACAAATTGAATACTTGACCGGATTAAAAGTAATTGCAACAGTTGAAAAGAACCAAAAAGATATAATTTTGTTAGAGAAATATTTTAAATAGAAGGACAAGATATGAATTGGCAAGAAGAAGATTTAAAATATATTTGGCACCCCTGTTCTCAAATGAAAGATTATGAAACACTCCCACCTATTGTTATTGACCACGCACAAGGAATTAACTTATATGATATTGAAGGGAAATGCTATAAGGACGTAATTAGTTCTTGGTGGTGCAATCTTTTAGGACACTGTAATCCAAGGATTAACCAAGCAGTAAAAAAACAAGTTGATACCCTTGAACACGTAATTTTTGCCAATTTTACTCATAAAACAGCGATTACGCTGTGTCAAAAACTCATGGAAGTTCTACCAAAAGGACTTTGCAAATTTAATTTTGCAGATAACGGATCAGCTGCAATAGAAATGGCATTAAAAATGAGTTTTCAATACCATTATCAGACAGGGAATCCGCAAAAAAAAAGATTTATGGCTTTAGCTGACGCATACCACGGTGAAACTCTCGGTGCTCTCGCAGTAGGAGGTGTAGACTTATATTCTGAAATTTACAAACCGCTTCTGCTTGATGTTATCAGGATTGAAGGCTTAAACTGTTATCGCTGTCAATGGGGAAAATGCAGAGATAAATGCAATTGTGAATGTTTTATTAAAGCAGAAGAAGCTTTTACAAAATACGCTGATGAAACCGCGGCCATAATTGTAGAGCCGATACTTCAAGGTTCTGCAGGTATGAAAATTTACCCGCCTTTATATCTAAAAAAACTACGAGAATTGTGTGACAAATACAATGTTCACCTCATAGCGGATGAAATTGCAACCGGGTATGGGAGAACAGGCAAAATGTGGGCATTTGACCATGCCGGAGTTTGCCCGGACATAATGTGCTTATCAAAAGGGTTAACCGGTGGTTATATGCCAATGGCAATCGCTATCACAACACAAAAAATATATGATGCCTTTTATGATGATTATACAAAAGGAAAAGCTTTCATGCACTCACATACATATGCCGGAAATCCGCTTGCTTGTTCGGCTGCTATTGAAGTTTTAAATATATTAAAAGATGAAAATATTATAGAAAATTCTCAAGAAAAAGCAATATATTTTAACAATATTATTAAAAATAAATTTTTACCTCTAAATAATGTTGGAGAGGTTCGTTCAATCGGTTTAATTAACGCAATTGAAATAGTAAAAGATAAAAACACAAAAGAACCGTTTGATTCATCTCTAAGATTAGGATACCAGATATATAAAAAGGCCTTAGAAAAAGGGGTTCTTTTAAGACCTCTCGGAGATGTCATATATTTTAATCCTCCGTTAATTATTGAAAAAAATGATATGGACTACATAACTGATATTGCATTAGAATGCACAAAAGAAATTCTAGAAAAAAGATAAGCAAATATTTTTTTTAGATGTTTTTCTTCTAATATGCAAATAAATAGTTTAAAAATTTCAGATATAAATTTCACATCATCTGCTGACATATCTTTAGAATATGTCTTAAAAAATCATAATCATTTTTTGCCAAACAGAATGAAAACAAAAATTGAAAACCTTCTGGCCAGCGGCAAGAAAGAATTACCGCAACTATATGAACTTCATGCAAAAGTCTACCAACCACTGATGAATGCAAAAACTCTGGATGAAGCAAAAAGTATCTATCCTGAATACTCTGATGTTATTGAACTTTCTGTTCTGAAAAATAATCGTTCCAAAGCAATTAAAGCCATTAGAGCTAAAGGGATACCTTTTGAAACATTCACATTAAATCTTTTAAAAAAACTATATAGACCTTCAACACAAGAAGAACTTGTTAAAGAATATAATTTTACTAACAGAAACCTTATGGCTTGGCTTCTTAAAAAACTTAATATACAAAAACTACAAGGAAATTATATAAACTTACTCAGAATGAGTAATGAAACAGAAAATACACGCATTGCAAACTTATCCAGACAAGCTATATACGCAAATCCGGAAATTCAGGCAGCAAGGCAACTTAAAGCGACAGAACACCATCGGTCCAAGTCCTACCGCACAAAAAAACGCCAAGAAATGATAAATTTTTATAAACAAAACCCGGATAGAGCAGAAAAAGTAAGACTTATTAGCAAATTAACTTGGGAAAAATGTCCCGAAATAAAAAAAGCCCTGAGTGCATTTACATCTGAAACATCTGATTTTACAAAAAATGCTCTAAGAAAAAGACAGCAAAAGAAGGCGCTATCAAATACAGAACAAAAAGCTATACAAAGTTATTATAAAGCTTTTTGGTCAAAACATCCGGAAATGAAAGATATTTACTCTAAAATGCGAATAGAAGCTGCAAAAGAAATCAATAGTTGCTTAATATAATTTTGATTTTAAGATCTGTGCGGCAGAAATTAGTATATCTATACTTGTTGAGAAAGGAGGGGCATATGTTAAATCAACGTCTATTAATTCTTCTACTGTTATACCTCTAACTAAACCTACTGATACTGTGTTAACTCTTTTGTCAGCATCACCACAGCCAATCGCCTGGGCTCCGAGTATTTTATGAGAACGCTTGTCGGCGACTAATTTAAGTGTTACATTTTTAACTTCAGGCATATAACCTGCTTTATCTCGTTTTGTTATCACAACAGAAACCGCATCATAACCTATCTTTAAGGCCTCTTTTTCAGTGAATCCAGTTCTTGATATGTTTAAATCGTTATAACGTAACACTGCAGAACCTAAAATTCCTTCAAAATCCTCAACTTCACCTGCAATATTTATAGCAGCTACACGACCTTCTTTATTTGCTGTTGAACCCAAAGGTACCCAGACCGGTGTATTTGATATCATATTAATTTTTTCTGCACAATCACCGCAAGCATATATATCACTAATATTAGTTTCCATCCTGCTATTAACTTTTATCGCACCTGTAGGACCTAACATAATACCAGCTTCTTGTGCTAATTCAACAACAGGGCGCACACCTGACGCAATTACAACCATATCCGTTTCGAAACCATATCCTTTAGATGTAATTACATCTTTTACATAATCATCACCAATTAAATCCGCAACTGTATCTCCGTTTAATATTTTTACCAGCCCGTTTGAATTATCTAAAATATATTCCTGCACCAAAGCAGAAATATCTTCATCAAACATAGATAAGATAAATGGGGCTCTTTCTATTAACGTTACTTGTTTATTATTTTTGACAAATGCTTCTATAAGTTCAACTGCAATATACCCTCCTCCGATAATTGTAATATGATTTGATTTTTCCATAGTTTCCCGTATTATAATTGCATCATCAAGGGTTCTAAGAGTGAATATATTTTTAAGTTCAGGTTTATAAAAATTTGGAACAAAAGGCTTTGCTCCTGTTGCAATAACCAATTTATCATATTCTGCGAAATACCAATCATCTTTGTTTAAATCTCTCACTGCAATTTTTTTATCAGCAGGAAGAATTTTTGTTACTTGTTGCCTTGTATAAATATTAATCCCGCTTTTTTCGAATTCTTCAACTGATCTTACAATAAGTTTACGCCAATCTTGAAAATCACCTGCTATATAATAGGGCATACCACAAGCAGAATAAGAAACATATTTATCCTGAGTATATATGCTTACTTCCGCATCCGGAAGTTCTCTTTTGACTTTAGCAGCAGTCTTTGCTCCTGCCGCAACTCCACCGATTATAATAATTTTCATAAGAGTATTATTTTTCTCTTTGCGGCTTAATACAATACCACAAGTGGAGAATAAAATACTAATACTCTATATAGATGATATTTGTATAATCCACTCAAGAATCTAAAAAAAATACCGATATTGGTAGTATGGAAAACCGAAAAGGTTTTTCATACCTCCTCCCCAAGTCTGGTAGCCGTTCTCAGAAGAAACGGCTTTTTTTTATTCAAAATAATTTTAAGATACATAATTTATACTACCACTTTGAGTTTTAGTAAAATCATTATATGCAAAGTTTTTATCTCTTTTTACGCGATTATGCCAACCCTTTTGAAATTTTTTCTGTCCAGGGTTCCTTCTTACTATATCATCATAGAACTGATCTCTTAATTGTTCAAACTTTTTTGGATCATTATTGCATTTAGCCAAAATCTTTTTACCTTGACCTATACCGCTACACCAATCCATAGAGAAAACATAGAAAGCTAATATGGGATCTTTTACATTTTCAGCTCCGCCTTCTTTCCAAAAATAATCAATAATTTCCATCATTTCAGCGTCTGTCATATATTTTACACTTTGCTTCGGCAAATGCTTTCTTCTTCTGTAATCATCATAGGTGAAATGAGTAACGCCGTGTTTTGTTTCACCGCCCTTATCGCCTGGTACACACGCATAACCTCCCTCAACTTTTTTCATGTAATTCATTATAAGCTTTAGGCGTTCTTGTCTATCTTTAGGTATAGAAACTCTGTTCGATTTATAAGAAGCATTCCCTGTTTTTTTAAGAGATGAAACGCTGTTACAATTCAAATTATAAAAAGAACCAAAATTGATATTTTGGAAATTAGCGTTAAACGCGGACATTTGCATCATTGAGAATTGATTATTAACTAAAAACGGATTAGTGTTTGTAAAATTTGAACTTTGAAAAGCAAAACTATTATCTTGCAAAGGAAAACTTGATATTGGCTGCTGTGTTACACCAGAAATTTGAAAACTAGAAGGAAATAAAGGCATGTTCATAACACATCCGCCACTATGAGAATAAGAAAGACTATCACAACCAAAAACACTGAAATACGGAGTGCCAAATAGCATTCCTTGTTTAAAATTTGCCGCAATTCTGTTAATTAAATTAAATTTGCTCATGAGTTAATATTCTTTTTATATCTCTTATATATATAAAGTCCTCCATTATATTAAAATTGACATGTTTTAAAACAAATGTTAAGAAATATTAACAAAACTTATAATACAAACTTATTCTCTTGTTCACTTATTCACTGATTAATTAATCCATGCTACAATAGTTTCAAAAGAGGGAGAACTATGAATAAAAATCAATCGATAGGCATGTATGTAATCTTAGGTATCATGGTACTTGCTTTTATATCAATGCTGTTTACAGGACCTACATCAAGTACTGAAGAACTTTCATATACGACTTTTATACAAAAAGTTGAAAATAAAGAAATAAAAAGTGTTGATATCGGAAAAGATGCTTTGATTGCCATTCCGATTAACCAGCCGGAAGCTAAGACGACAACTAATCCCATTTATGGAGAAATTAAAGCACCAAAACTTCAGTACAAAGTCGTTTTACCTGAGAACTCAGATGTACTTACAAAACTTGAAAAAAACAATGTTGAAGTTAATGCCACAAAAGCAGGTGACTCAGGTTCTATGTTTGGTTTAGGTTCATCTTTTCTAACAATTATACTAATTTTCGGTTTTATATTACTTATAATAAAATCTATACAAGCAGGGGGCGCACAAGCTATGTCTTTTGGCAAGAGCAGAGCAAAAATGCTTATGGACAGCAAAGTTAAAACAACATTCAAAGATGTAGCCGGTATTGATGAAGAACGCAAAGAATTAGAAGAAATTGTCGATTTTCTGAAACACAGCGATAAATACGTAAAACTTGGAGCAAAAATACCAAAAGGAGTTCTGCTAGTTGGAGCCCCCGGTACAGGTAAAACACTTATGGCAAAAGCTGTTGCCGGTGAGGCAGGCGTACCGTTCTTCTCAATAAGCGGTTCAGACTTCGTTGAAATGTTTGTAGGCGTCGGTGCATCTCGTGTACGTGATTTATTTGAACAAGCAAAAAAGCACCAACCATGCATAGTGTTTATTGATGAAATTGATGCAGTCGGTCGTCAGCGCGGAGCAGGACTTGGCGGCGGTCATGATGAAAGAGAACAGACTTTAAACCAATTGCTTGTAGAAATGGATGGTTTTGATGAGAATACTAACATAATTATTCTCGCCGCAACAAACCGCCCTGATATTTTGGATAATGCATTATTAAGACCCGGAAGGTTTGACAGGCAGATTGTTATTAATAAACCTGACGTTTTAGGACGTGAGCAAATATTAAATGTACATGCAAAAAACAAGCCGCTTGCAAAAGAAGTTGATTTAAAAACACTTGCAAAACGTACACCCGGATTTACAGGAGCAGATTTATCAAACTTGTTAAACGAAGCGGCACTTTTGGCTGCCCGCCACGACAAATCAGAAATAGAAATGCTTGATTTAGAAGAAGCTATCGATAAAGTTATGGCAGGCCCTGAAAAGAAAAGCAGAATAATTTCCGATGAAGAAAAAGAAAACACTGCATACCATGAAGTAGGACATGCATTATTAGCAAAATTACTAAAAGATTGCGATCCTTTACATAAAGTTTCTATAATCCCGAGAGGAATGGCTCTTGGTATAACACTTACACTTCCTGAAAAAGATCATTTAACCATGAGAAAAAATCAACTTCTTGACAGAATAAAAATGATTTTAGGCGGAAGAATTGCGGAAGAAATTATATATGGAAAAGATAACATTACCACAGGAGCTTCTAATGATTTAGAAAAAGTTTCTTCTCTTGCAAGAAGCATGGTTCAAACATACGGTATGTCCGAAAAAATGGGACATTTAGCTTATGGCAAAGACCAAGAACATGTATTTATGGGAAGAAATTTTGGTAATACCAGAGATTTTTCAGAAGAAATTGCAGCTAATATTGACAAAGAAGTCAAAAAAATTGTTGATGAGCAATACGAAATTGCTAAACAATTGTTAAATGAAAATAGAGATATGCTTGAATATATTGCAAAAAATCTTTTGGAAAAAGAAACGCTTGATGAAAAAGAATTTGAAGATTTAATGAATGATGTAAGAGCAAAAAGAAATGATAGCAACAATCCGGAAGAAAACGGAATAAGCGAAGGAGAATATAATGGATAGAGACGGATTAATTTGGAACGAATACAAGCTATATGCTGAACAAAAAGAGAATTTTATTAACAGAAATTTCTCTACGAATAAATTTTATATGACAGCAATCGTTGTATTAATTTTTTCACTTATATATACAGGTAATGTGTACTTTCTAAATCATATTTCTGCAACTCTTATCTTTTCACTGCTTGGTGTGGCCGTGAGTTCTTTATGGTGGATGAATGTTGATTCATACAATACTTTGATAAAAATTAAATATGCGAGTGTTATTGAGGCTATAGAAGAAAAACTTCCCGTAAAACCGTTTACGGATGAATATAAAGGCATTGAAGAGTTTAAAAAGAAAAAAGTGTTTATGTTTTCTGATATACAAAAATTAATCGCTGTTTTTTCTGCACTATTCTTCTTTGCAGTATCAGTAAATGAATTCACTCCAATATTAATGAAAATTGTTGATAAAATAGCAAACCACCATTGTGGAATATAAGGATTTTTATGAGAAATAAAGAATACGGAATAGCTTTAAACTGGAATTATGTGGCAATATCAATTGTTGTTGTGGCTGCATTTACAATGCTTGTATTATATATGCCTAATATGCGGCAAATTGATGCAAATATTTTACATTCCATAAGATTAGCATTATCGCCATACCCAAGCTACATACCTGCTGCCATTAGCAATTTCGGATTTCAAAATTACATGATGTGGCCGCAAATTTGTGCAGTATGCGTTCTTGTTTCTCATAAGAGATTTTTAAAAGCTTTTTTAATTGTATTTTTCACACACGCAGCATTCTTTTTAGGCGAGCTAATCAAAAATTTTGTCTGCCGCACAAGACCTTGCGGAGATGCTTATTCAGGATACAGTTTCCCATCTATCCATTCAACTGCAACAATGTGTTTTTACGGAATAGTTATATATTTAATCTTTAGATACACTTCTCAAGGTTTTTGGAGATATTTCCTCGCTACAATTTTTGGATTATTTATATTTTTATGCGGATTATCCAGATTATGGCTTGGCGTACATTACTTGTCAGACGTGCTGGCAGGATTATTTTTAGGATTTATGCTAGTGAATCTGTTTATAATTCTATGTAAAACCTTAAATGATTAGAGTTTAAGTAATAAAACTTAACGATTTGCCATATACAGAGAGGATTTGATACTATATTATCGGAGGAGTATTAAGTTACTCTGTGTTGACAAAATGATTTAGGGATAAACAGATGAAACATTTTAAACGGAATCTTTTGGGAATTATTGCGGTCCTGTTTTCGACAGTATTACAATCTTCGGCTGCAATGACATTTCCGAATATAAATATAGGACTTGGTCAAGCTAATACACCGCAAGACTTTACAAACGGATTACAAATTCTTATTTGGTTAACCATATTAACACTTGCACCAAGTATTCTGATAATGACTACATGTTTTATAAGACTTGTTGTTGTTCTTTCATTAACCAGACAAGCTTTAGGAGCCGGCAATTTACCGCCTAACCAAATAATAACAAGTTTGGCGCTTATACTAACTTTCTTTATTATGGCACCGACTTTTAACCAGATTAATGAAAATGCACTGCAGCCGTACATGAAAAATCAAATAACACAACAGGCGGCTTTGGATAGGGGTATTGTTCCAATCAGAAACTTTATGTTCAAACAAACTCATGAAAAAGAGCTTGCTCTGTTTGTAAGAATGGCAAAAATAGAAAAACCAAAAACAAAAGAAGATGTTCCGACTTATATATTGCTGCCTTCTTTTATATTAAGTGAACTAAAAACAGCTTTTACAATTGGATTTGTTATTTATTTACCATTTTTGGTAATAGATATAGTTGTATCAGCCGTTCTGGTATCGATGGGTATGATGTTTTTGCCGCCAACAATGATTGCGCTACCCTTCAAACTGATTATGTTTGTTATGGTTGACGGATGGTATTTGGTAGTGAAGTCATTAGTAGAAAGTTTTGTTCATTAAGAACATCAATAAAATTTTGAAGGTGAAAGATGAATCAAGATATTGTTATAGAGCTTTTACAAAAAATGTTTATATTAACACTGGAAATGTCCGTACCGTTGTTGGTTGTCGGAGTTGTACTGGGTTTAATGGTCAGTATTTTCCAAACAGTAACACAAATACAAGAATCGACTCTTACTTTTGTACCTAAAATTGTAGGCAGCGTACTATTGTTAATATTCCTTCTGCCTTGGATGTTCAGTGTTTTTATAACTACGGTTCATGAATTTATGGATATGATTCCGCAATTAATCGGTGTAATTTAATGTTTAACTTAGATGTTTTATTTTCGGTAAACAATATAATATTATTTATGGCAATAATAACACGTATAAGCGGGTTATTTTCATCAGCACCGTTGTTTTCAACATATCCAATACCACAACAGGTAAAGATATGGCTTGCAGCTTGTATTGCTTTTATACTTTTTCCGATTGTTCAATATAATACAAATTTTGCAGTTCCTACATCTGTACCGGCACTATCTTTAATTTTATTTAAAGAATTTCTAATCGGATATGCTATGGGATACTGTGCAAATATTTTATTCGCAGGTGTTGAACTTGGTGTTAACATGTTTGCAATACAAATGGGCCTATCTGCAGGACAGGCTTTAAATCCTGCTTCCGGCGGAACTTCTCCTGTAATTACACAAGCCTACACATATCTTGCATCAATGCTTTTTATTGTACTTGGAGCTCACCGTTGGTTATTTGCTGCGATATATAACAGTTTTAAATCAATGCCAATCGGTTATAATTTTTCTTTTTCTCCGGAAGTTATCGGTCAAATAATAACTCTTTCGGGACAAGTTTTCCATATCGGTTTGAGCATAGCTCTTCCTATTTTTGGAGTTTTATTTATCACTGATATATTGCTTGGTTTTACATCAAAAATGATGCCTCAAATGAATATATTTATGGTATCAATGCCCTTAAAGGTATATTTAGGTCTTTTGCTGTCACTCCTTTTTATGCGTCCAATGACTGAATACATGGCTGTTCTGCTTGAGAAATTTTTAACACAAATAGCACTCATGTTTTGATATTAAAAATGTAGCGGGTTATAATTAATATAACCAAGCAAAATCTAAAGGAGAAAAACTTTTAATGGGTAACGAAGCTGCAGAAAAAACTGAAGAAGCCACCGAGCGACGGCGACAAAAAGAACGAGAGCGCGGCAACGTTTCAAAAAGCAAAGATATGGATGCCGCTCTAGTTATGACAGCTTGTATTGGTTTAATTGCTATTTTTGGGAAAAACATGATGAATACAATTAAATCAATGATGATAGAAACTTTCGCTCACCTGAATCCTACAGAATTAAATGTAGACAATGTTATGGGGGTTCTATTTCCATATTTTCAGTATTTAGGTTACATTGTGTTACCATTTTTTGTTTTGTTGGTAATATTCACCATTTTTATTATAAGATTTGACGTAGGACACGTTTTTTCCCTTGAAAAAATTAAATTTAACTTAGAAAACCTTTCTCCACGCAGAATGATGAATAATGCAAAGAGGATTTTCAATCCATTTGAACCGCGTACAATGGTAGAGTTTGCAAAATCCATATTAAAAATATTAATTGTAGGAGCTTGCGGTTATTCTGCGATAAGCAGCAGAAAAGCTGATTTGATGGGATTGGTTGGCTTGGAAACACCGCTTGCAATTCATATAATACTGTCAATTATGGTAAATATGATTATTAACATGTGTTTAGCCATGCTTGTTTTGGGATATATAGATAAAAAATATCAAAATTATGAATACGAAAAATCAATAAAGATGACAAAACAAGAAGTTAAAGACGAACAAAAGGACACGGAAGGAGATCCGAAAATCAAAGCCAGAATACGTTCCATACAAATGCAAATGGCCCGTCAAAGAATGATGTCCTCGGTTCCTTCTGCTGATGTTGTAGTTACTAACCCTACTCATTATTCAGTTGCAATAAAATATGATAAAACGAAAGCTCCCGCCCCAATTGTCGTTGCAAAAGGCGTTGATTATTTGGCTTTTCAAATCCGAGAAATTGCTAAAGAAAATGGTGTACCGATAGTTGAAAACAGACCCGTTGCAAGAGCTTTATACAACAATGTTCCAATAGATGGAGTAATTCCTTCAGATTTATACGTAGCTGTCGCAGAAATATTGGCATTTGTTTACAAACAGAAAAATAGTGAAAATTAAAAATTCAAGATACCAAAAGACTTTAATTTTTGATTATTTTTTTCTTTCGGATTTAGTTTTATATAATGTTTTATGACTTTTCTTGCTCTTATATAATCATGTTTATTTAGATAAATATTTGCAAGATTAACCGCATAATCAATATTTTCAGGTTCTTCTTCAACTAAATAAGTATACTCATTTATTGCATTTTGAATATCATCTTTTTTTAAATAAATTTCTGCTAATAATAAATGCAGTTCCTTATCTTCGTTAATTTTCTTAGCCAAAACAAGGTAATCATAAGCCATGTCATATGAACCAATATAATAATAAGATACTGCCAAATTATAATATATTATATACTTAATATCGTCACCATTAGTCAGTAACAAAGCTTTTTCCAATGTCTTAATTGCATTTGGATAATTTTTTTGAGCAACATAATTTTGAGCTAAATCTATATATCCACCAGGAAGCATGGGAGCTTTTTTAATATAATTTTTTGCTTCTCTTATCTTGGAATAATTGACATCTTCATTGGTTCCCAGTATCAAGTATGGAATATAATCATAGGACATATTATACGCGTTTGTAATATCAGGTTTAATTTTGTACAAAAGCTCAAATGTCATTTTGTCAGCATCTGTAAGGGATAATCTCTCATCATCATTATATGCATTCGTTGACATATACATAATACTTGATTTATCATAACTGTGCCCCATAAATCCTAAAGCGTGAAAGACTTCATGAAGAGCAATATTATATATTTGATTTGGAGTAAAATCTTTTCCTGAAGGAGCCTTAAGGCTAAATTTCATCTGCATATTTTTTAATTTATTCTGCGACACATTAGGAATAGTGTATGCTACCACATATTTTTCGCTTTTATCTGCTTCCCGCGGTGTTAAGTTAACTTGGCAATCAATTAATATATCGGCAACAGGAGTTTTTACATTTTGAAACTTTATCCTTCCCGAACTGACACGTTCCCATTCATTAAAAGCGTTATTAATTTCTTCTATAAACCAATCCGGAGAGGAATTTATACCTCTGAAAGAATACGTAATCGGCAAACGTCCCCAGTGCATTACTTTTTGGTTGAATGTGGCTTGTTGGATATAATTTTGCGGATATTTATTATGAATTTCTCTTTTAAGGTTGTACAAAAAATACTCTGCAGAAGAAGAAGCTGCGTCATTTATATTGTCTTGAGCAAATTCGGCCAATTTTTCTTGAGAAACAATATTTAAAGGAGAATTAATAAGAGAGTTAACATAATTTTCTCTGGAAGCAATATTACCCAACGCAATTGCACGTTCATAATATTTTTGAGCTTGTTCAAAATTATTTTTTTTATAATAGTAATCACCTACCTCAACATAAATATTCGCGGAGTTTAGATGAATTATAATCAAAATTCCTAAAATAATTAAAAGACAGAAATAGAAGTATATTCTGCTTTTTCTCATCTATTCATCATCCTTTACACCGTTATCAATATTTAATGTTTTAACAAGAGAACGAACATCTCCTTTAAGTTTAAAATATTCATTAAATTTTGGTGTTGTTTTAAGATTAAATGAACGACCGTTTTTATCTTTATGTTTTGATATTAAACCTTTTTCAACAAGCTCTTGGACATGTTCATAAGCATTAGAGCCCCTTAAATCCTTTAAAACAGTTTGCCTTATAGGTTCTTTAAGCGCAATAACTGTAAGTGTTTTTAAAACAGGTGGTTTTAATTCTACAGGACAAAGTTTTTCAACGATATCAAGATGCTCTTGTTTTACTTGAAGAATATAACCGTTTTCATCATCAATTTCCAAGGCTCCATCTCTGGATGCATAATCCATAATAAGTTCCAACAACGCTTCTTCAACGTTTTCAGGAGTTTCTTCCAAAATTTCCGCAATATCTCCTATTTGAAGTACTTTTGCTGTTACAAACAGAACAGCTTCAATTCTGGACATTAACTGTTCCATTTTCATCCTCGCTTATTACACTCATAACATTATTTACAGAATCAAAAATATTATCTGAATTTTCTGCAATTTCTGATTGAATTGGACGCTTAACAACGTATAAATCAGAATAAAACTCATCTTGTACTAAATCATAATCACTTTCAGCTGTCAGAAATAATAGCGAAATATACGCACTGATTCTATCCATACCTAAAAGTGTTAATTCATTTAATTCAATTTTCTCCTGTCTGGTTAAAATTTCTTCCAAATTAGCTTTAAGGCGTTGAACACCGTTTTCGATATATTCGTCGTGCGGCAGATTTATAATATCTTCGACAGACAACCTTGCATAGTTCTGAACTCTTCGTTTTGCCCTCTCATGAGCATTTTTTAGTGATTGCTTTTTATCAAGCATTTCGTAGAATTCTAATTGTCTAATCAAGTCTCTTAATGTTACTACACGGTTGTGATTAAGCCTAACAGACGTACGTCTTTGAAGAACTTCATCGATAGAGATAACATTATTCGTCGGTATATAATCATCCTGTGAATAATCTAATTGCTCATCATCAGCATAGTCAAAAACATCTTCATGCTTAGGCTCAAAGTCCATAACATCAAGACCTTCCAAAACATTGGATTTAAGTTTCAGGAGAATCGCAGCAAAAAGCAATGTTCTCCCTGTCATCCTCAGATTTTGAGCTTTTGATTGAAACAGGTGCATTAAATATTTATCAGTAACATCAACTATATTGACGTTCCAAGGATCAATCTTGCCCTGCTTTGCCATATTAACAAGAATTTCTATTCCATCAACTTCGGCTTCATGGACAAAATTATTTTGATTTTGCAAGTTTAAACTATCGATACTATTAGCCACCATGACTTTATTTTATACTTTTTCTTTTCTTCACAACTCCTCTATTATGAGGAGTTTTAATATATAGAGCTTAAACGCTCCTCCCTTTGGCTATTATACCATATTTAAATATTATTGTTAAAATTTTACATGAGATTTTTATTAAGATTTGTAACAATATTTAAAATCGTAATAGTACTAAAGCCTTTCCGTTTATTTTGCCACAAAAATAAACGTTAATCTCTCAATTTCACACCGGTAACTTTAGAAATACCTTTTTCTTTTTGTGTTACACCAATCGTGCGATTTGCAGATTCAATCATAGGTTTTCTGTGACTTACAACAATAAACTGTGTTGATTCAGATTGAGACTGAACAATATGCGCAAGTTTTTCTACATTTATACCATCTAAACTTGCATCAACTTCATCAAAAGCATAGAAAGGTGCCGGCATATATTTCTGTATTGAAAATACGAATGCCAGAGCTGTTAATGCCTTTTCTCCTCCTGACATACCTGCAAGACGCTGTTTTTTCTTATCTCGCGGTTGAGCTTCAATATCCAAACCGCCTTCAAAAGGTTTTTCTTCATTTTCTAAAATTAAAGTACCTTCACCATCAGATAATTTGTGGAAAATATCTTTAAAGTTTTCATTTAGTGCTGTATAAGTTTTCAAAAAAGTTTCCTTTTTTAAATCCTCATACCCTTTCATCCTCTCCAAAATTTGAGCACGTTCAGAAGATAGAGTTTCTATCTGGGTTTGTAATTCTTGCTGCCGAGCAGAAACTGTTTCGTAATCTTCGAGAGCTTTCATATTAACAGCACCCAATTCATCCATTCGTTTTTGAAGTTTTTGAATCTTATTGGTAATATCTTCTATAGACATTTCAATCGGTTCCAAATCGTTTATATTAACGCCGACATCTTCCAAAATTGTTTTAATTTCTTCTAATTGCGGTTCAAGCTCTCGTCTGCGAGCTTTGAATGATTCTATTTGTTCGGTAATTTTTTCTATATCGGAAGCTTTTAAATTACGCTGAGTTTCTATATCAATTAAATCTTTATTGATATCATCACGTTGTTTAAGCAATTCAGCAAGTTTATCCGTGATTTCTTTAATTTGAACATCAAGAATCTCTAATTCACTTTCAAGTCCCTTTATTTCTTCTGCAAACTTAGCTTTATCAAGTTCCAAATCTTTATTTGTTGCAATGGAACGTTCTATGGTCTCGTTATGAGTTTTTATTGTTGTATTTATAAATTCAATTCTTTGACGTAACCCTTCGATTTCATTATTAGCATCTGCAGAATTTTTCTCATAACGTTTAATTTCTGCTTCTACGCCTGCTGTTTTTTCTTTCAAATCTTTTAAGTCAGCATCATTCATAAGCTTTTCAACTTCTTGAATATCAGTTTGCAAATCAGTCATTTTTTGTGAAATTAGAACGTGTTCTTCCTCCATCTTATCAAGATTTTTTTCCAATTTTAGGATTTCAGGTTTTGTATTTTCTATAAAAGAGTTTTGTTCATCTATACTTATTTGAGTATTAGCAAAACTTGTTTCCATTGTTGATAATTCTAATTTTGCTTTATTGAACTCAGTTGTAGATGTAGAATACTTACTTCTAACATCTTCCATTTTTGCTTCTAAATCTGAACGTTTTTTAATCAATAGAGCATATTTAGATTCCATGTCTTTGAGTTTGACTCTATAATTTTCCAATTCCGTATCAGAATTTTGAGCAAATTTGAGTCCGGTCTTTCTTATAGCACCACCCGTTATTGATCCGGATTTTTCGAAAAGATCACCTGACAGAGTTACCATTCTATATTTACCGATTAGTTTATGAGCAGCTTCTCTATCCTCAACAACAAGAGTATCGCCAACGGCATAATAAAATGCATCTAAATACTCATCATCAAAATCAATAAGATTAATTGCAAAATCTATCACGCCCTTATCCCTTGGCAAGTTTAAACTCTTAGGACATTTAACAATTTTATTAAGCGGAATAAATGTTGCTCTACCTGCATTAGAAGATTTCAGCAATTCTATGCAAGTTGATGCAACATGTTCATCATCAACAACAATGTGCGCCATACGACCACCAACTGCAATTTCCATTGCTGTTGAAAATTCTTCATCAACTTTGCCAAGTTTCATTAAAGGCGCATGAACCCCCTTGATGTTAGCACTTATAATGGTATCAACTGCACATCCGAGGTTAGCTTCTTCATTTGCTTGTTTAGTTGCCTCAAGCATATAAATCTTTTTACGTGCTGCTTGCAAGTCGTAGTCAAAGTCTGTGATCTCGTTTTTAGTTTTATCCAATTCATATAATGTATTCTTAAGGATAGTTTTGAAATCGTCAAGTTCTTTTCCTAATTGTTCTATTAACATATCCTTAGAAGCTTTTTTTTCAGAGAAACTTGTTTTAAAATCTTCTAATTCAATAAGTTTTGCTTTTGCATCCTCAACCGCTTTCTTCTTAGTTGATAATTCAGCCTCTAGTGGTGCCTGCTTTTGTATTAATTTTGTTTCTTTATCTTGATACTCTTCGAGTTCTTTTCTTAAATTATTTCTTTTCTCAATATGTTTTTCCGCAGATTCATTCAGTCCTGACATATCCTCAAGAATTTTATGAAGAATAGATTTTTGTTCCGCTATGTTAGCTTCAATTCGGATAATTTCATCTTTTTTTAATGAAATTTTAAGTTCAGCATCCTTAATTTTGTCTTTTTGGACTTCTATGCCATTTTTTGTATTCTCAATGGTTTTTAAATTATCCTGAATTTGTTTATCAGCAAAAGCTATTGAAGAGTTTTTTCTTGAGATTGAACCTTTTAATTCTTCTGCTTTCTGTTTAAGTTCAAGCTGATGAGCTTCACCTTTTTCCTTAATCGTTGCTGAAATTTCTTCGTATTTTTCTTTTATAAGTTTAAGCCGCTCTTCTAAATCTTTTGACTTTAGTTCTTCTTCTTTTTTCTTCTTAGTAAACTCAAGAATATTTTCGTGAGCTTTTTCTAAATTCCTTCTGATATCAAAAAACTTAACTGTATTTATTTGGCTTTCTAAGCCAACTTTCTCATCTTTGAGCTTCTGATACTTAAGAGCTACTTCTCGTTCTTCTTTTAATTGTTCTAAGCGAGCATTAACTTCATTTAAAATAAGAGTAGAATTAACAACTCTTTTTTCAACCGTTTCCAGTTCATTCGTTGCCTGCTCAATACGGCGATCAAAATCTGCGACCCCAGCTATTTCATCAATAATTTTACGGCGTTCATTAGGAGTGCAATTCGTTATGCTCATGACATCGCCTTGCATCATTACATTGTAACTGTTAGGAGTAATATTATATTTTTCGAGTTTTGCATGAATATCAGATAGTGTTGCAACTTTATCATCTAAATAATAAATACTGTTAAATCCCTGAGATGATTTGCGAATCCTTCTTGCTACTGAAAAATCACCCCCCTCAGCTTCGCCAAAAGTTACTTTGACATAAGCCTCATTGCGTTTATTATAGGTAGAAATTAAATGAAAAAGTTTTTCAGCACGTAGCGTTCTGCTGGTAGAAAGTCCCAGAGCAAAAAGGATACTATCGATAATATTACTTTTCCCTGACCCGTTTGGTCCGGAAATTGTAGTAAAACCTTTTAGCATGGGTATTTCAACTTTGTTAGCAAACGACTTAAAGTTGTCTACTTCCAACTGTTTTATATACATCTAATCCCTTCTCCACCTTTAAATATCGGCAATTATACTATAATTTAACCATTAAACCCTCTTGGTGTCAATGTGTTAAGGTGTGTAACGATTATATTTACAACAAAAAAGCTCCTGTAAATTACAGGAGCTTTTTAATATTATTATAAAAAATTATAATTTCTGAGGATTTCTAAGCGGTATCAATCTGTCAAGGTCACCGTTAACAGAGAAGTAGAACCTTGCTGTGCTTTCGCTGTAACGTTTGCTGCCAAGAGGGAAACCTACACCAATTTGCGCCGTTAGCCAATCCGCAAATGTAATATATGTGCCAAAACCTACAGAATGTAAGAATTCTTTAGGATAGTCATATACATTGCCATTTTCACCAATCCAACCATAATCATAGAATGCTGCAAGTTTAATTCTTTCATCAATCTTAGGAGCAATTCTGTTCAAGAACGGAATCGGGAATCTGTATTCGACAGTACCACTTACACCATAATCACCAATTATTTCAGCAGGTTGGTAACCTCTTAAAGTATACGGACCACCTAATTGCATTTGTTCTGCTGCATACAAACTGTTCGGAGAATACATAGCATTTACACGAACAATACCAAAGCTTCTTGCAAATAATCTTTGAACACGAGTTGCACCACCAGAAATCTTAAAGAAAGATGTGTCAGAAACATTGCTGTCGCCATGTCCGCCCATACCAAAATCTATACCTAAATTACCAAGCCAACGTCCATAACTGTCATCAGTCATACCATATAACCCTGAACGCCATACGTGCAACGTGTAATTAGAAAGTCTTTCTCTGCCGTCAAATGCAGTCGTATTAGCATGTACAAGATCGTAACCTGTATATAAGAATAAATCTGATTTTGCAGTTTGAACAAGAGGATGGGTTAATTTAAAGAAATAGCTTTGAGCATTACCTTTAATCTTTGCATCTCTTATATTGCTCGGACCGCCAAGTCTTACATGCGAATCATTGAAATCAAATGATAAACGAGTACCATATGATGATACCGGAAGTGAATATCCTGCCATCCATCCTGTGCTGCCGGATGATAGGATAGAACCACCGTAAATCTTGTCGCCTAAACCTGTAAGGTTATGCATACCAAGCAAGAATGAAACTCTTTGTGCACCTGTATAAGAACGACCATAGTCATCATAGGTAACATCAAAGTTTATTGGGAATCTGTCACGTACGTTCAAAGTAATTTCAGTATTTTCATCTCCGCCTTGTTGACGTTCAATTTCTGTTTGAACTTGTACGTAATCTTCTTTGTTGATTTCTTTCATAGCTCTTTGAAGGTTTTTAGCATTGAACACATCACCTTCTCTTAAGCCGGCTTTTCCCATAATAATATGTTTCAAGTACCATTCTCTGGTCCATTTTTCACCTTCAATATTTAATGCACCAACCTTACTTTCAACAATATTAATAGTCGCTACACCATCAACAATTCTTTGTGGAGGAACTGTTGCATATGATGTCAAATAGCCTTTTGATTTATACAAATTAGTTACTTTAGAACAAACTTCCAAAAGTTCATCAAAATATACATCTTCACCAAGAACTTCTAATGCAAGTTTTTCAAGTTCTGCAGTAGGAATCTTAGTATTTCCTTCAAAGTTTATTTTTTCAAGCATAAAATGAGGATTGTATAGCATACCCTCCCTTGCTTGATTTTCTTCAATTGTAGCATCATAAATCTGTTCGTCTTTTGTTACATCATCCAAAGATTGAACATAACTTTTATCAATTTGGTAATTGTTCATATTTTGGATTTCTGAAGCATTGTACGCACCGGGATTATAACCTGCCATACTTGCTGCCCCCGGGAATACACCATCTGCTTGAACTTGTGCCATTGATAAAAAGCAAACAGCTGCTACCAAATAACTTAATTGTTTTCTCATATTTCCGTTTTCCTAAGCTGTAATATTATTGGGTTATACTTTTGTCACATTCAACATTATATTTTAAATAAAAGTCCAAAACAAATTTAATTGCTAAATTGTAACGAAATATTAACCATTATTAAGTCTATTCTATATCATTTATTAATTTTTGTAAAGATATGGATATATTAATGTTATAACCAGTCTGAAATGTGGAATTAATAAGTATATATCTCGTTTACAAAAATTTACAAGAGTGGAGTAAAATGTTACAAGCAATAAATCCGATTAATGCATATCCAGATTATGAACACTTGCGAATACTTCAAGAACTTCGCAGTCTCGGAATTACTCCGAGTGGAACAAAATCAATTGATAAAGCCAAACTTGAACAAGCAAAAGCTGAACTTATCCTAAAAATTAAAGATAAAGAACACACAGATATAACATCTGATTTAAAAATCCAAATAATTGACCCTGCAGAAGCAATAGAAAATACCAAAAGGAGTGAGATGGAAGAGCAAAGGCTTGGAGCTATGACCATAGCAGAATTAAACAAAATTTATTTTCATTTATAAATAAAAAAGGCGGCGGTGAAATCACCTCCGCCTTTTCAATAGCTTACTTAGCCAATTTTTTTATTGCAAGAACGAGTCTTGATTTTTTTCTTGCAGCTGTATTTTTGTGTAAAATACCTTTTGATACAGCCTTGTCACAAAGTTTGTAAACTCTTGAAATTGCTGCATTTAAAGCATCTTTGTCATCGCTTTCCGCTAAAGCTAAAGCTTTCTTTTGAGCAGTTTTAATTGATGTTTTAAAAGCTACATTTCTTTGTCTGTTAGCTTCTGCTACAAGAATTCTTTTTTTTGCTGACTTAATGTTTGCCATTTTTATTTCTTCCTTTCGTTTATAAACCGAATTATCAGTTAATGACTCTGATCTTTCGGCTAATCACTTGAGGATTAGTGAGTATAATTATTCTACATGCAAAATATTTTTTGTAAAGCGATTAACTTTTTTTAATTTCAGTTAACGTAGGATCTAAAAGCCGTCTGCCTATATTTTCAAAATTTATAGCATACAGAGTTTTGCTTCCATATTTTATCATTTTTTCGACCACACCATTACCATACTTTGCGTGAGTTACCGCATCACCTTGCTGCACAGGATCACTCGATACTAAATCTTCCTCAGGAATTTCTGCACTGTATACAGGCACAATTGGAGTTGATGAATCTCTTTTCTCTAAAATTTCTGCTTCCGGCTGTTCGTATTCTTCTATCGGTTGACCAAGACTTTCTTCTATAATCTCATCATCTGCTTCAGAAACTTCTTCCAATAAGGTGTCATCTGCGACTTCTTCCAATATTTCATCGTCGTTATTCAGTTCATCTATCAAATCTAAATCCGATTCTGATATACTTTCTTCAGGAAGTGTAGTAAAAACTTTGTCAACATCTTTGACTATTTGTTTTTCAGATTCCAAAGACAGTTCTTCATCTTCGTCAAAATCATCACTCATATCAACAACTATATCTTCATCTGTTGCTTCATCTGCATCAAGTTCTATAATTTCATCATCACTTCCGGATTCCGTTACAGTGCCAAATTCCTCAACTTCATTTATTGTTTCAGCGGTTTCATATCCCTCATTAACGGGAATTTCTTCTAAATCTTCATATTGACTGTTGTATTCGGCATTGTGTTCAATATTATCGTTAATACCTTCTTCGACAGAATCCGTTCCAATGTCCAAGTCAAACTCACTTCCGAGCTCAATAGAATTTTCCTGCTGTTCTTCTTCGCTAAAAGCTTCATTAAATTCTTGATGTGCGACCGTTTCAAAGTTTTCATCAACAGACAAAACATCTTCAGATATATTGTCTGCATTTTCATCGTCTACGTTAACAGAAGTTTCTTCCTCTTCCAAAAGAATTTCCGGACTTACTTCAACATAATCCTCTGATGCGATTTCTTCTTCTTGCTCGTCATAAACGGGTAATTCTGTTACCGGATCTTCGTCTGTAGCAAGCTTTTCGATAGAAATTTCCTCAGAAGATTCTCCAGGAGCGATTTCTATAATGTCTTTAATACTTGATTCAACAGCATCTTCTCTCTCTTCGTCCGTCAATTCTTCTACTACTTGTGATTCTTCATTGTTATTAAATAGTTCTATTGTTTCCGGAACTTCTAAATCATTTGCAACAGCTGAAATTACAGATACTGACTTTTCATTTATTGAATTTATTATCTCAGGTTGTTCTTTAACAATCTCAGAATCATTTTCCGCAATCTCTTCTGCAGATGCCTCATTATTTTTTAACAATACCTCTAAATCAGAGTCGTTCTCATGTCTGTCATAACTTATATATTCATCAATATCAGAAATTTTTGTTATAAGCGGAATATAATTTGAGCCTTCACCAACAATTAAAGCGGTATTCTCAGGCATTGCCCTTAAAAAAGTGCCATATATTTTGAATACTTCTTTGTTTAACAAAGATGGCTCTATTATAAAGTTGTCAAACAAACCTTTTAACTCATTCAAATACTTAAATTTTGAATGAGTTAGTATTGCGGTTGGCACTTCTTTTACAGAGAGAATCCTCTTTAAACTTTTTTTCGTTATGCTGTTTGACAAATGTAAAATAATTTGCAAATCATTTTTTTGAGCGGCTTTGTTGTATATGTACTCTATGAAGCCTGCTTGAAATACAACGTCTAATTTAGAGACATCCACAACAGAACATTTCTTTGACAAGATATGAGAAAGAGTTGCCACTTCACGTTTATCGGCTGCAAAATACCCAAGTCTATCAAATTTAGCAAGTTTATTTTTTAAAACCAGCAACTTAAACACATGAGATTTATCTACCATATCATCAATGATTGTCTTTAATGCTTTAAATGGTAGAAACGGAACTGTTTTTGAATAATCTGACAAGTCCTTAAATATTTCAACTATTGTTGTTTTACTTTCGGATGTCACATCATTCAAACAATCTTTGTACATAAAAGTCAATGTATCAGTATCTAAAGGTAATTTAAAATCGACACCTGCTTGATATTTTTTTGAATCAACAACACCATATGTATCAATTACTAAAACTTTTTTACCTAAATTATTAAATTGTTTTACCAAATTTCTAACAATTACATTGTTATTTTTTTTGTTATCCACACTTACCAAAATTTTTTTATCAAATACTGATGAATCAAGAACAATATTTTCGCCGTTTAACGTTTTGCCCGCTAAAACAGGTTCCTCTTTTTTTATTGTTTCAATAATTTTTGCAGCAGGAAACTCAGTTACAGAAGCCTCTACAGAAGGTAAAGTGCCATCATAAACAGAAAACATGTTGTTATCATATATAAATAAAAGCTTCGCATATGCTGTATCAGATTCAATACCTTTTTTTAGCTGAATTACTTGTGCTATATATTTTTTACCAACATCTTCGATTAATATAAATGACGCAAGACATATCTTTTCGCTTGCCGCAAATTTTATAAAACCATCTCTTACTTCTATAATATTCATTGGATTCCCTCAAAAGAATATTATCATGAACATGTTTTATAAACTCGTCTTAAATTAAAAATTTTTACAATTGTAAAAATTATTTTAAAAAGTAGTGACAACAAAAACTTGTTCATATAATATTGAAATAT
>CAMZGT010000007.1 GCA_947306495.1 uncultured Acinetobacter sp.
TATCAGCTTTTTTTGCTCTTTTTTTGTTAATATGTTCGTCTATCAAATAACCGATACCAAAGGTATCCAACAAATCACAAGCATTTTTATTGAAAAATATTATTTTGCGGACACACATTCGTTTTGTCCACCCTACATAGCTAAATCTATTTTTGAGTTAATAAATCTTTTATTGAAAGTAATAAATTGTAAAACTTACTATGTTCTTCGTTTGCTTTATCAAATGCTCTGACCTCAAGAGGATCCTTTCTATAAATATTATAGTCACTTTTATCAAGATTATAAAGTCTTATTACTTTTTTATGTCTTATTATATCATTTTCAAGATTACTATAATCTTTTAGTTTTTTTGAAAAAGGAAGTAAAACTCCGTCTTTCATGCACTTGTATCTTTCAACTGCAACACGTTTTAAGCGAAAAGGTGCATATTTAAAACTATCTAAACCAAATGCTGCTAATAATTTTGTTTTTAGAAGAAACAAATTGAATTTTGATAAAATTTTACGCATTCCAATTTTATCTGCCACATGTTGATATTCGTGCGAAATAATTTCTAACAATTTTTCATTTGGTTTTATTTTGTTAAATAGAAAAACTTGATTAAAACCGGATTTGCCAAGACATTGGGGTAACCAATATAATCTTATTTCTTCTCTAGACTTTCCATTGTTTAAAAATTCGCAGGATTTTAAATTCGGCAGAAGTGCAAGTTTCTTGATATGAGAATGAGAATTGATTTGTGCTTGTGCAATATGATTAATTCTTTTTGTAGAACCTTCTGAAATGATAAGAGGTAAGTATTCCAATCCTTCTTTGGGTAATTTACCTTTTATATTTTTATAATGTAGCTTTGGTTTCTTACCATCCCAATTTGTTTTATATGAAATTTCTTTGTCTTGGATTCCTTCAGACACAAATTTTATTTTATGCTCGTCAGCTTTGCCTCTCTCAACTTTTTCAATATAACTCATTTTACCCTGTTCCATTGGGAATGTTTCTTCTTTTGTGTATGATATATTGCCCGTTTTTGCATCTTTTACAAAAACTCTTTTTATATCAGCGTCCTTTCTTGTTTCGTATGCAGTTACTTTAACTTCTTTTAAAACATTTCCTTTGACAACATTCTCAACTTCTTTAACAATTTTCCCAACAGCATTTTTAAATTGATATAATTCTCTGGTAATTCCACTATTGTCAGCAATTTTTTGATAATCATAAGAATGCGTGGATTTTGGGACAATATGCCCCTCTAATATTTTCAATGATTTATCAAGTATTATATTTTGTTGGTTTGCAATAATTTTCATGTTTTATTCTCCGTCAGCTTTTTCTGCTCTTTTTTTGTTAATATGTTCGTCTATCAAATAACCGATACCAAAGGTAGCCAATATATCACAAGCAAAATCAAATTTTCTTAAAATATTTTTTGTATTGTCTGAAAACTTGACTTCTTTACCAAATGCTTTTGCTATTTCACTAAATGACTCATCTGCCCAATAAAGACCGAAAGGTCTATTTTGTTTCAATTTTGGAGCAAGAACAAAACCAACACCAACGGCAGAAGCAAGACCTATGGTTTTGCAAATGTTTGATTTTTGATATTCGTTTCCGTTTTTGGTTCGACTTTGATAGCCGATGGGGTTTAAGTTGATTGACATTATTATTCCTAACTTATGAGGACATTCCCTGTGCAATTGCGTTATATATCATAATTTTAGTTGCATCATCTTTTGAGATTTCGCCTTTTTTGTATTGGTTAACTGTATAAATTGTGCTTACAGCAGGGTTTGACATTATAGGCATTAACATAGTGTTTTTTACAACATTTCCCAAGTTTTCTTTTCTTTTTTCGGAATCGACTAACGTATCTGCTAAGTTATAAGCATTTGCGTACTCATTCGTTTTATTCAAAACATTTTGTCCGTTCTCAGTTAATCCGATGGAATTTTTTTGCTGCTGAGTTTGCGGTGGTATATTTTGTGTCGGATAGTTATTTTCTGCTCTGAATGATATTGTCATTGTTTACTCCTTAATTTGATTCACCAAATGCCCAACGAAGTGCATAACCGCCTACTAATCCTAATAATGTTACAATTATACCATTTTTTATTGCGTGAGCTGAATTAATATTTTTAGCAGCTTCTTTTATGCAATCAAATTGTGTTTTTGAGATTTTATTTGAATCAAAAACAAATTCTTTTTTACTTTTATTATAAGCCTTTTCAAACAAATCCGTAAAATATTTGTTATATCTTTCATCAGAAACTTCTATGCCAGCTTTGACGAATTTTTTAGCACGTTCAAGTTCCATTTTAGGTATATTTTCCGTTACAACCTTCTTATCCTGTTCACTCAAATTGCTATTGTTTTTAAGATAATATTTCAATACTTCATCTACATTTTTTAAATTATCTATTTCTTTATGTTTATCTGCTAACCATTTTGTATCTTTAATAAAATCTTTATCTTTTGCTTCTGTCAAATATTCTTCCGTAGTTTTTATAAATTCATCACGCAACTTACCATCTGCATCCATATATGAATTGCCAAACTTATACCATAAACCACCAGTAGCAGCTCCTAATCCTAAAGAAGTTGCTGCGATAGCAGTATGAGAGATTTTGTTTTTATGATTTGTTTGATGAGTTGGTTGAATAGTTGTCATAATACCTCCTTATTATAAATTTTGCTGTATATATTTCAATAATTTGTCTGCATTATCACCACATTTGAATGCTTCTTTTTCACACAAAAGATTTCTGTATTCTTCGTATCCTTTCTTATCAATAGGTACTCCTGTTCTGTTTTTAATTAAAGAGTCAAGATACGCTATTCCTTTTTTATATTCCGGAGAATCTTTCTCATATTTTTGTAAATTTTTATATACAGGCTCCATTTCTTTTTTTATTCTCTTATATAATTCATCAAATGCATATTTTTCAGCTTGTTCTTTACTCATTCCACCTTTCATTAGTTCTTGCTTTGCATCTTGTAATGCTTTATTTGCACTTATACAACCATCCTCTGTAACAGCTTTTAAAAACTCTTCACTATCTGCTTTCCAAAGTTCTGCATATTGTTGCATATGCTTTAATTCGTGGAATAAAGTGTTAAAACCACTTTCATCGCCATGATTTTTCATATTTTGTGGAAATATAGTAATCTCACCATTTCTTGCAGCCATTCCACCTACTTGATATTCAGTAAGGTTAATTGTCTGCTCCAATTTTAACGTCGTATTTACATTTTCTATTCCATAATCTTTTTTCAGCTGTTCAACTAATTTATTGTAATAAGTTTTAGAATCTTTTTCTTTATATAATTCGGTATATTTTTTTATTAAATTTTCAGCTTCTTCTTTTGAAAAATCTTTTTCAAAAATCTCTGACAAAGCCTTTTGAACATCCTCAAACGGAATTTTCTTTGTTTTCAAAGCAAAAAATGCAATTGTAGCTATTGTGCCAATACTACCAAGTCCTAACAACCATTTTAGACCTTTTGACATTCCTTTTTTATTTTCAGATTTTGTTGTAAATGTTTCTTTGTCAAAAGAATCTTTTACAGGTGTTTTTTCATAGTCCGATTTAATATTATTAGTAATACTATTATTTTTTATTTTTACTTCAGTATTTTCTTTAAAGTTTATACTGCTTAAATTAATTGAATTTAAAGTCATAATAGCGCCTATTTAATCTTCTACTGTATATATAAAGTATTTCGAAGAAAAGAAATTGACTTTTGGGAAAAATATTTTAAGATTTGTTACAAATTATTTTTTAGAAATATGAGAATTGGCTACTCTTTTTATAAATTTTAAATATTCTTCAACGCTATCTTCAAAATGATAACAATATTGGGTTGAACCATTGTCTCTCGGTCTATCATATTCAAAAGTTAAATCGGTATTAGTAATTTTTATACCATTAACTTTTGATGTAGCTGTCATAGTTTGTTTTGTTCGCCATTCTTTTCCTGTATTATTTCTACCGAGTTTTATAGTTATAGTATCTCTCGGTGTTCTAATGCCCCACGCTTTTCTTGCTCATTCTTCTTCTTTTTCTTTTAGCCATTGTCCTTCAAACCAATCCATAGCCGGTTTATATGCTTTTGTTCTCTGTATTTTAAATTTTGCATTGAATGTTTGTGAATTGGTATTGTTTAGTGGTGTAATATTCATATTTGCTCCTTTATGATAAACATATATTTTCTGCGCTATTATTTATAAAATGTCTAAAAATAAAATTTGCTAATAAGTCTATAGGGTACAATTTTTTGCACCAAAATAATTCTCAATCTCTCTGTTCTTTCTTCTCAAACCGACTGTTATCAGACACTCAAACCGACTGTTCTTTTGCTATAGTTTAACAGGACATTTTATTTGAACGATTAATGTAATTTTTCTGATAGTTTGAGATTTTGGAAAAGTTTGAGATTTCCCTTATTTACCCCATAAACACTAAATCCTAGCGGTCGGAAGTTTTAAAAACAAAAAATCTCAAACTTCCTCAAAGTATCATTTTCAGGCATCAAAATTCCAAAATTAGAAATTTAAAATGTCTAAATTTGTCCCCAAATACCGACAAAATCTGAATCATACAAAAAGACAAAAATAGGTATTTTGAAAATTTTTAAACAAAATATTAATATCGTGTTCAATTATGATTATTGAACACGACTTGTAAAATTTTATATGTTTTATGTTGTTTTGTTATAACTCATTTGTCCATGCAGCTTTAGCATCTTCAATTAAATCTGTGCCCCATTCAAGCGGTAATTTACGTACATCTACAACTTCTTTACCATTTCTGAGTCGAGTTCTTGAGTGCATATCTAATTTCCCGTCTCCATTATCATCTATACGTTCCTCTATAACAGTAATTTGGTTTTGATTTGCTGATGTATATGACATATAATTTTCAATTTTATATACTTCATTTTCTGTAATAAAACCATCTCCATTAAAATCTTTGTATGTGACATTCATTTTATTATTTGTTTTCACAAAGATACTGCCTTCTTGTTTTTCCGTTTCTGTTAATTGATGCAAAACTCTATAAGCTGGTTGTTTCTCTGATTGTTGTAAATTTTGTGTTTTTTGAATACCCATAATGTTTCTCCTTTTCTGCTCGTGTAATACTTTAATTGTTTTGATACATATATAAAGTATTTTTCTCTTCAAAAATTGCCTAAAATTATGTCTTCAAAAGATAATATTTTATAAAATACCGTCGTAACGAGCCATTACAGGTTTACAAAACTTAATATATCATGATATTAAACGTCAGATTTTAATAATAAACAGACGTGTAATAAAGGTAGTTGTCATGAATATTAAAAACTTACTTGGAGAAAAAGTTAAACGATTAAGAAAAATGCGCGGATTCACTCAAGAACAGTTTGCTGAAATAATAGACATAACTCCTCGTAATTTATGTAGAATTGAATCAGGGGAAAATTTTGTAACGGCAGAAACACTTGATAAAATATTAGCTGCTTTAAATATTCCTGCTGATATTTTGTTTACATATGAACATTTAAAAGACGATAAGGAATTACTTGCTGATATCTATACATATATAGATAAAATTAAGCCTAATCACAAACAACTGGAAAAAACATATCGCATACTAAGACTTATGGCAGAAGATGAATTTTAACTTAGGCAGTTTCTCTTAAAAACAAATCTGTCGCTTCATCAATAATTGAATTTATACTTTTTCCTGTAGATTTTGCTCTTTGTGCTAATTTATAATGTTTTTCGGAAGTTGTTCTATATGGAATTTGACCTTTGTAATCAGAAGGTTTTAAAGGTTCAGGAATATTATATCCTGCCTCTAAACAAGCAGAAATATAAGATTCCAATGCATCCTTTATCTGATGAGTTGCTTCTTCAATAGTTGCGCCATCTGCAACACAACCTTTCAATTCGGCTATTGTTGCAATATAACATTGGTCTTCAATAGACCATTCAAAACGATATGTCCAATTTAAGTTCATGTAGTAATCAATACTGCTTGTCATATTCAATAGCCTCCTTAATTAGTCGTACTAAATATTTTTTAAGTGGTTTTTGCGTTCTTACCAGAGTAATAATTTGATTTGGTGATTTTGTAAAAGTTATATGCGAACTGCCACCTTTTGGTGCTCTTGCAATATAACCAAGATACAAAAGAACTTTTTCTGCTTCTTGATATGTAATATCTTTTTCATCAAGAATTTTGTGAATAAGTTTATCAAATTGACTCATACTAATATGATATCATATATTGATATCATATTCAAGTGCTAAAATTCATGGGTTCGGATTCCACCTTGTCCGATTATCAAACATAGTGTTCTTTCTTCTCAAACCGAGTGTTATTTTGCTGTAATTTTTCTGATTGTATTTTTTTGAGTAGTTTGATTATTTCAGTTAGTTTGATTTTTTTTGTGTGTTTTAGTATTTATAGGGGTTTGGGCGGTCGGAAGTTCTGCAAAAAAGAAAAATCAAACTGGACGAAATGTGACTTTTTCTACTCTTTTTGTTCGCCATTATTTTACACCTCAAATCCAATAATAGCTTAATTTGGCATTTAGTTTGATTATTTCGGTTAGTTTGATTATTTGGGAAAAGTCACATTTGAAAAATTGTTATAATAATCAAATTTATATTATGCCACACAAAGTGTTTTATTTTGGTTTGGTAATTTACCTAGCGGAGTTTTGCTTAAATCTGGCATTTTTTTTGATATTTTGTCTAAACTTACCATTCCAGAAAATATCTTTTTGGATTCAGGAAGAACATGAGGTTCTGTATAAGCTGTTGCTTTTTCAATCTGTGCGATAGTTTCAGGAAAATACCTTTCTAAATATTCTGTTCTAATCGAGAATAAAGACAGATTATTATATGTATTTAGTGCAGCTCCACCTTCTGCAATTGTTTCTTCTATTGAAGTAACAGGATTTAATTGATTTGTGAAGTAGTTAACATGATTTCGTTGAGCTTCTGGAAAATGCTCTAAAAACAACTTCAATTCTTTTTGATATGTATCTGAAATTCTATTTCTAACATATTTAGGCAAGTTGAAAATTTTATCTGCATTCCTTACATTTTCAGCTTGGCTTATGAGATGATATAACTCATGATTTGTTACAAATTGATTACCGCCTGTTGCAATTACTCCAACATCTTGCCCTGCATAACAAGCACAGGAGCCTAACAAATCATCAATAACTTTGAAATTTTTGACTTTATCGTTTATATGTAACAAATTTTCACCTGACATTTGTTTCAAAACAGCCATCATTTCCTGCTTTTGTTCAGGTGTACAGTCTTTAAGTATCTCTGTGAGATTAATATCTGTAACTTTACCATTTTGAGAATTAAGTACAGAAATTTTATCAGTAGAGTAAGTTATTCTGTAAGTATTGCCATTAACTTTAGATATAGCCTCAGTAGGACTTACAAAAGTGTGTGTTAATTGCCTGTTCATCAAAACATTTCCCTCTACATCTTTAACAATGTATGTGAGAGACATATTACCATTCGGTTGAATTGTTATAACTTTATTTGTTGTAGTTCCATTTAAAGACTCCATATTTTTAGTAATTGTTTTAATACCTGTTTTGGGGTCAATTTTAGCGTCTCCCAGAACTTTTACAGCTCCGTTAGGTGCTTTTTGTATAATTCTATATACACCTTCAACCTCTGACGGTACCATTGTTTCTACAAGTTGCTCACCATTTTTACCTATAAATGACATTTCTTCACTAACTACTTGAGATTTATGCAATACTGCTTGTGTTGGAAGTTTCCTTGATTCAACCCAATTAGCTTGTAATGTTACATCAGATTGTAAGTTACCCTTTTTTGATATTCTTTTTAAAGTAACAATGGCATTTTCATCATCTAAGAGGGCTTGTAATTCTTCTCTATGTGTAATATTTTGTGTACCTGCTCTTGAAACAGACCTTTGACCATTTTTAATACTTTCAATAAATAATTGTTCTTCACTGATGATATTAAAATCTTTATCAAAAGTTTTTAAATATGCTTTGCCGTTATGGTCAGTAATCCCTAACGAGAAGCTGTGCGGATTATAATCATTATGAAGAACATGTGCACTTTTAAAATTCTTACCATATGCTTTTTTTGCTTTGTTAATTTCCTGAATAAGTTTATCAATATTCAAATCCTTAACTGCTGTTGCTTCCACAATACTTTCACCATACAGACCACCGTCAAATATAAGTCTGTTGATTTGTTGTTCATTACACCCATGTTTTGCAAGAGTTACAATTTGTTTATCATTGAAAACCTGAAATCCTCTATTTTCAATTTGCAAGTATTTTTTTACAAAATCTAATTGCGGTTGTTCCATTTCTGATAATACTTTTAATGTATCAGATTTTACTGCTTGGAAGTATTCACAATGAGGGTCTTTCATCCTTATAAAGTCTCTTAGCTTTAACAATTTTTCATCTGGCAATTCTTGTAAGAATTTTACAGTTTCAGTATCATATCTTGCTATACTACCAATATCTTTTACTTTTAAACCGTTTCTTGAACACAATTGTTCTAATAATTTCCATTTTTGCTCACCAACTCCACTCATACAACCCATATCTTCTAACGCAGGTGTATAGTTATGTCTGAAAAATTGTTTAAATCTCGTTGGTTGTTCCATTACAAACATTTTGGCTTCTTCGCCAACATTACGAACAGGTCTCAAGTTCTTTATTTCTTGCAAAATGTTCTCTATAGGTCTAGCTTTTAATGCTCTCATAGACGCTGTATGTGGTAATATAAATTTTAAAACTTTACTTGCAAGCATATATTATTCCCTAAAAGTCCCCTGTATATCTATATAAAGTATTTTTTTGTTCAAAAATTGCTTAAATTTGGATAATTATGAATTATTTGTTACAAAAAATTGTCCAAAAATTAGACAGCAAATTAGCCGAATGGCTAGTTGATATTGTTGCCGACAAGAGTTAATCTGATTGTGTAATAGATTAAACTTGGAGGATTTAGTAAAAAGATAAATTAAAAATATATGCTCGTGGGTTCGAATCCCATGGGCTCCGAACATCATACTGACTGTTCAAAGTACTCAAACCGCCTGTTCTTTTACACTGATAGTTTGAGATTTTGGTAAACTTTTAAAATTGGCTCTAATACCCCATAAACATTATATTCTAGCGGTCGGAAGTTCTTGAAAATAAAATTCTCAAACTACCTCAAATTACCTCTTTTGGTAAACAAAATTCCCTGAAAGGAATTTTGAAAAACTATTGCTATACCTGTGTTTTAGATATAGTTTGAGAATTTTGGTATAGTTTGAGAATTTGGTAAAGGTAATTTGAAATTTTAAGGCAAATTTTTTAATTTATTTTTCGCTTAATTTTAAGAAATTTTTGTTTTATTAGAATTTTTATTTTTATCGTCTTGTTTATCATAATAAATATATTTAGATTTAGGATTTAATTCTTTTGCTTTATTATAATCCGCTTCTGCTCCGGCTATATCGCCTGAATGATATCGGCATAAACCACGATTATAATATACGGAATCAATAGTTTTAAGATCAGGAGTAATTTTTATTATTGTATTAAAATCCTTGATTGCTCCTTTATAATCTCCATTGTGATATTTTGCCATTGCCCTGTTTGCGTAAGCAAGAGCTTTATCATATTTAGTAGCATTGCTTAATCTTAATGCTCTGTTGTAATCTTTTTCAGCTTCTTTATATTTCCCCATTTGATAATTTGATAAACCTCTGTGGATATATGCATCAAAGTATTTTTTATCTACTTTTAAACAGTCATTAAACGCAACTATTGCCGGCTCATAATATCCTGAATCCATACGAGCTGTTCCTAGTAAAAAATATCCGACTGGTTCATTTGGATATCTTCGAGTTAATTCATAAGCAGTTGCACAAGCCCAAGAATAACTTTTAATATCCATTAAGTGTTCAATATAGCCGGCAAAAGCATTGACTTCTTTTTGTTGTTCTTCTGTTAATGGCTGTGTTTTCGCAGCATAAACATTATTATTGCTATTAAATATCATGCAAAAAAGTACTAGTAAGCAAATAAAAATCTTTTTCATATCATACTCCTATATAGATATATTATCATGAAAGTGTTTTACAAAATCCTGAATACTGCTATAATAAAGGGGTGTTATAAGAAAGGGGATTTATCATGAACAAAGAAGAGTTAATTTCAGAAATTTCAAAAAAGACAAAAGTTTCTAAAAAAGAAGCAGGAATGATTTTATCAGCTACTATTGATACTATTCAATCTCAAGTTAAGAAAGGCGAAAAAATCACTTTAGTCGGTTTCGGAACTTTCTCAAGAAAACACAGAGATGCAAGAAAAGGTCGTAACCCTCAAACAGGAAAAGAACTTAAAATCGCTGCTAAAAATGTTCCATCATTCTCAGCAGGAAAAGCATTCAAATCTTTGCTTTCTAAATAAGAATTATTCTTAATTCCAAAAGCCGGTGGTTTTATACCCCGGCTTTTTTGTTGTTACAAAACCGACACAATGCTCGGAAGTGGTGTTCCATTGTTCCACACACAGAGTTATTCTGTGAGTACGATGAATAACGATTTTTATGTAAATATTAATGACGTGGCAAAAGCAAAAGGGTTAACAAGTAACCGAGCATTAAGGTTAGAAATAAATAAACCTAACAGTAAATATATTGCTCGGAAAGTAAAAGTCAACGGTGGCGAAACTTACGAGATATTATATTCAACATTAGAGGCTGATGTTCAGGAAATTTTATCGCAGATGTACTCAGGAACGACAGCACTCGTTCCGGCAAATTGTCAGCCACAAAATTTTGAATCCGAGAGTGCGAAAATGACAGCACTTGCACGATGCGATATTGTTAAAGCTGCTCTAAACTTCAGGTCAAAATATCGCACTAATAAAGAGGCTGATGCCGTATTTTTAGAATTATTTAATCTCGGACAATATCTTCCTAAATTACATAATTATGTCGGTAATATTTCAATCGGAACTCTGCATCGGTGGATTAGTAAATATAAACAAAGTGAATCTGCAGAAGTTTTAGCACCGAATTATAAATATTCTAAAGCAATGGAATATAATACAATTCTTGATGACACGATGCAAAAGGTTTTATTATCATTTTTATTGCATCCGCACCGATTAAAACTTGGCAAAGCAATAAAACTTACAAAAGCATATTTGAAAATAAAATGCGGATATCAAGATTTGCCTTGCGATTTAACCTTCAAAAGATTTGCGGAACATTTCAAAAATACTCACTTTGATTTATGGACTTATGCACGAGACGGAAAGAAAGCATACCACGATAATGTGGAAGCATATCTTGAAAGAGATATTTCTAAAATTGAGGTTGGGGATATTTTTGTGGCAGACGGACATAAATTAAACTTCCAAGTCTTGGATCCGTTAACAGGAAAACCGGCGAGAGCAACTCTTGTCGGTTTTTTAGATTGGAAGTCTACAGCACTTGTCGGTTATGAAATAATGATGTCAGAAAATACTCAATGTATTGCATCTGCTTTACGAAACGCAATTATTAATCTTGATTTGATTCCGAAAGTTGTTTACCAAGACAATGGCAAAGCCTTTAAGTCGAGGTTCTTCCAAAATTGTGACTTTGAGGAGGAGGGCTTTAACGGAGTTTATGCAAGTTTAGGGATAAAATCAGTTTTTGCAAAACCGTATAATGCAAGAGCCAAAGTTATTGAGCGGTTTTTCAGAGAATTTCAGGAAGAATTTGAAAAAATGATGATATCTTATTGCGGTTCAAGTATTGAAAATAAACCGGCTTGGATGAAACGTGGTGAAAAGTTACACAGAGATTTACACCGCAAAATGACGGAAAATTATATTCCGACAGTTCATGAAATTATAAAATATATTGATTGTTGGATTGATTATCATAACTTGAAACCCTGCCCAAACGATAGTCAAATGACAATCAAGGAATGTTTAAATACAGTTCAAAAACAAGAAATTGATAAAAATATCCTAAATGATTTGATGATGAAAACCGAAGCCAGAACAATAAACAGAGGCGAGATAACATTTTTAGGACTTCATTTCAGAAACGATTTTCTGATTGATTTAAGAGAAAAAGTTTTTATCCGCTACTCGCTTTTTGATTTAACAAAAGTGTACGTGTATTCGGTTAAGGGGGAATTTTTATGCATCGCCAAACAAGTTGAAAAAGTGCATCCTATGGCAAATCATCTTGGAACAGTTAAAGATATGGAAGAATTTAAGCAGCAAATCCAAAACAAAAACGGCAGTTTAATAAAGCAAAAAAGGAATTTCTAAAATATTTTCCTGCTGAAAAAATAGAGGTTTTAGAAATAGAACCTAATGAAAATATTATTAAAATAGAAAAATTTGCGGATTGCAAGCAGAGGGCTGAAGCATCAGCGTGCCCGTTTATTGCGAGCAACCAAGAAGGGCAGAAAAAAACGGTAAAAAAACATAAATTGACCGAGCGTGAAACGCAGATGAATATCCCGATATTTTCATCAAATTATGAAAAATATGAGTGGTTAATGCAACATGGCTGCACTAATCCCGAACAACGTAAGTGGCTTGCTGACTATATTAGAAGTGATGAATTTATTAATCTATATGAGGACTAAATTATGAACAAAAAATTTGTAAAAACAAAAAATGTCAAAGAATTTGTAGGGTTTATGGAAGAATTGAAATCGCTTCCTCTAAATATACCTAAAATTGCTCTTGTATATGGTGATTATGGTTTAGGAAAATCCGAAACAATTAAATGGTGGACATTCAAAAATGACTGCGTGTATGTAAGAGCAACAAAAGGAATGTCCGTTCGGTGGTTATTATCGGAAATAGCGGAGGAACTCGGAGAAGAACCTTATTGGCATTCGCAAGAAACTTTTAATATGATTGAAAATAAATTAAGGCAAAACCCGAAAACCATAATCATTGACGAGGTTGATTATCTAATAAATAATAATGTGATTTAGATTTTAAGGGATTTACATGACAGATCAGGTTGTCCTATGGTACTTGTCGGGATGGCAAATATAGATAAGAAATTATCCAAATATCCACACCTGAAATACAGGATTTATAAAGTATACAAATTTGAAAGTTATGAGTCTCAGGATATAAAGCAAATTATATCTGAACTATCAGAAATCCCGATTACACCTGACGGTTTAGAATATCTTGCGACAAGGCATAATCAATTCCGGCAGATAGTAAAACTAATTAACAAAATCGAAAAAATGGCTAAAACGAATGAAATTAAGGAACTTAACGAAGAAAATTTAAGGAGCATACTAAATGAGCGGCGGATTTTGACAAGAGCGGAGTCGAACGTAGTGAGCGAGCTCGTCCCTGTGAAAAATCTAACGAAATGCAGAATTGCCGGAGGTAATTCGTAATGGAGTGCAAAGATTTTGAACCGTCAATAATCCAAGACAAACGAATATTACAACTTTGCAAACGGCTAAACAAGTTTTCGCTTGATGAAATTGCAACAATCTCGGAAATCCCTGCGGATAATTTGTTGCCTATTTTAAATGAATTGATTTGTGAGAATAAATTATCGCTTGAAAATAATATTTATTCTTACCAAAAGAAACAAAATATTTCTGATCAATATCCGATTTTTAAATATTATCCAAAAGCCTCAATCGACTTTCTATTAAGGTGTTTTTGTGAATCAATTATTACGACCAAAGTTTCGCATATTTTATCCATCGGTGAACCGCAGGTGCAAAAATTTTATACGATATTTCGTACTTTAATTTATGAAAGACAGAAAAATTATTGGATAATTATTATCCCAAAGAGCCTCAAAACGCACGACACAGAACATTTTTCAATAAAGAAGTTTATCTATATTTTTACGATGGACAGGTTTTTATTTCAAAAAATCTGCTAAAAAGCAAAAACGATAAACCTTTAACCGCAAAGGATAAAGCAGATTTTACAACAATTTATTGCTACATTTCACGCAGCCTTACTCATAATCAGAATGTGCATAATTTGGAATATAAAATTGCTGAAACTCTTTGGCGAAGAAATAAAGACTTTCTTGAATTGTATGAACAATTAATAAAACTTGTAAACGTATGATGAATGGATATTAAACATATTTTAAACAGGGTTAGAATATCAAACTTATCATTTCGACACAAACAAAAATTTTCGGTTGCAATCGATTAATGTTAGTGACAAAAAGGAACATAAAATGATTTAGATCGGCAAAAAGTACCGATTAAAAAAATCAAAGACGGATTTGATAATGATAGAAGAAATGATTCTTAGCAATTAGTAATAAAGTATAATATATATTTGAATAAACGTGATAAATAATTTAATAGCAATATTGAGTTTGGCAATAGATTTATTACAAACCAATTTTTTCTTTTTCTTTGTTAAAAATTATTACATATAATATTTCGTAAAATAAACATTTATATTATAATAATACTGTAGTTTACTGATTTTTGCTTTTATAAACCAGCAAAAAATCTTTTTAGGGGTTTTAATATAACTGTACTAAATCAACAACTTAAATAGGAAAGGAAATTATGAATATTAATGCGATTAATTCGACTATAAAATCTATTCAAAAAATTTCTTTCAAATCAAGCAATAATCAAACAGTTAGTAGTAATCAACTAGTTGCCGACGAATTTGTTTCTGAACAAAATGCTCCTCAAAAGAAAAAAAAGAAAAAAAACATTTGGACATATGTTGCAATAGGTGCTTTAATATTGGCTCTTGTTGCCGACATAGCTGTTGAACATAAAATACGAGTTGAAGAAAAAGCAAAAAAAGAAGCTATACAAAAAGAAAAAGAACTTGCTGAAAAGCTAAAAAAAGAAGCAGAAGAAAAAGCTAAAAAACTCGAAGAAGAAATAAAAAAACAAAAAGAAGCTCTTGAAAAGGCAAAAAAAAATGGAAAGTCCAGTGGGGATTCAGATATACCAGATATTAATATTGAACAGCCAAAATCATAATTTTTGTAAAAAAATAGAGAATAAACTTTATTCCCTATTTTTTATTTATTAAATATGTTTAATGTATTCTATTTGTCGTCTAAATTTTTGTATTTGTTCCGGTTTGATATCAGCAATCAAATCTTTAATCTGTTCCGGTGTCTTAAAAGATTTTATAAATGATTTCAACATATTGACACTATATGCACCACCATTTTTTGCCTTTTCTATTAATTCAGACAATGATGTTAAGTTAATACTATCAATCAATTCTAATGGCAAATATCTTTTTATAATAGACAATATGTCATTTTCAGCCATTGCGGGAATTGCTATTTTGGATTCAAAACGACCACTTCTTAATAATATATCGTCCAATAATTCCGGCGTTTCGGTTGTTGCTATTATAGTTGCGTGAGAATCTTTTGATACATTATCGAGAAAACTTTTAAGCGGTCCAATCATGCGTGAACCTTTTGGTGCAAATTCTTCAAATTTATTTATAATAATTAATGTTCTACCGTAACCTTCTTCAAAAGTTTTCTTTGCTTTTATACTTGCTTCTTTTACCCTATTAAAACGTTCTGCTTCACTGCCGTTGGATGTTAAAATTATTGATTTAGTATTAAATTGTCTAGCGATTGCATTTGCAAAATCACTATTGTTATTAACATCAGGACCATATAATAGAATTCCATTTGGAACATCAATTGTTTTACCATTTTTTTCTAAGACTAATAATTGGCCTATTGCCGCAATTATAGCTTTTTTGACATCTGTAAATCCCGAAATTTTACCAAAACCGTTTGGTTTAGGAGCATTAATTTCTTTCATTATAGAGTCCGGTTTTTTGATAGAATTGTTAATATTATCAGCTATAACCGATAACTTACTTTTAAATTCAGTTTTTACAGTTTCAATCTTTTTTTCCGCGTCTTGTCTTAGTGATTTTTGGAATTCTTTATTTTGAGTTTTTAAATTTTCTGTTTCCGCTTTTAAACTATCTATATTTGACTCTTGTTGAGATAAGGTACTGCGAGCGGAAGAATTTGCACTTGATAACTGCCCGCCCTGTGAACCTAAATAACTTAGAGTTCTATTTATTCCCGGTATTACAGTTCTTTCATTATAGTTTATCTGACTTTGAATTCTTGATAAACGTGACCTTTTAGATGATAAAATGCTTGAATGATTACTTTTTGCATCTCTCTCTGCACTTTCCCTATATCGTAATTGAGTTTCTTTTTGTGCGATTTGCCTTTCCAAATCATTAATTTCACTTCTCATGCGTCTTTCAATAATTTCTTCAGCATTCCAATAATCTGAACTAAAAAAACTACTACGATCTTCTAAATCACGCACCCTTTCGTAATAACCTTTAAATGATTGAGAATTATTTATACAATTTATTTTGTTTATTAACATATATTAAACCTCTATTTTCTAACTATTTTTGATAATAAATTTTCACCGGTATATTGATGTTTAGAAACAAATTCTACTAAACTATCTTTACCGAGTTTTTTATCTGTTAAAAAGTTCTTTTCAACTGTTACTACATCTGAAAATTTGATTTTTGGGGATAGTTCTAAATAAGGAATTTTAGATATTACAACTATTATGTTGTGATACATTTTTTCTGCATTCAAAAATAATTCTTTTATACTTTCATTATCTTTTAGTGATGATATTATATTTTCAAACCCTGAAATTAGTGTAAATGTTCTCTTTCCGGTTTCTTCATAATTTCTTGAAGCTAAAAAAGATATTTTTTTAAGTAATGAAAAAACTTCTTGTTTATCTGAATATTCTGCTGTATTAATTTTTGCATAGTTAGAATCGGTTTGTTTTACTAACCATGAAAAAAGAGGTTCGGCTACATCATATGAATTTTTAATATAAATACTTGAAGGAAGATCCTCTTCTTTACCTTCTACAGAATCAATTATTGGGTTAATAACTTTTTGTATCAATGACGATTTTACACCCTTTTGCATTTCTTCTGCATTTGTTTTGAATTCATTTTCTATCTGTTCAGATTTTGTTTTAAATTCTTCTGCTAGTGCATTTTGTAGTGTTTTATTGGATTCTTGCAACTGTTTAACCGTATTTTGTTTTTCTGTTTCTAAGCTTTTAATTGTGCCTAAATTTCTTTTAGCTTTTTGCTGTAGCCTATATCCTTCACTTGAAAGACTATCAATATAAGATTCTTTACTATCTGCTCTATCACGTAATTTACTAATACGTCTTTCTGTTTCATCCAACCTACTTTCAGCACTATCTATTTGTGAATCCAGTGATGAAGATTCCCATTCAAAGTCTCTGTTTTCACTCCATATACGTTCGTCAACATTTCGTATATCTGATTCTACAGTGGCAAGCCTTGATTGCTTGTTATACATTTCATCATCTAAGTAATGTCCAAAAGTAATATTGTTTTGCTTTGGGTATTTAGTTAAATTAGAAATATGATTATATCTATAATTATTTACTGGAATTATTTTCATTACACACCTTCCTATATCTTTCTCATATATATAATTTGGTCTGCAAACTTTTCTAATGCTTGTTTTGAAATATCAGCACCAAATTCTTTGATTTTACCCAACAATTCAGTATGACTGAATGTTTTTTTACCTTTTTCAGTAATTTCAGAAATAAGTCCTTTTATTATAGTTTCAATTTTTGCATTGCTGTATGCTTCATTTGGTTGAACACTTACAAGTTCTTCTGCAATTTTTTCATAATTAACTGTTGCATCTGCGAATTTTTCTGCATAATGTTTAACTATATCTGTCGTATTTGATTTATTTGCTGGTGCCAGCGGTACTTTTACACTGAAACGACCATTTCTTAATAATATGTCATCAATGTTTTCAGGGAAATTGGTTGTAGCAAAAATAGTAGCATGATATTTTTGTGATACATCATCCATAAATGATTTGAGAGGTGCAACTATTCTTGAATTTTTTGGTGCAAAATCATCAAATTCTTCTATTCTTATAATAGTTCTAGTTCCGTCTTTTTCAAAATTTTCTTGTGCTTTCTTTGCAGCTTCTTTAAGATTTCTTAAATTAGTTGCTTCATCAATATCTAATTCTATCTTTACATTATGACACCCAAGCTGTTCTGCAAATGCTCTAGCAAATAAAGATTTTCCATTTCCTTTTGGACCGTAGAATAAAATCCCATTAGGAATCTCTGTAGGTTGTCCGCTTTTTTCTGATATAATTGAGTTTCCTATTTGAGTAATTAATACGTCTTTTTCTTTTTGATAACCGCCAACTTTACCAAAACCTTTTCCGGCATTTGTTTCGTGCATTTTTCTAAACATTTCATCCATGTGCTTAGTTTTTTCGGCTTCTTCTGCTTTTATTTTATATTTTTGCTCAAATTCTTTTCTTAACTCATCTTTCATTCGGTTGAGTTCTTCTTCCATACTTTTATTATTAGTATTTTTAGCTTCAATCAGTTGTTTTATTAATTCTTGTGTTGTTCTTTCAGATTCAGACCTCATTGCTTGCATTTCTTTCATAATATTTGCAAAGCTTGATATTTGTTCACTTATCATTCTAGTAGTCTGCTGTGAGGATTCATACATTTCCCTCTGCCATTGTATATGCCCTCTTTGAGCATCTTCCAGTGCTGCTATTCTAGCAGTGTCTTGTTGTCTTAATTGTTCAATTTTAGTTGCAAATGCCATTTGATCCGCAACACGTTTTTTAGTTTCTTCATTAATTGTTTTTTGCACAAGCAATTCCTTATCTCTTGCCAAATCTTCCTTTTCTACTTCTCTTTCAGCAGAAGTTCTGGCTTTTGATTTCCCACCTAACAAGTTTCTTTCTACCCAACTCATATCTTTAGTTTTTTCTTTTACTTTTTCTTCAATACGTCTTTCATGTTCTGATATACCAAACGTAATTTGACTCCTTTTGACAGGATAAGAGTGGTTGGTTGTTGTTCTTGTTTGGTTAACAGTTACAGAGGTGATTGGGCTAATTCTCATTTCTTTATTTCCTTTCAATTATTAAAATATATTCTTATATTCGCTTAGTGTTGATTTTGATATATCTGGTGTAAAGTTTTTATCGATTATCAAATTAATAATGTTTTGTTCTGTAATTTTACTGAAAGTTGCTTTCTTATTTTGCTTAATTTTTTGAGTAAGAGCGTTATCTACTCTTGATGTAACAAAATCATGCATTTTATCATATATTCTAGCATTACTAAAAGCATTCTCGCCGGCTTTAGATATAATCATTTGAGCCAATTTATCATAATTTATTGTTGATTCAGAAAAATCTTTTAATACAAATTTCATGATTTCGGCAATATCTTCTTTCCCTGCCGGAGAAATTAGCATTTTTTCAAATTTGGAAGTATTTATAATATTTTTATTAATCCTTTGCGGATGATTTGTTGTTGCAAACAACACAGCGTGATATTTATTAGATAAATCATTAATAATATTTTGATATTCTTTTATTGTTTCCGAACTTCCTACAAAAATTCCGTCAATTTCATCAGCTTGGATAATTGTTATTTTTCCTGTTTTTTCATAATACTGTTTTGCTTTATCAGCAGCTTCTTTAAATGCTTTCAAATCTTCTAATTCATCTAATGAACTATTCAAAGATATCTGATTACAACCGGATTCTTCTATTGCTGCTTTGATAAATAAAGTTTTACCAGTACCTTTAGGTCCATACATTAATATTGTATTTGGTAAAGGTTGATTGTTTCTCAGTGGTTGCAAAAATTTATCAGATATAAATTTCTTTTGTTCTGTATAACCTTGAATACGAGCAAAACTTCTAATATTATTTAATTGTGCAAGTAAATTTTTAGTTGCATTTAATTCTATAATTTCTTGCGATTCTCTTGTCGTGCGTTCAAGTTCATCCATTCGAGAATTAAAACCTTCTTGCCATTGTAATAATTCTTCAATGCTATCTTGTTCGCCTGTTGCATTTATGCGACCTCTGCCATTAATAGAAAATTCTGAAAAACTTTCAAGTGTTTCTTTTTTTATATCGGGTACAAAGTCTTTTTGCATAATAGCATTTCTAATATCTTGTTGTGTTAATTGCTTTATGCTAGAACTTTGTTGTTGTTTTATTTTTGCATTTAAAGCATCGTTTGCACTTTTTGCGGCTAAATCTCGTGCCATATTATAGACTCTTGCATTACTATATGCATCTTTTCCGGCTCTATTAATTATTAAATCTGCCAATTCATTATAATTAACAGTTGATTCAGAAAAATCTTTGAGTACAAATTTTAAAATTTCTTCAATATCTTTTTTATTCGCTTGTGGTATAAGCATTTTTTCAAGTTTTACAGTTTGGAGAATCTGATTGTCAATTTCTTGCGGGTGGTTTGTTGTTGCAAATATTGTTGCGTGATATTTATCAGAAGCGGTATTTATTAAATCAGAAAATTCCTTAATAGAACTATTACTTCCGGCAAAAAATCCTTCCACCTCATCTATCTGAATAATAGTTTCTTTTCCTGTCTTTTCGTAATGTTGTTTTGATTTTTTTAATGCTTCGCTAAAAGCAGCAATATCTTCTTTTTCATTTAAAGAACTTATTAACGATATTCTGTTACATCCAGTTTCATCTACAACTGCTGTGACAAAAGATGTTTTACCAGTGCCTTTAGGACCATACATTAATATTGTATTTGGTATAGATTTTTTATTGTTTTTTAAAGGCAATATAAATTTTTTAGTTAAAAAATCTTTTTGAGTTTCATACCCCCTTATTCTGTCAAAACTTTTTGTTGCATCAATTTGTGCAAGTCTTGCAGATGTTGAAAGAACTTCCCTTGTTTCTTTCGTATCAACAATTTGTTGCTCAAGTTGGTCTAAACGTTCATTATAACCCCTGTTCCAATTTTCTAACTCTTGAATAGTTTCATCAGCAGAACTACTATTTGGCTTTCCTGTTGGTTTTGATGTTCCAACTATAGGTTTTGTTTTGCCGGCTCTATCAGTGTTAGAACTTGTTCCACCACCACCTCCTGAATGATTGGTTCTGCCTGACCCACCGCCACCAGTGCTGCCATTTCCACGATTACTACCGGAAGAATGACCGCTATTACTTGTGTGACCGGTTGGCTTAGTTGTATTTGTGCCAAGGATTTTATTATTTATTTCATCTAATTGTTTTGATAATGCATCATTTTCTTCTTTTAACTGTTTTAATTTGGCTTCCGCTTCTTGTTTCAACTTCTCCGCTGCTTCTTTTTCCGCCTGTGCAAGTTTTTTATCTACACTTGATTTATGACCTCTAAGTAATGCCCATCCGGTACCCAATAATGCTAAAAATCCTGCCGCCCAACCTAAAGTATGGTCACCATTTCCCGCATGTTCAGCGGCTGTTGTTAATAATTCATCGGAAGCCCCCGCTTTAAACATTGGTTTCAAAAAATTCATTTTTGAATTAAATGTAACTTTTCTATAGTTTTGATTTTCGACAGGCTCAATTCGCATATTGTTTCCTTTCTTTTATTTATATTCTTTAATATTTGTTTTTGATATATCAGGTTCTAATTTTAAAATAATATCTTCTATATATTCTTGATTTATTTTTTTATTTGTATCAGCAAGAGTTTCTTTTATTCCATTGACAATACCCTCTGCGATTTGTGCATTGCTATATAAATCTTTTCCGATTTTTACTTGAATTATGTCGTAAAGTTGTCTGTAATCAATATCAGAATCTGCAAAGTCTTCAAGGTAATACTTTAAAACCTCCTGAATATTAGTTTTGTTCGGAGGCTCTATATAAATTTTCTCATTCTTATTTTTAGGAATAACATTTTGATTTAATTTGTTTGGATAATTTGTTGTAGCAACTATTGTACAATAATTATCTGATAATGAATTTACTATATTTTGAAGTTCCTTTGGTTTGTATGTTTCATCTGAAATAAAACCGTCGAGTTCATCAATATGAATAATAGAATATATACCTTCTTTATTATATTTGTTTTTTGCGGTATCAATAGCTTTTTCTAAATTTTGAAAATCTTGTTTATTGTCCAAAGTAAGTTCAATATTTATAACATTGCACTTTGTTTCATCAGCAATAGCTTTACTAAACAATGTTTTTCCGCAACCTTTTGGACCGTATAACAAAATCATATTTGGCAACTCTACAGTTTTTCCGGCATTAAATTTTTGAACAGGCAACAGAAATTTATTTTTCAATAGTTGTTTAATATTATCATATCCCGCAATGCGGTTAAAACCGGTTTGCGATGTTCTCTTATACAGTATTTCGTTAAATTTTATAATTTTATCAGCAAGTTCTATTGTTGCATTTATATCACTGCATTCTTCCTCATAATATTTTTGAGAAAAATCTTTAATATCTTGCATAATCTTAAATTCTTCACTGTCTTTAGACATAGAATTCATTGTTTCTTTAATTTCGTTCATGCAACTACTGTAATTACTAAATAAATTTTGTTGTAATGTCTTTAGTGACTGTAATTTGCCTATTAACTCAGCATTAGAATCAACATAACTTCTTGCACCCTGTTGGCACATTTGTTGAATAGCAGTTTCTCTGGCAATCATTTGGTCTAGTTGTTCATGTGAATTTTGTAGCATTTGTATTCTTGTTTGTCCCCAAGTGTCAATTGCGACTTTGTTTTTTTCACTTGAAATCAGTATCTGATCTACATTTTTTTGTAGCCATTCTTCACGTGCTTTGTTATATTCCTCGTATGCCATTTTTTCCGGATCATTTACCAAATCCTTCCAAAACTGTTTAGGACTAATAACCGCTTTCTCTACGTTTCTACGATTTTTACCCCAGTGTCTCATTGCATAGAAATAGCCTTTTACAAAACCGGCATCCGGTGTATCAGAACCACGCATTTTTACAATAAGTCCTCTAATTGCACCTAAACCGCCATAAACCATTCTTATTTTTAGTGCAGCGACATCAACAACATTTACGGCAGTTCTTTTTATTGCCGCTGAAAAATTACCCTTTTTTAAATCTTTTATTGGCTCAACAAGTCTTGTTAGTAATGATAAACCATAAATTCCGTCCGTAACACCGGCTAAAGTATCGCTTAAAACAGCACTATGCTCTAATGTTGAAGTGTGTTCAAGCAAAGATGTTGCACCTGTGAATGTATCTTGAACAGGTGCGTGTTCTATGACAGTTGCCAAATTTGTTGGCAAAGAAACTGAACTTAATACATCAAGTTCTGACTTGGGTATATGTTTTAAACTTCCATATAGTTGTTCTATGTGTGGGACTTTCATTATGATACACCAACCCTTGAATGTAACTTATTTTTGTACTTATCTGATAGTTGAATCCCTAGACTGATATGTGATTATATTTTACAAAATTCTATCACGCAATTGATTAATTGTAAATTATAATTTTAACAAATATTCATATTATCACTATAAATAATGTACTCCTTTTTTACACATTGAGAATTTTTTTTATAATTTCTATAAATTCCTTTGGATATTCTCGAAACTTGTCTAGTGGGTTTTCTTTAGGTAAAATATCTGTTGCAGATAATGAATCGCAAATTGATTTTGTAAAAGTATCAGCAAAAATCTCATGATATTGATTTAATGGATTTGTTGCATATTCTCCCAATAAATTACCAACAATTTCATTTTCTCGCTCGTTTAAAGTTTTTCCTTCTAAACCTTTTAGAATATCAAATGACATAGACCCATATTTTTCATAAATTTTATTCAAATAAATTGCGTGCATCATTTCATGAATAATATCCGATAAAAAATGATTAGTATTTTTTAATCCTTGTTTTTTTGCTTGTTCTGCTTGAAAATCAAGTTCCTCTATACTTGGAATATTTGAATAAAAAATTGCAGCGGGTTTAAATTCAGGCTCATTTATCAATACTTTTTTATTTTCCGGAATACAAAAATGATACAAGTTAGAATCTAATAAGAGTTTATCTTTTGAATATACATTTATACTTGGAGATCTGAATTTAAACATATTAAATGCACTGTTTAAGTAATTAAGTATATTTACCGCCATGTTTGCAGATAGTGCCATCGCTCTATTATTTTGAAAGTTTGAAACTATTCCTTGTGTACTTAAAAATTTTTCAGCATTTTTGCAGTCAAATGTGTGTTGTAACTGAACAACACCCTTATTAAGTCCGGCTTTAAAAGATAAATTTGGTTGATTTTGTTGAATTGAAAGCATAAATAATCTAGATTTTCTTTGAAAAAATTCTATCAAAATTTTTTATTTAATGCAATCTATTGTAAATATATATTAAGTATTTGAACTTATCATGTTTACAAAAATACAAGCCTAACATTATAATGATTTTTAAGATAGGAGGTTATTAGAAATGATCCCAAAAATTAGCAACGCTATGCCGATTTTAACAAAAGTAACAAAAAATCCTAAAGCTGCTATTGCTGCGACAGTCGGAACACTAGCAGTATTATCAACTCATCAAGTATGGCCGCATCCTGAAAAACCGAGCAGTCTTCCTCGTATAGAGGTAGAACCAACTGTTCCGGAAGTCAATGTAAGTTCGGATATTGATCCTTCTGAAATGACTCCATTTGGAGATATGGTAGCAAATGATAATATTGTAGATGTATTCGGTCATATTGCAGATAAGGCAAAAGATACCTTTGAACATGTAAGAGATTTTTTTGAAAGTCTTGGACATTAATCACAATCAACCAATGAAAGTAAGAGGCAAAATGATTCCAAAAATTAATGGTGCTACACCGGTATTAACAAAGTTAGCAAAAAATCCTAAAGCCGCAGTTTTAGCGGCTACAACAGGCACATTAGCAGTATTGGCGACAGGACAGGCTTGGCCGCATTGCAATGGAATACTAGGACACGATATGCCAATTCCGTCAAAAACACCGGAAGTTCCTGATATAAATTTAGAGGGTGCTCAAAACAATTTTGATATGCCTAGTGCAATGGATTTTATTAAACATCCGATTGATAGCACAACAGAAGTTATGGCGCACGCAGTGGATAAAACGCAAACAGCATTTGATAATGTAAGGGACTTTTTTGAAAGCTTAGGTCATTAATAATAAATTTTTAAAAATAGTATTATGAGATTTTAAAACTAAATAGTTTTAAAATCTCATTTTATATATGCAATTTAAATTTTCTGTAAAAATAAATATTGAAGTTATAGTCATCTGTTACCTCGTGTTTTTATATATACCAGCTCCTATTTGTAGAGATATGATGAAAAATAATAGCAAAATAGGTTCTTAAAGTTTGATATATGTATTTTATAAGAATATATAAGACAGTTGGGTAATATTATTTTTTTAAATTTTGATAGAATGTATAATGGAAAAATCTGACTAAATATAGGGAAAATAAGCTCTATTATATACAAACAGAATTTCTGTCAATATTGCTTAACATTTCTTTGTATAAAATCGGACAATTTTAAAATTGCCCTTAATTACAATAACAACAATAGTTTTCGTGATTTCGCATAAAAAAATAATAAATTCAAAACCCCTGTTATTACAGTATTGTAGAAATATAAATTGTACAAAAATCGTACTTTACAATGTTAAGCAGTATTCCAATCATAGAATGCCGGAGATAAAATAGATATTTATGAAAGCAGTAAAAGATAAAACAAACTTGTGGGTGGATATAGAAAAGGCAGCTGAGGTACTAGGTTTAAGTGAGCAAACCATTAAAAAACAATGCAGAAAAGGTGAATACGTTTTTAAAATAGTAAAAAAGGGGAAACGTGCAAACTATTTCATTATGTTTAAATCAATGCCGCAATTCGCTCAGGATAAATATCTTGGAGATACATTATTGGATATTAAGTATTCAGAAGTTCCATCTTGGGCAAAGCAGCAAGCAGAAAAATATGTTCGGATTCTGGATGCTTCCGCAGGGCTTAAAGGCAAAGCTCTGGAAGAATTTGTCGAAAATTGGAATAATGACGAGAACGAAGAATACACGACATCGTATCCTTCATTAATAAAAATGCGCAGAAGATATTTCAGATATGGTGTTGCAGGATTATTATCAAAGCACGGTCAGCATTTGATAGGCTCCTCCGTTCCTGATAAATATTTTGAGTATTTTAAAAATCTGTATTTAGTGGAAGGTGCACCGTCTCTCAGAACCTGTTGGGATTTAACTTTAGGTTATGCCCTAAGAGAAGATGATGTTGACAGAGACAAGTTCCCAAGTTTTATGGCTTTTAAACGAAGGCTGGATAAGGATATTCCGAAACAAAGTATTTATCTTGCAAGATATGGTCAATCCGCTTGGAACAGAAAATACGGAAATTATATTGAAAGAGATTATTCAAATATAACCTGCAATCAGGTTTGTGTGTCTGATCACGCACAAATAGATGTTGCTTGTTATGACTCCAATAATAAACCGATTTTTCCGTGGGTTACTGTTTGGCGGGATTATAAATCAGGGAAATGGCTCGGTTGGATTTTACAAACAGGAAACCCAAACTCAGATTTAATTTTTCAATCTTTTTATGATGCAGCTCAAGAATATGGTTTACCCAAAGATGTAATTATTGATAACGGTAAAGATTATCGTTCAAAAGATTTTGCAGGAGGAAGAAAGAGTTTTAAAGTAATATCAAATGAAAATAAAACATCGGCGATGTTAAAAGAACTGAATATTAATGTTCATTTCGCACTTCCTTATAACGCACAAACAAAACCTGTCGAAAGAGATTTTCTAAAAATCAAAGAATTGTTATCCAAACATTGTGTCGGATATCGTGGCGGAAATGTTGTTGAAAGACCTAAAAAACTGGCAAAAGAAATCAAAGACGGCAAGATTATGAAGTTTGAAGATTTTAAGAAAATTTTTTATGATTTTATTGTTAATATTTTGAATAAAAAACCATCGCAGGGTAAAAATCTTCAGGGCAAGTGTCCGGACGAATTATTTTATGAAGAATTTAAGGAAAAAATTGTAGCTTCTAAAGATGCATTAAAACTGTTTTGTATGCGAACTTCAAAGGATTATACAGTTCGCAGAAACGGTATTAAAGACAGTGCTCTCGGTATTACATACTGGAATGATTGGATGATTAATGAAACAGGCTTGCGGGTTTATTTAAGAAGAGATATTAAAAATTATAAAGAAGCTTGGGCATTCAGATCCGACAATGATGAATTTGTCGGAATAGTTACCGTTTCCGATTCTATCGCAGCATTGCATGCTGATAAAATTTCAAAAGATGAATTTAAAGAAGCTATGGCAAGAAAAAGACGCAACTTAAAAACTGCTATGGCATATATTAAACAAACAGAATCAATATCATTTTCCGAGAAATATGAAAATTACCAAGCTGTATATAAAAGTTTGGAAAGAGATTACAAAAAAGAAGTTAAAGTTTCAAAAATTGCAGATACAAATATAGATAAAGCTATAAAAAAGAAAAAAGAAATGGACGAATACAAGAACATGGATATGTCAGCATTCTTAAGATTGGAAGAAGCTGCAGAAAGGTATAGAAAGCCAAAACGTAAAATATATTTATGGGAAACTGACAAAAAGTTGGATGAAGAACGAATGAGGGAAGAAGCTGCAAATATGCAGACACAAGAAGATGACGAACCATTTTATTTTTACGAAACGGATAGAAGATTAGCGGAAGAAGAACGGAAATATAGAGAAGAACAAGCAAAAGCAGATAAAAAAGAAAAAACTTCCACTAAAATAATAAATAACATGATAGATAAAGAATTTGATTATTTGTATGAAACAGACAGAATTCTTGCAGAAGAAGCAAACGTCAGTATAGGATAATTATGAAAAAAATAAATATTACGATATAGCAGAAAAAATGTATGTTGAGCAATTTATAACAGAAGCAGAAATTGCCAAGAGAATTGGAGTCTCAGATAGAACCATAAGGAGATGGAAAGCCATTGGCGACTGGGGTATAAAACGTGACGGATTTTATAAAGAAAATACCATTTCAAGAGAGACGATTTATGCACTTGTCAGAAAAATGATTGATGACTTTCATACAGATTTAGATAATAATTATAATATTGATACGTTAAGATTAAACATCTTTATAAATTTAACAGAGGAGATTATTAAACAAAGAAAATTAAGCTATAAGGTTAATGAGCTTTTGAATATTGCAAGAAAAACGTTTAATATAGATGATGAAATCAAAAAAGACGAACAAAGTATAATACGAGAAATAATACGAGATATGTTTCGTGAAGATTTTTAAATGCCGTTCAATAGGTATTTAATAGCTACTTAATCGGTATTCAAGTTTTCAACATTTTGTTCATTATCTATAAAAAATGCGTTCAACAAATCTGCCTCCCGATGTAAATATTTAACAATTGGTGCAAGATTATAACATTCTTCTTTATCCGGCTGCGTTTCACAAAAATAATCTATAACAACTGCAATATTATAAACCTCTTCCGCCAATTTACTTAATTGCTTAAATTCTTTTGGTGTAATATTTAATCCATATTTTTCCATAAAACCTCCTAACGCACACACAACATTAGCGTAAAGGTGGAGAAAAAACATAAAAGTTTTACACAAAGACACATTTTGATAATTGTAGAATAATCATTTACCGTGTTACAAATAATCATTTAGAGTGTTAGTTTACAACTTCATTTTTATCAGTTGAAACCCACGCACTGCCATCTACAGAAGCATAGAAGTTATATATCCCCGGAGGAACTGCTCCATCTTTCTTCGTTGAAAATTTTGCTTCACTAACTTTAATTTTCACTCCTCTATATGTATATGATTTTGGCTTATTTGCTTCTTTTTTTTCAAAACCTTTATTTATTGGTTCAACAATTTTATTAACTATTTCTTGAACTTCTCTATCAACTTCCTTAGGATTTGTATTTGTACATTCATGCCAATCATTTCCAATTCTATAATAATATTTCCCATCGCTATTTTTTGCATAATTAATTCTTATTTGAGTACCATCATATGTTTCCGCATGACACACTCCTTCGCTACCGTCATATATAAAATTAAAATTTATATTTTTAGATGAATTAACATCAGAATTACTGTTAATACCAAAGTTTGGTCTTTCTCCACGTTCTAATACTTGCTTTTTTTGTATTATATCATTCAGTAATTCATCAATGTCCTCTTTGTAATTAGGATTATCATATACTAATTGAAAATAAGATTCTGAAACATCTCCTGTTGTTTCTTGTATGCCAAATGCTTGTAATAATCGTATTTGAGAACTATTTGCTTGTTTGTAATCAGCTGCGTTGACTTTACCATCACCATTAGTATCTATTAATGTGAAAAATTTATCGGTAAATTATTCATATTAGAACTCCTATTTTTTCATGCATATAAGCATAATATCGGCAAATTTTTAAAAAAATTTAGGGCAAAAAGATAAATTTTCTCTATTCTATTCTATATAGTATTATGACTGAGCTTTAGCCAATTGTAAAGATTTTCCATAAAGCTTAACAATATTAAGTTTTGTTAATAAGATCGAATTCTAATTTTATTTTTTTTATTTTGAAAATTTAATAAAATATGTCATAACAAGAATAAATGAAAAGTATTATGAATATTGATATTGTCATACATAAAGAAGAAAACGAATATTTGCAGAAGTTCCTGCTTTGAAAGGTTGTTTCAGTCAAGGTGAAACAATGGAGGAAATTACGGAAAACATTAAAGAAGCTATTAATGCTTGGTTTTCTGTAGATATTCCAGAAAGTGACGGAGAAGTTATATATTTGGCATTATAAAGAACATTACAGGAAAGAAACTTGTAAGCTTTTGGAGGAAAATTGTTGGACTTTTGTTCACATTAGTGGCTCTCATCACGTTTATACAAAAGAAGGTGAAGAAGCACGTATTGTTGTACCTTTATAGAAATAAAGAAATTAAAATAGGGTTACTTAAAGCTATCTTAAAGACCGCAGGTTTATTATCGTTATTTTTTACAATTTATATTAGTATCTGGTTCTCAAATTCTCTGTTAAAAATCCTCAAACCGAATGTTATTTTACATATTTTACACAAAAGTATAATAAAAAAAGCGTTCAAACCGAAAATTTCAAGATTGAACGCCTTTTATATTTTGCTTAAGTGCAATTGCACTTATCTTAATTACTAAGCAGTAATTTTGTCAACAACACCGGCACCAACAGTTCTACCACCTTCACGAATAGCGAATCTCATACCTTCTTCGATAGCTACAGGAGCGATAAGTTCAACTTCCATAACTACGTTATCACCAGGCATTACCATTTCGCCGTCGAATTTGATTGAACCTGTAACGTCAGTTGTTCTGATATAGAATTGTGGTCTGTAACCAGGGAAGAATGGAGTGTGACGTCCGCCTTCTTCTTTTGTCAAAACGTAAACGTTAGCAGTAAATTTAGTGTGTGGGTGAATTGAACCAGGTTTTGCTAAAACTTGACCACGTTGGATTTCAGTCTTATCAATACCTCTTAACAAAGCACCTATGTTGTCACCTGCTTGACCTTGGTCAAGAGATTTTCTGAACATTTCAACACCTGTTACTGTAGTTTTCTTAGTTTCGCCTAAACCAACTAATTCAACTTCGTCACCAACTTTAACAATACCACGTTCTACTCTACCAGTAGCAACTGTACCACGACCTGTAATAGAGAATACGTCTTCAACAGGCATCAAGAATGGTTTGTCTAAGTCACGTTCAGGAGTTGGAATGTATGAGTCAATAGCATCCATCAATTCCCAAATTTTATCAACCCATTTATCAGCACCTCTTGCAATTGTTGGGTTAGCTTGAACTGCTTCCAATGCTTTAAGAGCTGAACCATGAATAAACGGAATGTTGTCACCGTCGAATTCATAAGATGAAAGAAGTTCTCTAACTTCCATTTCAACTAATTCCAATAATTCAGGGTCATCAACCATATCACATTTGTTCAGGAATACAACTAATTTAGGAACACCAACCTGTCTAGCAAGCAAGATGTGTTCACGAGTTTGAGGCATTGCACCGTCTGTAGCTGCAACAACAAGGATTGCACCATCCATTTGAGCAGCACCTGTAATCATGTTCTTAACATAGTCTGCGTGGCCTGGGCAGTCTACGTGAGCATAGTGTCTTGCGTCAGTTTCGTATTCAATGTGAGCTGTAGAGATGGTTATACCTCTTGCTCTTTCTTCCGGAGCAGCGTCGATTTCATCGAATTTTTTTGCGTCTGCTTTACCAGCTGCAGCTAATACGCCTGAAATAGCAGCTGTTAATGTTGTTTTACCGTGGTCAACGTGGCCAATTGTACCTACGTTAACGTGTGGTTTCGTACGTTCATACTTTTCACGTGCCATGAGATTAATCTCCTTCTTTGATTAAATATACTACGTTAACTTATACCTTACTAAGTTATAATACAATTTTACATTGTAAAGATATGTTGTCAATCTCTACTTCAAAGAGTTTGTATACTTAAGCATGGAAATATAGATTTTAACGTAAAATTTGTATTAGATTTTAATTTAAACTATAATTAATTTTATGGATAAGAAAATCATTTCAACAAACAGAAAAGCCTTTCATGACTATATAATTCTTGACAAGTATACAGCCGGAATAGTACTTATGGGAACCGAAATTAAATCAATAAGACTGGGAACGGTTAACTTGAAAGATTCTTTTGCAAAGATTGAAGATAATGAAGTTTTTCTTTACGGAATGCATATTTCGCCATATACACACGGAAATCGTTACAATCATAAACCTGACAGAGTTCGAAAATTATTACTGAACAAGCGTGAAATATTGAAGATACAGGATAAAGTAAAAAAAGACAGTGTAACAATTGTGCCTTTAGAATTGTTTTTATCAAAAGGTTTTGCTAAACTGGAAATAGGTTTGGCAAAAGGTAAAAAAATATATGATAAGCGTGAAGCTATTACTAAAAAAACTCAGGAACGAGATATGGCAAGACTTATGAAAAGGTGAGGAGCAGGATATGTTTAACAGAGAAATGATTTTAAAAAGTTTAAATTCTGAAAATTATTATATTGACAAACACTCACTTGATTTATTTTTGGAAGATTGGAGAATTGAGTCTATATATGAGGATGAAAGTGGCTTAGAATTTTATGACGATTTAGCTCTGGAAAAAATCAAAAAAGGAATTTCTCTGAAAGCGCAAGGGTACAGTGACGAACAAATCGTAACAAAACTATCCAGAATAGAAGCAAAAGTTGAAAAAACAGAATCAAAACTCGCTCAACCTATAGTTTTGAGCCAACAAACAGAACAAGAAACTGACGAAGAACAACAAAATTCTACAGAAATAACACTACAAAAAGATACTGCTCCTGAATCAGGTTCTTCAAAAAGTTTTACTTTGGATGTAACAAGTCAAACGCTCCAAATGCTTGCAGAAGCTGTTGCAAAAAAAATCAGTGACGATATTACAAATTCAGATATGGCTTCAAAGCTTATAGAAGCAGGCGGTTATAAAAGAGATAACGAAATCTTAGCAAAACAAGTGCAAGAACTGTTGGAGCATAATAAAGAACTCTCTCAAAGAATCGAGCAATTGGAAAGCAAAGCTTCCAAAAACTTCTGGGGAAGGTTTTGGTCAAAGTAGTAGATGTATTACCCTGATTTTTTAAAAGAACTTGATGCAAAATTAGAAAACTTTTTCAAATCTCATAAAGAATTTTTGCACTGTAAAGCCGGGTGCGCAAATTGTTGCAAAAAAGGTGATTATCCTATTTCGGAAATTGAGCTGAAGTACCTTATGCAAGGCTACATAAAGTTAGATAATAGCGTAAAACAAAAAATTCAAAACAACATTAAAAATATTAAAAAAAGTGAAGCTTGTCCGTTTTTGATTGATGATCTTTGTTCAGTTTATGAATACAGACCAATAATATGCAGGGTTCACGGTTTAGCGTATGTATGTAAAGATAAAATCGTCAAAATACCATATTGTGTGAATGATGGAAAAAATTATTCATCAGTTTTCGTAAACGGCGAATTTATTATTGAGCCAATAAAAGAGAAGCTGGACACACTTGATATATTAAAAGAATTTGACTGTGGTGAAATCAGAAATCTTTACGACTGGATTAATAACATTGACAATTAATCAATATATATATATCATGGTCATAAAAAAGAAGAGGTAACAAATGCAACAAAATATTTTACAAAATTCAAATTTAACAAAAACAATTTTGATATATACAGATGAAAGAGGACTAAAAAAGAGATTTAAGGTCTCTCTCAGATATATGGACACGATACAGTGCTATTTCGCTGCACCGATTGTAGGAGGCTTTCAAAAACCAAAGAAAAATACGCCTGTATTAGTAACTGTATACACAACCGATGGTGTATACAGCTCAAACCTGCAAATAAATGATACGACAACGACACTAAATGAAATTTTGTTTGAAGTTTCACTTCCAAAAGTTTGGAGTTTTAAACAATCCAGAAACAGCAGCAGAAAAATGACTGATATGCCGATAAGCATAAAGTTCGATGACGGATTTGAAATCACCTCAACAACTTATGATTTATCTCTTGACGGAGTTTCATTTTTCTACAATAAGCCTATTTCCAGCATTTATAAAAAGCTTAAAGGAACTTTAACAATCCAATTCCCAGATAATTTAACTATTGATTTTCCATTGAAAAGTTTCGAAACAGAAACCAAATTTATCAGAGAACAGCTTGAAGTAAAAGATACATACAGAGATGGCTCACTGTACGTTTTCGGTTTTTTGGAACTTGAACCAAAAGAACAAGAATTAATAAAAAAATACTTGATATCAATTGAATAAAATTTGACTTTCACAAAAATAAGACTAATAATAATATATACACATTAGACAAAGGCAATTAAATGAAACTTATAAACAGGTTAAAAGTTTTTGAACAGAAATACGTTTTTTTAAGATGGGCAACCGGAGCTGAATACGGAAAAGTTACATACGTTGGTGATGATTACATTGAGTTCAATATAATCGATATTGATACAATGGAATACCGAGAAACAACTATTATTAATTCTTCTCTGATTCTTGAGGCTATCTTCGGAGGTCCAGATATCTCACGTATAATAGCTGAAATTTCCTCCATGATGTAAGTTAACACTTAACTAGCCATACATAATCCGCATTTTTTGTGAACTTATATTAAGCAGCTTAGCAATTTTTTGATTGCTAATGTTTTTATATAAATATAGTGTAGAATAATGGAGATTTTTGTATGTATGAAGTAAAAAACGGCGTTACAAGTATCGATGGAATTAAAGGTAAATATGATGATAAAACAGTAACTAATCCTTCTGAAAGGTACGGAAGAAACGCTGTTGACAATTTTTATTCTTATGCCGAACAGCCGCTAATTAATGACCAAATGAATACAGCACCCATACTGGATTTTGGTATTAGCCCGAATGCCACAGAAGAAAATGCAGAAAAACTTGGCAAATTTATTGATGATAATGAAAAATATCTGAATGCCTTACCTCCTCTTGAATTTGAATATAGATACATGCCAAATATCAATAAAGGACAGATCGATAAAAAAGCATTACTCGGCGCAGCTTATGAAGAAATGGGTAAACGTTCAGAAATAGATGTAAAAGAAATGGACGCTAATTATACTCCATCTGATGAATATACATTCAAAACAATGGATTTGAATAATGACGGAAAAATTTCTAACGCAGAATACAGCACAAGCATGTTGGCTGCAGATATGTTTAGTAAGTCTAAGACACCGGATACTAAGAATATTGATGGCACTATCAATGCAAACGGCTTGAATGCACTAATGGAATATTCTAAAAAAAATAATGCAGCTGCAGCAGCCGCATTATATTCAAATCTTTATAAAAATTATAATTTGGGCGAAGCTAATCAATAATATATATCCATCCTTTAGGAGCCTCTATTCTGCCCATTTGAATACCGGTTAAGGTTTCATACAATTTTTGAGTTATATTACCCATTTTTTCCATTCCGGAAGGGAAAGATATTTCTTTATCATGATCTACAACTTTACCAACAGGTGATAGAACAGCTGCAGTTCCACACAATGCACATTCCGCAAAATCATTCAGCTCCTCTTTAAAAATCTCTCTTTCCTCCACCTGTAACCCCAAGTAGTGCTCCGCAACATACATTAAAGATCTTCTTGTAATAGAAGGGAGTATCGTGGATGATTTTGGTGTAACAACTCTATTATCCTTAGTTACAAATATTATATTTGCACCGCCGGTTTCTTCTACTTTAGTTCTTGTTGCAGAATCAAGGTACATATTTTCGTTATATCCAAGATTATGAGCTTCTACAATAGCATGTAAGCTCATTGCATAATTCAAACCTGCTTTAACATGACCTGTTCCAAGAGGCGCTGCTCTGTCAAAGTCAGGCACTCTTAAAGTTATTGGTTTAGCCCCTCCTTTAAAATAAGGACCTACCGGAGAGGTAAAAATTCTGAATTGATATTCGTCTGCAGGTTTTACTCCCATAACAGGGTTTGTGCCAAACATATACGGCCTTATATATAAGGTTGCTCCGGAACCGTAGGGAGGAACCCAATCAATATTTTTTTTAACAACTTGCTTAACTGCATCAACAAATCTTTCTTCGGGAAAAACCGGCATTTCCAGCCTTCTTGCAGAATCTGCCATTCTTGAAGCATTTAAATCAGGTCTGAAACATACTACATAATTATCCACTGTTCTATAGGCCTTTAAACCTTCGAAACACGTTTGAGCATATTGCAAAACTCCTGCACTTTCATTCAAAACAACTTTTTCATCAGTTGTAAATGTTCCTGTGTCCCATTCCCCATTTTTGTAGTCTGAAACATATCTGTAATCTGTTTTTTGATACCCAAAACCTAATGATTGCCAATCAATATTCTTTTCCATAACATTCCTCCAAATTAAGTATAATTATATAACAAAAAGTCGGGAAAGATTCCCGACTTTTTTATAATTATTACATTTGTTAACTAACTTATTATATCCCCATATTCTTCAGGATTATTTAGTAAATCATAATTTATCTCATTTTCATTATCAGCAATAGCCGCTGCAACAACAGCATCTGATGTTACATTTAATAATGTCCTCATCATATCCGTAATTCTCTCTATTGTAAATAGGAACGCAAAACCTGCAACTAATTGTTCAGGACTCAGCCCCAAACCGTTAAGGACTAATGCTATTGTAATTAAACCTGCTCCAGGGATTCCGGCACAAGTTGAAGATGCGACAATTGCCAATAATGCAATTTGAACTATTAAAAATGGTGAAAGCACAACTCCGTATGCTTGAGCAAGAAATATAACCGCTACCACTTGAAGCATTGCTGTACCATCCATATTAAGCGTAGCCCCCAATGGTAAAACAAAGCTTGAAACCTTGTGAGAAATTCCTCGTTTTTCACAGCATGCAATTGTTAATGGTAATGTTGCTGAAGAGCTTGCAGTACCGAATGCCACCATCATAGCTTCTGCCATTGCCGCATATAGCATTAACACAGGTACTTTGGAGAATACTTTTAGGAAAATCGGATAAACAACAAAGAATTGAATAGCAAATCCAATAGCCAAAACACCCAAATACTTCGAAATGCTTGCAAAAATATCCAAACCGAATGATGATACCGCTACAGCTGTAAGTGCAAACACACCTGGAGCTGCAAAACACATTATCCAGTCAGTTATTTTCATAGTTGCCGCAAAAATTGATTCAAAGAAACTAACAAAAGGCCTGTTAATTTCACCAACTTTTGCCAATGCAACAGAAAACATTAAAGCAAAAACAATAATTGGAACCATATCACCACTTGCAATAGATGCAAGAGGATTTTTAGGGATAAAACCTAAAATTATATTTAACAAATTGCCCCTTTGAGCTTCAATTGTAGCCGCAACGTGTGCTTGAATATCTCCTGCTATATCAGAATTAATCAAATGTGCCGCTCCCAACCCCGGTTGAAATACCAATGCTAATATTGCTCCGATTGAAACGGCTGCAGCAGTAATGATACCGTAATACAAAATCATTTTTGTACCGAGTTTCCCGATTTGCTTACTATCACCAACTGAAGTTATACCAATAACTATTGCAGATATAACCAAAGGAATGACTATCATCTGTATTAATCTTATAAATACCTGTCCTATAAAAGTAAGTGTCATTAAAACAGCGTGATTTTGACTTTCATGCAGCCAAATACCGACAAAAACACCTAAAATAAGACCTGCAAAAATATGCCAGTTACGCTTAAGACCGAGACCAAGCGCAATTAACACCTGCATGTAAAACTTCATATAATACCTCTCTTTTTATACTTATATAACCAAATTATTGTACTATTATTTATAGTAAATGTAAAGATATTATAAGAATATATCCTAACAATGATGTACTCATTTTAAGATATTTTCACCGGAATATTTTTCCCCCTCTATCAAATATTTTGCATTCTGTATTGACATCAGATGAGCATCTACATATGAATATGACTCAAGAGATAGAGTATTTAGGCCGGAAAATCTACCATTTTGAAGCCTTAAAGAAACTGTATCGGTAAGAATTTTATTATCATACTTTACTTGTCGTGTAAAAATTATCAAATTTCCTTCTACTGCTTTTAAGGAAACCTCAGCAGATGCACCTGACAGAGGGTTTTTTAAGATCACTATGTCACCGTTTCTGGAAAGTGTCCAAATATCAAAACTTTGTGGTTTAAATGTTTGATAACTGTTTGTATTATCAAGTTTCCCTGTTACTTTCCAACTTCCGAAGAATTCTTTTGGTATTTCATTCACCGAAACTCCCGCTGAAAGAGAATACTCTTCTGCATATACAGATTTCAACGAAAGTAACGCTATTAGAGAAATAATCGCAATTAAATTTTTCATAGTAACATTATAACTATTTTGAGGAAAATGTCATTACTAAAATTTGTAACAATAATTTATAATATTATCTGTACATAAGATTCTTTTTGATATAATGTAGAATGCTGGGTCAATTATGAGAGAAAGATTACTATTATTTATTATACTTGTAGGATTGGGAGTGTTTTTATATATCTTCCAGAATTATGTTAATACTGTTGTCGGATTCGTTATTTTGTGCGTTTGCATGGTTATTTACGGTCTGTATTCAATTGCAGCCACAAAATATAAAAAACGCCAACTAAAGAAACATCCTCTCGTTATAAACGAAAACTACAAACCGTTTGTCTCGATTTTAATACCTGCCCACAATGAAGAGGGAGTAATCGCTCATACAGTAGAAAACATTTTGGCTTTAGATTATCCAAACTTTGAAATAATATTAATTGATGACAGAAGTACTGATAATACTGCCGCTGTAATAACGGACATTGCATCTAAACATGAAAATATTGCGGCAATGGTTCGCAACAAAGGTGCTTTTCCGGGGAAATCAGCCGTTCTTAATGATGCATTTGAAGTTGCTCATGGTGATGCGATTCTTGTTTTTGATGCCGATGCAACTGTTGAACCGGATTTTTTAAATAAATTAATTCCACATTTGGAACCTTCAGATGTTGGTGCAGTACAGGCAAGAAAAATTATTCGAAATAAAGATGTAAATATTTTAACAAAATGTCAAAACAATGAATATACAATGGATACACAGCTTCAAGTCGGACGTGATGCCGTGAAAGGAGCCGTGGAACTTCGCGGGAACGGAGAACTTATAAAGCGGGAAGCTATTATAGATATTGGCGGTTGGAACAATTATACAATTACTGATGATCTAGACATGTCTACAAGGCTGCATATAAAAGGTTGGGATGTACGGTTCTGTCCTGAAGCTTGTGTCTACGAGGAGGGTATTGTTTATATACTTCCGCTTTTCAGGCAAAGGCGACGTTGGTTAGAAGGCACCATTAGAAGATATTTGGAATATTTCTGGGCAGCGATAACTTCAAAAAAAATGTCCCTTAGAGCACAATTGGATATGACGGTTTATATTGCTCAATTTATTATGCCTCTGTGGTTTATGATGGAAGTTTTTTTCCGCGTAATTAAGCTATTTGCGGATAAAGTTGACCCTTACAGTTTACATAACGTTTTATGGTCATCTTTAATTGTTGCAAGCGTCGTATGGATGGGATTTTTCTCTTTAATAAGGTACAGCCTTAGACGACACGATAATGTCCCAAGGCTACAATCTTTATGGCAAGCATTTATAACAACAATATACTTCTTAATAATTTGGTTTCCAATGGAACTGTTTATATGCGGAAAAATTCTTTTCTGTAAAAAAGATATGAACTGGGGCAAAACTGCACATGGTCTTGTGATGGAAGAAAAAGAAAAAATTATTGACAGGATAAATAAAAAATTACAAAAACTACAAAATAAACTACAAGAGGTATTAAAATGACAATTACATCAGAAAAATATGATTACGTAAGAGAACACATTAGACAAATACCTGATTTTCCAAAACCGGGAATATTGTTTCTTGATATAACTACAGCAGCAAAAGACCATAAAGCTATGCAACTAATAGTTGATTTCTTATATGAAAACTTCAAAGATGAAAATATTGATTATATCGCAGGCGTTGAATCAAGAGGATTTATTTTCGGTGCAGCATTAGCTTACAAATTAAATATCGGCTTTATTCCCATAAGAAAACCAAATAAGCTTCCTGCTAAAACAATCAAAGAGAGTTATTCACTTGAGTATGGAACTGATACTATTGAGATGCATGAAGACGCTTTAAAGAAAGGTGACAAAGTTGTTATTATAGATGACCTGTTGGCAACCGGAGGTACTGCTGTTGCGGCTTGTAACTTATGTAAAAGAGCAGGAGCAGATGTTGCTGCAGCCGCATTCATAATAGAACTTGATCCTCTTAAAGGAAGAGAAAAAATTGAGGCAACAGGCGTAAAAGTAATATCAATGTTAAATTACGATTTAGATTAATATTTCTTTTCTATGATTTTTACAAAAAATATTATTACGCTCTTAGTGATTTAATAAATTCCATCAGAAATTTTTTACTGTCATCAATTGCGTTTAATACTTGGTTTATTACATGTTCTAAATCGTTTGATTTTATACCGTCACCGTTGTATTCACGCATTGCTCCGACCACCATATTTCCTTTTGAGGTTTTTCGGATAACCAAAACGTCAAATAGATTATCGTTGTGCTTGCATATAAGCTTATCACCATTGTTTAAAAAATACTGAAATTCTTTTACTGCAGGTTTTAAATTAGCCTTTGATGCTAGCGAAAAATTAGAATTTAAATTTACGTTCATTTTTACCGCCTTTCTATTTACATAAAAACAGTAAAAAAAAAAATTTGTCAGCTAAATTTCAAATGGGTCATCTTCTTTATAATAGTTGGTTTTCTTTTTATTGATTTTTGCATTCCGTTTTTTTACGTCTTGAGAAACATTCTTATAAGCATTATCCAAAGAAATTTTCACAATGGGCCTATTTGTTTTTCTATCGTTTACAACAAGCCAATACGATTGTTTGACATTATTTACCGAAAAAGAAATCTTACCGGCAAATCTGTCTCCCGGCTTCAATTGAGAAAACAAAAGACGTGTATCCCCAAAAATAGAAGGATTGTATATGTTGTTATAATCATTCATTAACGCTAAATCCATGCCGGAAAAAGTTTTCTTAGACATATTGGATATACATAATGACAGAGTTACTGTATTAACTTCGCCAAACGGATCTTTTTCATAAATAATATTCGCTATTCTTATATCAAGTCCTGGATGCTTTATTTCTTTTTTCAACAAAGCTTCATCTCTGTAAACCGGCAATTCAACACCTGAGAGAATTTTAACTTTAATTTCATCACCTGGTGCAATTAAAACATTTTTTCCTTTCCTGTACAATGCCATTCCGAGTCCTACTGCTCCACCTAAAGCCGCACCACCTGCTACGGTGTACCCCTGTGAAGCAATTGCAGCTTCAAGACCCAAAGCTTGCATTGCAAAAAGACCGCCTATAACACCTCCGCCTGCAGTATAACCAATATCTGTTGCAACTATTTTAGCCGCCTCTTTTATAGGGTGCAATCTTGTTGTCATTTTACCCTCAATTGGAATATCTCTTCCATCAGGAGTTGTCAAATAATCAAAACTGAGATCCATATATCCGTTTCGTCCTAGTCTTTTTGCTTCTTTTGTTTGAATTATAGTTCCGTGCGCAACTGTTCCCTTTGGAATAATAACACCTTTATCTCCGATTACATCAGATGTAACTTCCGCAAAAAATTCATCACCTTCAAGTGAAAAAGAGGCATCTAAAACCTGAGAAACTGTCATCTCTATAATATCTCTTTTATCAAGCATCTCAGTCTTGCCGGTGAATAATTCTTCGCTTGTTTTATTTAATTCATTGTCATACTCTGCATGACCATGAAATTGTCCATAGTCTGCCCAAGCAAACGAATTCAACATAAAAATGCTTAACAATAATAATGCTAACCTCTTCCTCATAATGCAATATTATACATCATTTTCGTAAATAATTCCAATATATTCGAAACTTTAATTCACCTGCTGTATATTTTGCTATTGATTATATGAGCATTTTATTCCTTGCCAAGAGTCCCTTTTTATAAACTCCCTATCTATTTTATTTAAACAATCCAATTTTTTACCAATCCACCGTGGTGCTACAAGCTCAGTTCTCAAACCGTTTCCTGCCAATCTGTGAATTGTTGTTTGCGGGGGCAAATACTCAAGGAAATCACACACAGTCATTACATATTCATCTTCAGACATAAAATTTATTTCACCATTATTATACATATCTGCTATTTTTGTACCCTCGAGCGCACAAAGCATATGAATTTTAACACCATCCGGTTCTAATTTTGCAATAGTTTTAGCAGTTTCCATCATTTCTTCATATGTCTCGAAAAGATTAAGTATTACATGTAAGCACACATTTATGCCCCTTGTTTTTGTTTTTTCATATGAGTCGAGAAAGCATCTGTAATTATGGCCCCGATTAATTTTTACTAATGTTTTGTCATGTACGGACTGCAATCCGTACTCAATCCAAGTATAATACTCGGAAGTAAAAGAGGCGATTAAGTCTAATTTATCATTATCAACGCAATCCGGACGTGTACCTATTGAGAGTCCTACAATATCATTTCTGCATAATGAAGATGTATAAATTTTTTCAAGCTCACTTAATGATTTATATGTATTTGAAAAAGCCTGAAAATATGCCATAAATTTTTTTGCCTTAAACCTGCGTGCTAATGTTTCTGCTCCTATATTCACCTGTTCTTCTATGCTTAACTTATTTGAATGCGCTTGCGAAAAACTTCCTCCATCATCACAGAATATACAACCTTTGTTTGAAATCGTGCCATCACGATTTGGGCAAGAAAATCCGGCATCAAGAGTAATTTTATAAACCTTTGCGCCAAATTTATTTTTTAAATACTCGCTAAATTGATTATATCTCTTATTTGTCCCATTAAATTCCATATAAATATAATACAATAGTTATACAAAAATATTTACTCTTGGCATTATTTAATGTATTATTATGCTGTAAGGAGTATATTTATGCCGACATTAACTCAAAATTCACAATCAGAACTTGACAGAGCATCCGCAATAAGAACAATCGAATCAGAAATTAACACGCTCGAAGAATTAAGAAAATCTCTGGAACTTGGTAGTCTTACTGCTGCCTTAGATTTAATGCAAAAAGCAAAAGGCAGGATAATTATCACCGGCATGGGGAAATCCGGTCATATCGGAAGAAAAATTGCGGCTTCACTGGCATCAACAGGGACTCCTTCATTTTTTGTTCATCCGGCAGAAGCTAGTCATGGGGACCTAGGTATGATTACGGAAGAAGATGTTGTGGTTGCAATTTCTAACAGCGGTGAATCCAGAGAATTGTTGGATATATTGAGTTACTGCAAAAGATTCGGTATTACAATTATAGCAATAACTAAAAATCCTCAAAGCTCATTAGGTAAGGCAGGAAATGTAGTCTTAGAACTTCCAAACAACGGAGAAGCTTGTCCGCTTGGATTAGCACCGACAAGTTCTACCACAGCAACTTTAGTTCTCGGAGACATTTTAACAATAGGCTTAATTGAGAGAAAGGGTTTTTCAAAAGAAGATTTTAACGATAGACATCCCGGAGGAAAACTCGGTTCAATTCTTAAACACGTCTCAGATTTGATGCATACAGGAGAAGATATGCCTATTCTGACAGAAGATGCAAATATGCAGGCTGTTCTACTTGAAATGACTTCAAAAAGATTGGGATGCGTCGGATTTATAAATAACTCCGGTGATTTAACAGGGATTTTAACAGACGGAGACTTAAGAAGATGCTTATCTGCTGACATACTGAATTCAAAAGCATCTGACCTAATGACTAAAAATCCAAAAACAATTACTCCTGATGCAATGACAGCTGAAGCTTTAAAACTTATGCACGATAAAAAAATTACAAATTTATTTGTACTGGAGGGCAAAAAACCTGTCGGTGTAATTCATATTCATGACCTGCTGAATAATGGTGTGGCATAAAATATTACAAAAAAACACAAGGTAATGGTTTTAATGAAAGTTTAACTTAGCTTTCCTCTTTTCCCCCCTTTACATTGTTTATTGACATGATAGTATATTCTCATAAGGAGATATATATTATGAAAAATTATGAATTATTAACAATTTTCAAGCCAAGTCTTGATTCAGAAGAATTAGACAAGGCAGTGGATAAAATTTCATCTGAAATTAAATCTGCAAAGGGTGAAATTGCTTCTGTTGACAAAATGGGCAGAAAAAAACTGGCTTATGATTTACAAGGATACAGAGACGGTTTCTTTACTACAATGATTGTTTCCCTTCCTGCAGACAAAATTGTAGATTTCAAAAGAAGTCTTAAACTCAACGAAAACGTTTTAAGATTTATGTTTATGGAAGTTGCTAAAAAAGCAGGAGTAAATGCATAGAGTTTACTTTTAAAATTACCTATCCATATTTTCTTAATTAAAATATTGTATGAGGACAATTTCATGACATTAGCAAAAGCAGTTGTAACAGGGACAATTTATAGAGCACCTGAAAAACGTTTCACCCAAAATAATATTCCGGTATCATCATTTGTTCTGAATATTGGTGACAGAGAGGAAATGCTTTTAAGAGTTATATCAAGAAGAACCGCTCTTGATGAAGTCGTTTCTGCTCTTAACAAAGATGATAGAGTTTTAGTTGAAGGACGACTTCAAATTACAAATGTTAAAAATGAAAACGGAGCAGAAAGAAAAATCTACGAAATAGATGCCAATGCAGTAGAAACCGTGAGTGGCGTTAATGTCAGTGCTTCAGTCGCGTCATCAAGTGAAGATATTGTGAAGTTTTCTCAAGAAGAATTCTCTGATGAACTAATCGGAGAAGATGAAATTCCATTTTAGAGTTGAACACAAATACAAGAAATAGTATAAAAAGGCTAGAAAGGCAAATAAAAACATGGCAAAACAAGATGCAGCAGATAGAAAGAAAAAGAAAACATGCAGTTTTTGTGCTGAACATGTTGATTCTATCGATTACAAAGATGCAGCTAAACTTAAAAGATACTTAACAGAAGCCGGAAAAATTATTCCAAGACGTGTTACAGGTAACTGTGCAAGACACCAAAGAATGATTACAACAGCTATTAAAAGAGCAAGAGAAGCTGCAATAATTAGTTACGTTTTTGACTAATATGGTCAAGCAAAAGTATAGGAATGGCAGGATTACTGTCATTCCTGAATTTTTAAGCTTTCTCTCCAACCCTGAGAGTGAAAGATAAAGTATGAGTGCAATTTAATTAGGAGTAAAAAATGACTAACCAAATCACAATCAGATCAGACAGAAAAACCGACTATGTATTTCAGTACAAAGGTGAAGATGTTACTTTAAAAGCCGGCGGCATATTAAGTGTTGCAGACGGACTTGATGAAATAGTTCTTCCTACCTGTGCAATGAAAGTTGTAAAGAATCTGATTGTCATTAAAGATGATGTAAAATAAGGTAATACTAAAAGATTCAAAAAAGCCGAACGAATATAAATATTCGTTCGGCTTTTTAATAATTTTTACAATAAAAATTATGTGTGTTAAAATATACTTATGTTCACCGGCATCATAGAAGAAATAGGAAAAGTACAAACTGTCACAAAAAATAAGCTCGTAATTGAAGCTATAAATGTGCTTGAAAACACAAAAATCGGAGATAGTATTGCTGTTAACGGAATTTGCCTGACAGTTACGAAAATAGATAAAAATAAATTTGAAGCAGACATTTCAGATGAAACTAAAAGCTCAACAAATATAAGCTTTCTCCGACATGGAACATATGTAAATCTTGAACGCGCAATGGGAGCTTACGAAAGATTCGGCGGGCATATAGTTTCAGGACATATTGACGGAATAGGCAAAATTTCTTCCATAAAAGAATTCGGAAATTTTTACAATTTTGAAATTGAACTTTCTTCCAAAGAAGCACAATATATAATAAAAAAGGGTTCTGTTACAGTTAACGGAATAAGCTTAACTGTAGCTGAAATTTATAATAATATTATTAAAATAGCCATTGTGCCACACACATTCAAAAATACGACATTGCAATTTCTTAAAGTTGGTGAACACGTAAACATTGAAGTTGATGTTATTTCCAAATATGTTGAAAAATTTTTATCAATGAGAGATAATAGAGCAGGAATAGATATGGAATTCTTGCGCGAAAACGGGTTCTAAATATATGCCAAACACAAATCGATTTAATACAATAGACGAAGCATTAGAAGATTTTAAAACAGGGAAACCGCTTGTTGTGGCGGACGATGAAGATCGTGAAAACGAAGGGGACCTTATTTGTTCCGCTCAGTTTGTGACACCGGAACTTATCAACTTTATAACAAAGGAATGCCGAGGAATCGTATGCCTTGCAATATCAGATGAAATTGCAGCAAAATTAGAACTTCCGCAAATGGTACAACAAAATACAGAAAGTATGCAAACAGCATTTTCTTTAAGCATAGATGCGAATCCAAAATATGGCGTAACAACAGGAGTTTCAGCTTTTGACAGAGCAAAAACAATAGAAGTTGCCATAGCTCCTGATGCAGAACCTTCAGATTTGCGTCGTCCGGGACATTTATTTCCTTGTGTCGCAAGAAAAGGTGGCGTATTAAAACGATGCGGCCATACCGAAGCGGTAGTTGATTTAGCTCGTATATGCGGACACAGAGCTGCAGGAGTTATGTGTGAAATTATGAACTCAGACGGAACAATGGCTAGGCGCGATGATTTATTTGCTTTTGCTAAAAAGCACGATTTAAAGATAATTACTGTTGCAGATTTAATTGCTTATAGATTAAAAAGCGAAAAATTTGTAAAAAGAGAAGTTGAAGTATTTTTACCTTCAAAATTCGGAGATTTTAACATTGTCGGATACACTGATACAATAACCGGCTGCGAACATGTAGCCATGGTAAAAGATGACGGTTCTGACAAAATCCCATTAATAAGAGTACACAGTGAGTGTTTAACAGGAGATGTTTTTCACAGCTTAAAATGTGATTGCAATTGGCAATTACATGCAGCACTAAAAAAAATTTCAGAATATGGAAAAGGTGCTGTTGTATACATAAGAGATCACGAAGGCAGAGGAATCGGACTTATAAATAAATTAAAAGCTTATAAACTACAAGAGCAAGGACAAGATACAGTAGAAGCTAATGTTTCTCTTGGTTTTGCACCCGACTTAAGGAATTATGGGGTTGGTGCGCAAATAATACTTGATTTGGGTTTCAATAACTTCAATCTTATAACAAATAATCCTAAAAAAATCATAGGACTTAAAGGATATGGTTTAAAAATTCACGAAAATATAAACATAAAATCTGAAGAGACTCCGTATAATAAACGTTACATGGAAACGAAAAGAGAAAAAATGCATCACCTTATGTAAAGGAAACTATTATGTCAGACACTAACTATTCAGTAGAATTATTAAATGTTAACACATACAAAATTTTTACAGGAGTCTATAATGACTTCAAAGCTAAAGCTGTAAATGAATATAAATTTGAGCTTGAACCGCTTGAGTATGATGAATTTATAAGTGCCATTGACAAAGGTTACTTAAAATGTATTGTACTAAAGGAAAATGATATCCCAACAGCATTTCTGGTATACACAACTTCTATTTCCGAATCGATTGAACTGAATATAATTCACTGCCTTGGTAACGAAGATGAAGTAATTAAAACAAAATTGCTTATTGAAAAATTTTTGGAACTCACAGAGCTTGAAAGAAAATCAAAGGTTGTATCTTATCCTATGATAGGGCATCAATCAGTATTTACACCTGATATTGCAAAATACGGATTTAAATTTGTAGGACTCGCTGTTTTAAGATTCATTATGGGAAATGCTTCTTCCGAGAGGATATTGGAGAATATGAAATTATCCGAGCTTCCTGAAGGATATAAAATTGTAAGCTACCAAGACTCCTACAGAAAAGATGCTATTCGGGTTATTCACGAATCATTTAAAGACACACAAGATGCTTTATATGACACAAGATACAAATCAATCGAAGGAACTACGGATATTGTAAATAAAGTTGTAGACAACATTTACGGGGAATTTCTTCCGGAAGTAACATCAGTTTTGCTATATAATGAAACTCCTGTCGGTTTTGCTTTTTCTAACATAACGGGCGGTAAAATCGCAAATATACCGCTTGTTGCTATAGAAAAAGCTCATAGGGGCAAAGGTTTTTCTGAAAAATTGTTAAACCGTTCGGTTAAAATAATTGTTGATTGGACAAAGCTTGGTAAACAAGTGTTTTCTGAAGTAAATGTTACAACTGAAACAAATAATTACAAAGCTTTAAAATTATACAGAAGAATCGGCTTTAAAGAAGATTACTGCTATCCTCAAGCATATTTAATAAGTAAAAAATAATACAAAAGAATTAAAAAATAAAAAGTAGGTTACAAATTTTATATTTTGTAGTAAAATATATACGGAAATTATACGAAAGGAGAAGTATGAGACTATCTAAAGAATTATTGGCAACAATTGGTGTTGTATGCTTAACTTCAGGAGTTGCATTTGCAGGTGATTGCAATACTACAGCAGATGTACAAGCATATGCACATCCTACATTATTCAGCGCACAAGGTCACTCACTTTTAACAGGTGATGCTGATTTAGTTACAACAGGTGCTAAAATTTTTAAACCTTGCAACGCAAAAACTATTAGCGGCAAGCAAAATGTTGTAATCGGCCGTGAAGTAAAAAAACAATTAGCTGACATGAAAGCTAAGATGGACGTTGCAAGAGCTAACGCTTATGATCCAAAAATGGCTGTTTTACGTTCAGAAGTTGCTTACATTATTGTTGAAGGTTTGGGATTCACTCAAACTGCTGCTAACAAGTACACTGATTTATCAGCTAATTACTGGGCAAAAGATGAAATCGACAGAGCTTTGGCTGCTGACGTTATGATTGGTTACCCGGATAACACATTTAAACCTGATCAAGCTATCACTAAGGCTGAAGTATTTGCTACTTTTGCTAAATTGATGGTTGTTGACCACAGTAAGACAGCTACTCCTGTATTTAACGGTCAAGAAGTTAAATACATTCCAAACTGGGCAGTCGGATGCACAAACGAAGTTCTTGCTTCAGGCATCTTGAACGCAGTTCCTGAAAAAGATAAAGTTGTTAATGCAGAATATTTAACTAAAGAACAAGTTTCTTACATGTTGAATGCTATGAAAGCATCATTCAGCATAAATACTTCAAATGGTGCTGAAGGTTGTGCTACACTTTACACACCAACAGAAGTTAAAATCAAATTAAGCGAAAGATTAAGTGCAAGAACTTCTACAATTGGCGATACTTTCACAGCTAAAACAACTGCTGCAACTACAGTTAACGGACAAAACTTCCCTGCAGGTTCAACTGTTAAAGGTGTTGTAACAGGTGTTGCAAGACCTGGTGTTGGTAACCCTGGCTATATCGAAGTTAAATTCCAAGAAATTAAAAACGGCGATTGCAAAGCTGAATTCCCTTGCCAAGTAAACTGCGCTTCTCTTGACGTTAAGAAAAATCCAAACATTGTTTCAAGATTACTTAGCGTACCGGTTGAAATAGTTGGCAGAACAGCAGGCGTTTCAGGAAGAACAGTTTCTACAACTGCAGAAGTTATTTCTAACGGTACAGAAGAAGTTGTTGGAAACGTAGCAGATGCTTTATCTGATACAGCTTCACTTCACCCGCTAAAAGGTCTTAAAGACGTTTCAAGCGGTGTAATTGCTGTTGGAAAAGGCACAACAAATATCGTTAAAACAGCTACAACAGGCGTATTTGGTGTTCTTTATGAAATCACAGACGAGCTTAAATATGTATTTGTTCCTAGCTCAACTAACGATTCAAGCTTAAATCCTGATGAAGAATTAACAATTGTTTTCTAAGGAATTGACTTGAAGATAATAATTAAACGCTCTGAAGATAATTCTTCAGAGCGTTTTTATCTCTTTACGGCATTTAATATGCTTTAACCAAGAAAATTTTTATTCCGTTTTCCAAACGCTCTATTCTTTTTACATATTTATAATCTGCAGGTGATGTCAAAATTAAAACAACAGCAGGTGGTTTTCCCGTTAATTTTGAATAATACAGTGATTGCCCTATACTTTCGGCCCATTTTTTTGCAAAATCAAATTCTATAGCATAATCTTTAGTTAAGCAATCTACCCTTGTCATATCCCATAAAATAGCTTCTTTTCTGCCAAAATCCGGCGTGCACCATTGGTTTACATAGTATGATTCTACTTGATTCGGCATCATTGTTTGTTCTTCATACCATTTTTGAGGAACATAGTTTAATCCTAAATAATATACTCCCGTAAACATTAGAAATAACGTCACTCCAAAATGTAAAATTCTGTTTTTGCCCAAAACTTGTTTCTTTTTACGTCCCATCAGCTAAAATTATTCCTTGTGTCCGCTTATTCTGATTTCACGACTTCTAATGTATCATAATCATTTAGGTACGGCAAATGTTCTTCTGTTATCAATTCACCGGGAAGCAATATAGAAATTCCCGGAGGACATTCAGCTATAACTTCGGCAGAAATTCTTCCTATAGCATCCTCTTTGGAAACCCGTTCTTTATCTGCGTAAAAAGCATCTCTTAAGCTCATTTTTATTTGAGGTTCTAACATCGGCATGTGTTTTCGCTTTTCTAAATAATAAACATCGTGATAATGATTAGAAGCAATTTTCTCTAAAGCATCCGCAAGATACTTAAAATCAGAACGCTTATTACCAAGATTACACAAAATTAAGACGCCGATATCTGAGGCTGATTCAACTTCTATTCCAAAATCAATTTCTAAAATCGATTCCAGCCTTTTTCCGGACAATCCGTCTATTTTTATAAACACTTTTGTAACATCTGTTTTATATCCGAAATCCGCTTTTATTTGGTGTAGATTAGAAATATTATCCAATCTGTTTCTTAAATACTTTGCATTTGCAACCATTCTGTCCAGAAGCTTTTGACCGCCTTTGGATTGTAAGTTTGCTCTTGCAGCATCTAAACTTCCTAATAACATCAAAGACGGACTTGTTGTATGCAAAAGCTTTAATGTCTTTTCTACGGCAATCTCATCTAGACAGGAATCCTTAGATATATGAAGCATTGAAGTTTGGCTCATGCTTCCGCCAGTCTTATGCAAAGAATGGACAACTGCGTCAGCTCCAAGCTTTAGAGCCGTTTCAGGCAAATGTTTATTGAAATTCCACAAACAACCATGAGCCTCATCTACAATTAGAGGAACCCCATATTTTTTACAAACTTTACTTATGGACTTAATATCAGAAACAACGCCTTCATATGTCGGATTTGTAATCCAAACCATAGAGATATCATTGTTAGATTCTAAAAGTTTTTCTATTTGATTAGCCTCTATATTTCCCCAAATAGACCAATCCTCTATTCTGTTGGGACAAACCCATATAGGTTCTGCACCTGAAATAATAAGTCCGGTTAAAATTGAACGATGACAATTCCTGTTAACGATAACCTTCTGACCTTTTTTAGTTAATGCCATGGCAATGGCCAAATTACCTGCAGTGGAGCCATTTAGCAAGAAGAAAGTTTTCTTGGCTCCAAAAGCCTCTGCTGCAAGTTCTTGCGCTTCTTTAATAGGACCGGTTGCCGGATGTAATGTTCCAAGGTTATCAAACTCGTCGGTTGTATCAACGCTTAAAGCTTTTTCACCTATCAATTTTTTGAAATCTTTTAATACAGCTCTGCCTTTTGTATGTCCTGGAATATGGAACTGGTAAGTTGGGTTGTCATAGGCAGCTTTTAATGCTTCTACAATAGGAGCTTTTATTTTGGTTCCCTCATTAAGATTTTTGTTTATATTTTTAATTTCTTTTACCAATTCTTATTTCCTTTTGATACATCAGTCTTTCAATAAGTATAATACTCGAAAATAAAATAATTTGCTAGTAGAAAATATCTATTTTTCGCATATCGACAACCAGAAGTTTATTATAGTCCGTCAAAAGATTGATATCTAACAGATGAATTAATTAAAAAAATTTTTTCATAATAATTTCTTAAGTTATATGGAATCCTTCGGTCACCAATTATTATTTTCCCTCAGGATGACGGGAAACCTGTAGTTATAGCATAAATCGAATTCTATTTATTGTCCTTGTCAAATTGCCCATTTACCCCTTTGTTCCTTGACTTTTAGGATCAAGAATATCTCTTATCGCATCTCCTAAGAGATTAAAAGCTAACACTGCTACAAAAATTAACCCCCCCGGAGCAAGCAGCCATGGTCTGTACAAAATATTCGTAAATTCTTGAGCTTCTTTAAGCATATTTCCCCAACTTGCATCAGGCTGCTGAATGCCTAAACCCAAAAAACTTAAACCTGATTCTGCAAGTATGTATGAAGGGACAGAAAGTGTCATTGCAATAATAACATAACTTGTTGTCTGAGGAAGTATGTGTTTGAGTATTATCCTCTTTTTAGAAGCTCCTAATACTTTTTCCGCTTGAACAAATTCCTCTTCTTTTACGGATAAAACCATTCCTCTAACAACTCTTGCAAATCCCGCCCAACCTATTAGGGCAAGAATTACAACAATAAGAGAAAAACGTTGTATACTTGTCATACCGCTCGGGAGAATTGCTGCAAGAATTATCAAAAGATAAAAACTTGGTATGGCCATAACAGCTTCAGCAAATCTCATCATAAGAATATCTGTTATCCCTCCCAAATATCCGGAAATTCCGCCATATAATAATCCTATAGGGAATACTATAAGCAGCGATAAAAATCCTACTGTCATAGAAATTCTTCCACCAAATAATAGTCTTGAAAACACATCCCTTCCATTTATATCCGTTCCCAAAATGTGTAATTCTCCACCTTTACTAACTCCAAACAAATGCCTGTGAGTCGGAATAATACCAAGTACTTTATAACTTTCAGCCTTTGGAAACATTCTTAAATAATATTTTTTTGTTCGATCTTGTTTAAAAACTGTTTGCATCATATTAGAGTCATATTTTCTAATATAATTATAAGTATATGGCTTGGAGAATTTTCCGCTTTCATCAATTGTATAAATCTTTGATGGCGGTGCGTAAGACAAATCTCTGTTAGAATAACTTGAAGAATAAGGAGCAATAAAATCCGCAAACAATATCAAAGTATAAAGTATTACAAGCACAATAAATGCTGCCTTTGCAAATTTATCCCCAAATATTTTTCTAATTATTTCCATTTTACCTTTCTCGCACGTATATCATTTTCAAATTAATTTTCTCTTACACTGCGTATTCGCGGATCAGTAATCATAAGCAGTATATCAGCGAGCAGATTACCCAGAATTAACATTATTGTGCCCATCATTAAAGATGCCATTACAAGATTTATGTCAGATTTCATAACGGCTTCAAGAATAAGTCTGCCTAAACCAGGATATTGAAATACATATTCCGTAAGAGCAGCACCGCTCAAAAGTCCTGCAAATTCAAATCCCAAAAGTGTAATCATAGGATTAATCGCATTTCTCAGTGCGTGTTTAAATATAACTTTAAACTCACTCAGTCCTTTTGCTCTTGCAAATTTGACGTAATCACTATCAAGAACTTCAAGCATATTAGCTCTCATTTGTCTTTGCAATCCTGATAGCGAAATTGTAAATAAAACAACAACTGGTAAGAATAAATGTTTTGTAATATCAGTTATCTTTCCCCAAAAACTCAAGTCATTATAATTATAACTTGTAAGTCCGCCTACCGGAAACCACCCTGTTTTTACTGCGAACATCAGTAAGAGAATTGCAAAGAAAAAGGACGGAATTGCCATACCAATACTTGAAATAACAGTAAGCATTCTGTCAAAAGCTGTTTCTTTCTTTATGGCAGCAAAAATTCCAAGTGGTATACCCGCTAACCAAGTAATAAAAATAACTATAGAAGTCAATAATAGTGTATTGGGTATTCTTTCTTTGAGCTTATCAGAAACCTTTTCTCCTGCAGATGTATATCCTAAATCCCCTTTAACAAAAGACTTTGCCCACGCTGCATACTGAATATATATTGGTTTATCCAATTTTAGTCTGTGAATTTCTTTATCCAAAGTTTCTTGAGATATAGAAGGATTTAGCCTTAACTCCGCCAGAGGATCAATCGGTGCCAGACGAATTATGAAAAAGCTTATTACCGATACTATAATAAGCAGCGGTATTGTTTGTAAAAATCTTTTTAAAATATACTTAATCACTAAATCACCTGTTCACTAAATCACTTCTCTATATATATTTCATCTAAATTATATAATAACCCGCTTAACGGAGTCGGGTAAATATTTCTAAATTTATTCCTGATAGCAGTTATCCTTGTGGGCGAATATAAATATATTATAGGTTTTTCTTCATAAATAATTTCCTGATATCTGTCATACAAAGGCTTTCTTTCCTCATAAGTAAGTTTTAACGCTCCTTTTTCGAAAATTTCATCCAATTCTTTTTCCCAAGGATAAATATTTTCTCTGTTTGACTTTGAGCTTACCCCTTTATTTACCCCCATGTTGAACATGTGCAAACTTCCTCCGGATGTCCAAACATTTTTTCCGTCATGCGGCTCTAACGGAGAACCTGTTAAACCCATTATTGCGAAATCCCAATCATGAGTGTTCGTTAGTTTGTTCACCAAAGAATTAAACTCAACAGGTTTGAAGTTAACTTTCATCCCGAGTTCTTCCAAGTCTTGCTTTATCATTACACCTAAAGCTTCTCTTTCAAGATTTCCAGCATTTGTGTATAAATCAAATTCGACTTTGTTTCCGTAATTATCGTAAAGAACATTATTTTTTAATTTAAAACCGGCTTCTTCCAATAGTTTTGCAGCTTTAACTTTATCGCAAACATGCCCTTTAATATTTTTATTCAAATAAATCGAATTTAAGCTTTCTGCCGTGAATAAAGGTTTTGCCACACCAAATGCAACATTCTGAATCATACTTTTTCTGTCAATTGCCCAATCAATTGCGGTTCTAAAATTTTTATTCTGAAACCATCTTTGTTTTATACTGCTTATAAAATATTTTCCGTTTTTATCTTTTTTATTATTTAAATTTATGACAATAAACATCGTTCCTGTATCTGCGCCAAGATTATAGACCTTATAATCAGATTTAGCTTCTCTTGATTTATACCTCGCAACGTTATCACCCTTTAAAGACAGCACATCAATTTCTTTGGCTTCAAATTTTAAGATTTCATTGTTTGTATCACCAACAATAAGGTAAACTAATTTGTCTATGTATGGTAACTGCTTGTTATCAAGATTAACTTTGTAATAATTTGGATTTCTTTCGAAAACAACTCTCTGAGCTGCAACATACTCTTTTAACTTGAATGCTCCTGAAGAAACAATTGTCTTTGGTTCTGTATTAGGATTTAAAAACGTATCAAAAGCTTTGGCTCCCATATCAGAATAAGGCTTAAAGTAATGTTTAGGTACAATTTGATATGAAAGCTGCCTTAAAAATGGTGCAAAAGGTTTCGATGTAGTAAATTTAACCGTATAATCATCAATTTTTGTTAAAGTCGGAAGTCTACCCTCAATCATCATTGCATCCATTGTTGACGGATTTCCGAGCCCCTTGAACACAATTTCTTCATATGTATACATAACATCATCTGCAGTTATAGGTTTTCCGTCAGTCCACTTTATGCCCTTTCTCAAGTGAATTACATAATCATTACCCTTTATTTCATAAGACTTTGCAAGTAGAGGAACAACCTTTCCGGTTCTGGGTTCCGTAGTTAACAAACCGTCATACAATAGTCCTGCCATAGCGGAAGAAGTTGCATCTTTTGTATTACAAGGATTAAAAGTTTTAGGTCCTTCGCCAATAGTTGAAATCACAAATTCTCCGCCAAATTTTCCTGTCGGAGCCTGTGTTTGCAGGTAATCAACGCCATTCAAAATTATATTCTTAGGTTCGTTAGGATATATTATTTCTTCTAAATTTTCTTTATTAGAAATTTTATTTTCAACATCGGGAACATCTGCCTTTATACAAGCCTTTAGTATTCCCCCTAATATTATTAAAACAATTATAAAACCAAAAACTCTTTTCATATGTATAAGAATAACACATATAAAAAATTTTATCTTAGTCCATCGGGATAATATCAACTTTTCTTTTGTAAAGTTTTGTAACAATTTAAATTAAAAGTCTAAAGTTTTTGGGATTTCTGCCGATATACATGGCAAAAGGGATAACCTAACAC
>CAMZGT010000008.1 GCA_947306495.1 uncultured Acinetobacter sp.
AATTTGAACGTGAAATAAGAAAGCTTAACAAAATCCCTCTAATAATGAATGTAGGTCAAGATGTCGAAGGATAATTGTAAAAAAACTGTCGGTTTGAGAATTTTGAACAGAGAATTTGAGAATTGTTACAATTTTTTAATATTAGCAAGAAAAAAAGCAATATATAATTTTTAGAAATGTTTATATTAATATAGATGTAAAAGGTTAATTCAATGGTAGATTACTCTGTAACAAATTACAATCCGTATAATATGTATCATAACTATGGGTACTATTACCCTTCATTCAATGGTGCATATACACAGCAGTATCAAAATATACCTTTATATGATTTCAATGCTTTAAACTATAATTACAAACCTGATACAATTACATTCAGTGCTAATAATCAAGTACAGGCAGAAACAAAGAAACAAGGAATGTCTAATGGTGCTAAAGTTGCTATTGGTGCTGGAATAGTTACAGCACTTGCAGTAGGTGCTGACTTCTTATTCTGCAAAGGTAAACATGTAAAATCAATATTTGGCAAAGCTGGTAATAAAGGCAATAAACCGCACAATACAAAACCACCTGTAAATAACAATAAAGAGGCAATTGAACAAGCTACCAAACAAAACTTAAACACTGATATGATATATCCTTTGAAAAGTAGTAATGCTATAAAAATTGATGAATTTGAATCGTTAAATAATGCTGTCGAAAATTATAAAAACAAGTTAAAATCAGGTAAATATGGAGCACCTGAAAATATAGAAAACATGTTAAATTCTTTAACTGGACATAGTTATGGCAATGATAAATCTTTTATTCAAATTACTACAAGGTCATTAAAACAAGATTATACAAGATATACACTTGATGTAGAAAAAAATGAATTTTATAAGGTTCCAATATTAGTAAATCCTCGTTCTATGTCAATGAAAAAAGATGTATTAGATTTTCAACTTCCTGATTCTGTCGGAGAGTACTTAATAACAACTTTACCTACAGGACAAAAGGTAGTGAGCATATCACTTCCAACAGGTCGTTTTGATCCAAGACCAATCCGATTGAAAATGTCAATAATATCAAAAGATAATGAATTTACTCCGTTGCAAAAGGATTTAATTGAAATAATAAGTAATAGAAAAAATACATTAAGTAGATATGATAATACAGCAGATATTATGTCGATAGGAGTATTGGCAAATGATAGTGTACGACCATCATTCCGTACTCCTGATGCAACTCCTTTTGAGTTTAACAAAGAAGTACTACTATCTTCTATCAGTAAAGCAAAACAACAACTTAATGAAGAGAGTATTGATAGACATTTTATTGAGAAGGCCTTGAATGTAAAAGGGAATGAGAAAGTTGCTTATTTTGAATTCCCTCGCTAAATATAAAGCTGTAAGGTACAAATTTATGCACCAAAATTTCAAATTACCTATTTTTGTTCTTTTGCGTGATTTAGTTTGTAGGTTGGGTTTTTAACCCAACAATAACTTTTGAGTGCAATTTTGTGCAATAGGGTACAAGAATAGTGCAAAAAATGAGTAAAAAAGTGCAAGAAAAGTCACTTTTGGAGTAGTTTGGAATTTAAATCATCAATCACGTTCCGACCGCTACAATTTAGTGGTGTTGTGGTAGAAACCCCAACCTACATTTGTTTTCTTCTGTAAAATGACAGATGGTATGGTTTCGTTAGACAGATAGTTTGCACTTTTTGGTAAAGTTAAAATTGTAACAATTTTAATAATGCGTGTTACAATTTATCAATTTCTGCGAAGAAAAATACTTTATATATACATAGGGAAAATAAGGAATTTTCTATGGGGATAGAAAAAATCGGAGCAAGTATAGGTAAAGAAATTATTGCTTGGACAAGAACAAGCGGTAAAAGTTTGCTTGCGACAAGACCTACTAAAGTGAATATTCAAGGTTTAGAATATGCACGGCGATTAGAACGAGATACGGTACATATAAAGCACAGAAATCTTACCAGTTTTTTAAAAAAAGAATTAAAAACACCTGAGCAAGTTGAGAAAATATTAGAAGCTTGTCCTGATACTAGCAGATGTATTGGGACATTACCATATAGTTGGCTAGATAAAATTCCAAAAACAGAGAGAAGTTCTTATATACAAAAAATAAATAACTTATTTTCAGATTTTGCAAATCAAACAAGTCTCTCACGTGAAGTTAATGAAGAAACTTTCTCGCAAATTATGAATAATTTTGCTAATAAACTTGAACTTGCATTAAATCAAAAGGTTGATGTTAGTTTTTTAGGTAAAGGAACTATTGGAAGAACATTTAAAATAAAAGTAAATAATGAAGAATTTGTTATAAAAACATTTTTCCCTGATCCGATTAAATATGGATATTATTCACCTCATGGCAAAGGAGTTGAAATCTGTAATGCATGTTTTGCATCAAAACATGCAATAAAAGGTGAATTTGCTGATTTTTATTTTGGGAATTTCGCAAGACACAATGATAATGATGGTTTTATAGTAACAAAATTTATAGATTTCAAAAATGCTAGAGTTGCTAATGTAAAAAATAGAGAGCTTAATAATTTAATACATAATAGGGTTATGTGTGGTGATAGAAATAATAATGGACTTTTAGATACAATTTTCGATTATGGAGGATTGTCAACTTCAAATGTATATAACTCAAAACAAGTAAAAATTTTAAGATTAATTAAAGATGCTATTAATACCTCTAATCGAAATAAGTTTAACGATATATTAACAAAATATAAAGGTTCTGATTTGGATGTTACATTAAAAAGATTACAAGATGATATTGCAGAATATTTTGAAGATTTTGATATGATGTGTAAATTAGGAATATTTAGAAGACCTACTGATGTCATAATTAGTAAAATTGCAAAATCAGACGAACACAATAAAATATACAGATTATTACGTCATGCAATATATGATAATAACAAAAAAGAATATGATTTAATTGTCAAACATTATAAAGATTCAAAAGCTTTAGATGAAATTTTAAAATTTTATAACTTTGAATTGGGCAAAGATACATTAAATATAGTAGATAAACAAATCGGTTTTGTTGAGTCAGATAACTTACTATCAACATTAAGAGATTTTGGATTATATGCTATATAACCACTAAATATATATGTGCAAATTTTGAACCAAATTTTAAATAACTATTATTGGAAAGTAGTTTGTAGGTTGGGTGCACTTGCCCAACAATAACTTTTGAGTGCAATTTTTGGGACAAAATGTACAAAAAAAGCGGACATTTCGGACATTTCAACTCAAGCTATTTCCGACCTTTATAAATCGGTAAAAGCTGGATTGCTTCGGGCTTTTGTCCTCGCAATGACATTTACCCCTTCCGACCAAATGTCCTGAAAAAAGGTAACCATAATTTCATTGATTTTTGACAAAAATTTTTATTGTAAAAATGTCCAGATAAACTATAAATGTAAAAGAACAGTCGGTTTGAGAAGAAAGAACAGATATTTTGAGAATTATTTTGGTGCAAAAAATTGCACCCTACCAACTTCTTATGGATATCATTGGGAATTCATCAAAGAACAATATAGTTATTTTTTTGTTTTACAAAATCAGGAACTTGGTTCTTTGCATTTCTCATTTTTAAATACTGCTCTTTTAAAGCCTCTTTTTCTTCGGGAGTAGCATCTTTTGCTTTATCTGCTAGTTGAGAGTAGAGTTCTCGTTCTGCATCATTAGATTTTGTATAAACATCCATTTCTTGAGATTTGGTAAATGTATTAACTTTGCTTTCATAAGCAATTTTTGGTGCTTTGTATGCTGTATAAAGTAGTGCAAATCCTGTAAATGCTGCTGCCATCAAAGACGCAAATGCACCAAATGTATATAAGATTTTTTTATTTTTGCTTGCTTCTTTTTTATTTTTATCTACAAGTTTTTTGGCTTTTTTTGCAATATCATCAATTACAAAATCGCCATCGATAATCAGTTCCCACAGGCATCTTCCTGCAAGAGCAAGTCCGCCAAGAAAAGTTGCTTTTACCAAAGTTGCAGCTTCACCTTTTCTTGAAATAGGATTTGTATCCGCTTGTTTTGCTTGCTTCTCTTCTGATTTATTCGCTCTAAACATCGGACTGTATTGATAATTATTGATTGTATTTACAGCGAGAGAACTCATCTATACACCTTTTACCATTACTCCACTACCATTATCAGCCATTTTTACCGTTGCATAATGGTTAATCTTATTATCTAATGAGACATTATCATCTTTGATTTCATCGTTAATATCTTCATAGATATTGTTTTGTGCTGTTTTTTGTCTTGAGAATACATCCATTTCTTTATCTCTAGCATAAGCATTAACCTTTGCATTGTATAGTTTTGGTGGCAAAGTTAAACCTAATGTTGCGAGTGCTGCTGCAATACCAACGCCAAGCGGCCATTTATAACCTTTTGTAAATAACGTTGTTGCTCCACCTGCTACAAGTCCTGCAAATGTACTTACACCGGTAGCACTTAATACTGCTAAATTTCTTTCTGTAGTCCTGTTGATAGGATTTTCGTATTGTTGTTGTTTAAAAGTTTGTGCTTTAAAGTTAACATTCGGACTACACATATTCACACCATTTATTGACATAGAACCTCCATATTTTGTCTACACTTATATTATATAAAAAACACCTAAAGGCTAAAAATTGCCTAATTATTAAGTTATTGTTACAAAATTCTATGTTGATTTTTTAATTTTACTCTCTTCAAAAATATCCAATATGTTACGTATTTAGTGAATAGCAGGTAGGTTGGGCATACTTGCCCAACAATAACTTTTGAGTGCAATTATTGGAACAAAAAGTGCAAATTTGCGGACATTTTTGTTACCCAATCCGGACATTTCGGACATTTTGAATCAACTCGTTTCCGACCTTAATAAATCGGCAAAAGCCGAGATTCTTCGGCACTTTGTGCCTCAGAATGACGGAATAACTTCCGACCAAATGTCCTGTTAAAAGGTAACCGAAACCGTTGCTATTATTGTCTTTTAAAATTTGGGCCCGGAGGGATTCGAACCCACGACCAAAGGATTATGAGTCCTCTGCGCTACCGCTGCGCCACAGGCCCGTGACGACTTTTAATATTCAATTGTAAATTTATTTTTGCCTGCAGGCTTGCAACAGCTTTTGCGCTTACCTTCCCTCATTCTCGCAAGATAATCAATCCTGCTTGTGAAGTCCTTGCCACAAGTTCGTGACCTATTAATATTAACAATTACATAAACAAAAATCAAGAGCTACGATTATAGAATCTTTTATTTTAGCTCGATTTCTTTGATATATCTGGGTCTGCCTTTTACTTCATTAAAAATTTGACCTAAATATTCTCCGATAATCCCTATGCAAAATATTTGGAGTCCACCGAAAAATGCAAGCAATATTACCAATGTTGCCCAACCGTTCGGGGCATCATGCATGACGAAGAATTCATACAAAACATTCATCATTAACAAAAAACTGCCCAAAACTGTCAATACACCAAGTACTGCTATTATTCTCAAAGGAACAATACTGAATGCTGTTATACCGTTAAGAGCCAGACTTGTTAAAGACAAGAAATTAAATTTAGAACAACCAACCATCCTCGGCTTTACATCAAAATGTACATAAGCAGTTCTTAATCCTATTTCATGGAAAAATCCACGCAAAAATAAACCTTCTTCTTGATATTCTGCGAGTATATCTAATGCTCTTTTACTTACAAGGCGGTAATCAGAGTGATTTTGAGGAATTTTAACGCCAAGCAGATTCATCAATCTATAAAAACAAATTGCTGTAGTCTTTTTAAAAAATGAGTCGGTTTTTCTATCATTGCGAATGCCTGACACAATATCAGCTCCGTTATGAAACTCATCAACAAAAGTTTCTATAGCATTTTCATCTTGCTGCAAGTCTGCATCAATTGAAACAACACAGTCACATCCGACTTCTCTGACGCCTAGAAGTCCTGCAATTAAAGCTTTTTGGTTACCATAATTACGAATGAACTTCGTTCCCTTTATTTTTTCTCCGTATGTTGCTCGCAAATTCTCAATTTCATTCCAAGTTTTGTCTTTAGAGCCATCATCGATAAGATAAATATAACTGTCTTCAGATATTTTTTCAGCAGATATTAAGCGGTTTAACACGCCAAATAATGTTTCTACAGTTGATTTTATGACCAGCTCTTCATTAAAACAGGGAATGATTATTGCAAGTCTTGATTTGCATTTACTCATTGTCAACCTCACAAAAGTATAATACAATAAAAACAGAAAAAGATAAATGGAATGAGGGATTTTATATTGAGTAATAAAAAATTTGTTTTAAACGCTGATGATTTTGGATTAAGCTTAGCACATAATTGCGCAGTAATGGAAGGATATGCAGATGGAATTTTAAAAAGTGCAAGTCTTATGGCAAATGGAGAGGCTTTTGATGACGCTGTATTAAAGGTAATTCCTGCATGTAAAAACCTGGGAGTTGGTGTGCATTTAAATATTATAGAGGGCTCTCCTCTTGTCGGTGAAACTGATAAATTAACAGGCAAAGACGGCAAGTTTAACAACTCGTATGTTGATTTGCTGCGAAAATCTTTTCAAGATAAAACTTTTCTTGAACAGGTTGAAAAAGAATTTAGGGCACAAATTGAAAAAATTCGAGACGCCGGAGTTGAGATTACACATCTGGATTCGCATGTTCATATTCATTCAATTCCGCCTATTTTTGAATTGGTTTGCAAATTAGCAAAAGAATACGGAATTAAGCAAGTTAGAACTCAGTTTGAAAAACCATACATTATTCCCGATGTGTATATTCATATGAATTGCACGTATTTATTAAATCTTGTAAAAGTATTTATTTTAGATATGTTTACTGTTTGTAATCGTAAAAAAATAAAAAAATACGGACTTTTTTCTAACGATTATTTGATAGGAGTTTCTTATACATCAATGATGACAAATCTTGCCATTTATTATGGTTTGAATGCGTTAAAAGATAAAGAAAATATTGTGGCTGAAGCACTAATACATCCTTGCAGATATGAAGAGGGTCTGATAGATAATCACTTTACTGAATATCAAATTACCAAGAACCAAAAATTAAAATCAAGAATAGAAGAATTGGGGTTTGAAATTTCAAATTACAAATCGCAGGAAAAGGAATAAATCATTGAAAAAGACATTGGGGATATTATTACCTGCTGTGTTGTTTATAGTGTTCCTATTTTTGTGGAACCCTAATTGCGAAGAAACAATTGTAAGGGAAGTAATATCACCTGCAGAGATTATCCTTGATACAGGTGTATTCAGAATAAAAGGTGTAAGTACTTTTGATGCCGATTATACAGAGCATAACAAAGTTCTTTCGCAAAAACTTAATTTAAGTGAAGACGAAGCTTTCATATTTGGAAATTTTGGCAAATATTGGGCAGAAAAAATGCTTCTTAACAGAAACGTCAGGCGAATTGATACAGACATAACATACAATAAGTTGAGTTATAATAAAAAATTTGAGAACTCTCCCTATTGTTTAAAAGATGATATTTCAAATAATGCAGCATATTTAAAACTGCTTAATTCGATAAGAAAAGGTAAGTTTGTATTAGTTGATGTTGATACAGATGAAGTTTATCCGATTTCGAAAGAAAATCGCGCGAAATTAAAAAACTACATTGTACTGAAGAAGAGTCATGCAAGACATCTTTTTTCGGAAAAAAATGATAATATATTTTATGATTCTCTAAATTATAAAACCCCAAAAACAAAGAATTATAACTCCATTTTGAATTTGGGGAATATAAAAATAATTGTTTCGGATTCTACAACTAAGCTTTTTCCTGACAGAAAGTGTTCTTCTGAAATTTGTAAAGAGATATTGAATAATATAAATCTTTCGCAAAATACAATAGATATTGCTATTTACGGATATTCTACGACACCGGAAATTAATAAAGCCATAAATGATGCTATCAATAGAGGTGTGAAAGTAAGACTTGTGTACGATGTTGACAGTCAGAATAAAAATATTTATCCAAATACCGCTGAATTTGTTAAACTTATTTCGGATAATGTAAATGACGGTTTGTCGCTCGAAAAATCCGCTACAATGCATAATAAATTTTATATCTTTGATGGTCAAAAAGTAATTACGGGTTCTGCTAATTTATCTCATACGGACATGTCAGGTTTTAATTCGAATTCTATAATAGTTATTAATTCTAAAGTTGTTGCCAAAATGTATGAACAGGAATTTAATCAAATGTTTGAAGGAAAATTTCATAACGAAAAAATTTCTCATAGAAATGTTACTAGTGATAAGATGCAAATATATTTTTCACCTCAGGACAGAGCTATAACGAATGGAGTTTTGCCTGTGATTTATAATGCTAAAAAGTATATTTATATTCCGACATTCATGATAACAGATAAGAGAGTTACAGATGCTTTAATAAAAGCATATAAATCAGGAGTTGATGTCAAAATTATAGTAGATGCTTTGAATGCATCAAATAGCTATTCAAAACATACGACTTTGCGTTTAGCCGGTATTCCGGTAAAAACAGAAAATTATGCCGGTAAGATGCATTCTAAAACAATTATTGCGGATGATAAATATCTTATAATCGGTTCAATGAATTTTTCTAAAAGCGGTGAAACAAAAAATGATGAAAATATGATTGTTTTGGAAAATGTCCAGGCGGCTCAATTTTATCGCAGGTTCTTTTTATATCAATGGGAGCGAATTCCTGATAAATGGTTAAAGTACAATGCTCGAGCGGAAGGTTTGGACTCAATAGGCTCTTGTACAGATGGAATTGATAATAATTATGACGGTAAAACTGACAATGAAGACGATGCTTGTAATGGTGCTAAATTACAAAAATAAAGAATTTATTGTATAATATGCTTTGGAGGATGTAAGAATGCTGGTATTAATGTGTAGTAACGCAACAGAACAAGATATTGAACGTGTTGCGAATTTGCTTGAATCAAAGGGTTTTAGACCTCTTGTTTCTCATGGTGAGGCCAGAACGGTTGTACACGCAATCGGTATTGTTGAAATTGACCAGCGAGATTTAGAACTTCTTCCGGGGGTTGACGAAGTTGTAAAACTTACAACCAATTATAAACTTGCTGCTCGTGCTTCTCAAGGTGTTGATACTGTTATAGAAGTTAACGGTGTTAAGTTTGGTGGTAAATATACTGGACTTATTGCAGGTCCTTGTACGATTGAATCATATGATCAAGTTGATAAAACAGCTCAAGAGCTTAAAGATTCTAATGTGAAAATTATCAGAGGCGGAGCATTTAAACCGAGAACCAGTCCATATGCTTTTCAAGGACTGGGAGAAGAAGGGTTAAAAATTATCAGAAGCGTTGCTGATAATCACGGGATGGCTGTAGCTTCTGAAATTATGGAAGTTTCTCAACTTGAAATGTTTGAAAAATATGTTGATATTCTTCAAATTGGTGCAAGGAATATGCAAAATTTCAATTTGTTGAGAGAAGTTGGGCGTGCGCATAAACCTGTTATTTTGAAGCGAGGACTTTCTTCAACTTATGAAGAATGGCTAATGTCCGCAGAGTATATCATGGCAGGTGGTAATAATCAGGTAATTCTCTGTGAACGCGGCATCAGAACGTTTGAAAAGTTTACGCGTAATACTCTTGATTTAACGGCAATTCCTGTAATCAAAAAATTAAGTCATTTGCCAATTATTGTTGACCCTTCGCATGCGACAGGTTTAAGAGATAAAGTTGAACCAATGTCAAGAGCTGCTGTTGCGGCAGGTTGTGATGGTTTAATTATAGAAGTTCATTATGACCCTGACAGTGCAATTTGTGACGGTGCACAATCACTTTATCCGTTACAATATCAAGAACTTTACAAGCAAATTAAGCAAATTGCACCTATTATTGGTAAAGAAATTTTATAGAAATTTCATCAGTATGTCCATAATTTCCTCTTTTTTTCTAAGTCCGCTGAAGCGTTGAACTTCTTTACCATTTTTGAATACTAAAAAAGTAGGGAAACTGTTAACATTGTATTTAGCTGCGATTTCAGGTGTATTATCGGCGTCGACTTGTCCTATTTTTACTTTATCCATAGCTTCAAGTTCAGGTTTTTGTTTTTTGCAGTATCCGCACCAAGTTGTGTAAAATTCAACCAGTACAAGACCGTTTTGGATTTCAGTATCAAAATTAGACGTATTTAATTCTTTTAGCATAATATGAACCTCCTATAGTATTTTTAGGAGATTCTATGTATTTTATAAATTAGATTAATAAACTAAACTTGATGGCTAATTGTGTAATCCACTCCGCTAATCATAGATTCATGGACATTGTTTAAAATTTCTTTGTTTACGTTGTCTGATATATCTTTAGAGTTATACAGTTTAATATTTTTCGCAGGAATATAAAATTCTTTATTATCAGGAAGTTTTGCAGAAGAAAAAGCAATCAGTTGTTTTATTGCAATTACTGATTTTTGATAGACTTACACGTCGCTGCATATTGATTTCCTAATTTTGGGTAGCATTTTTATAAGGAATATTAAGAGGCTATGTCTGCCAATTTATTGGAAATTCATTTAAAGAAGACAGAATTTCGTTAGTTTTTGAAAAAGTTGAGCTTTTCATAAAGGCTTTAATTTTACCGTCTTTTAAATCTGTATTTTTGGCATTTCCCATGTTGGAAGGATGTGAAGAGCGCAAAATGTAAACTTTTTTTTGCTTGTATATTTCTTCTCTATCGAATGAAAATTCTTCAATATCATTAGCAGGATTCCCCCAAAGAATGATAATCAGCGGTTTATTTCTGTTTATAAGTTTTTCGGTAATGTTTTTTATTACAGGTTCCCAGTACTTATTTCGTTTAGTGAGCGACTCTGATTTTGTATAAGTTAAGGCTCTATTTAGAAGTAAAACCCCTTGTCTCGCCCAATTGGTAAGATTTCCGTTTGTATTTACTATTCCTGTATCTTCTTTAATTTTTTCAAAAATATTTTTCAAACTTGCAGGAAGCTTACCTGATTTTTTAGAAAAAGCAAGTCCGTGTGCGTCATCTTTATTTGGATAAGGATCTTGTCCGATTATTAAAACTTTTACTTTATCAAATGGGGTTATTTTAAGAGCGTAGTAAATTCCGCTATTTTCGCCTTCTAATGGTAAGATTTCTATATTTTTGCGTTCTGCATTTATGCAGTTCAACTTCTCTTGCATAAGATTTATAATATCTTTATCAAGAGCGTTTATCCAAGATTCATCAATGGATTCGTTAATTTTTGTCATAAATTGATAATACCATAAAAAGAGAATGGTGCCGGAGGGGGGACTTGAACCCCCACGGATTGCTCCATACGCACCTGAAACGCACGTGTCTACCATTTCACCACTTCGGCATATTTAATATTTATACTTATATTACAACAAAAATTTTTTGTTTAAAAGAGCACGCAAACAGAAATTTATTCTGTTTGCGTGCAATATTTAGTAATGCAGAGTTTTTATATTAATTTTTCTTTTTCGTCTTCGCGACGTTCATGATTTTCAATCATTTCTTCAAGTTCATCCGGCATTACAGTATTATGCGCTACAGCTTTTTCTTGTAAGCCTCTGTCAAGAATTTGAGTCTCTTTGTTCATAAGGGAGTCTTTTGCTTCTACTATATCTCTGTCATGGTAAATTTCTGCAACTCGTATGCAATTTTCACTTGGTGCGGAAATCTCCGCAACTTTTTCTTGAACTGCATAACTTGCCCAATCTTCAGGGATTTCTTCATAAGATTTATAAAATTCCCCGTTAGCCGCCAAGCGTTTGTTAACCTCTTTTTCGAGAACTTTTTGTACATAGTCTTTTTGACTTAGGAATCTGCAAGGAATAACTATTTCCGATCCGATAATTTCTTCAGGATCACGTTTTTCATATTTTTTGAACATTTCAGATGCAATTTGTAAATGGCCTAATTCCATATCTAAGCAAATTTCCCAATATTTTTTAATACGTTCCTCAACTTCATCTTCCATACAAGTATAATAGTTACAAACTTCTGTAAATTCATGCAGAAGCAATTTTTCCCACATTGTTTCCGAAGGGTCAATCAATGATTCATACATTGTTACGTGTTCTTCTTCTACATCTTTTATTTCAGCATATGTTTCACGCAAAACGTGATCACCATACATAAAGCCGTGTTCTGCATAAAAATTATGTGTTTGTTGCTCGCCTGATAAAACTGTCAAAATATTAACTTTTGTTTGAGGTGAAGTTGTTGATTTATCATAATGTTTTCTCAACCTTAAGCCGTTGCAGTTATGATGATGTTGAGTAGGGCGTCCTATAATAACATCGGTTTGCCCTTGTACAATATCACTTGGTTTAATACCCTCTCTCGTGTACGCAAATTGAGCATATCGATATAAATGATCAAAATCTTCCAAAAGACCGAAATCAAAAACTTCTTTAACGTATTTATCCGGTTCGTTTTGGGCAAGCCAAGCGGTTAAATCTACAGCAACCTGTTCATAACCGAGTGTTGTTTCCAATACTGACTGATCTTCCGGACACATCCAGTTGTTTGTAATTTGTTGGGTGTTTTCAATTCTGCCGATTCGGGATATGATTTGTCTGTCCTCTAAATCAAGTTCATTTACAAAACGGTTAAATTGATGTTTAAATCCCCAACCTTCGATTTCTATTCCGTTCATCAAAATTTGACGAGTTCTGGTATAGCAATAAACCTCGTTTTTATTATATGGCTTACCTGCGATTTGGTGCCAATTTCTGAGTTGTTTGTCTAAAGACATACCTTTTTCTTTAAGCGGATTAAATGTCATTTTTTTGTCCTTTCTGCGAAATTCTTCGCAAGAACATGCTTAAATAAATGCGGAAATTTTTCATCAGAAGAAATATTAATATTGTGGTATAGGATTAGATTAAGAAAAAATGGGCGCGATGCATTTTGTATCGCGTCCATCAATTCTTAAAACTATATTTAATTATAATCGTGCATTTTTCGGAACGACAGTTACCCCGCCTTCTGAAACATAAAATCCTCTTGCTATATCTTCATCTCTGCTTACCCCAATCTTTGTGTATGGAGGTATATCAACATTTTTATCAATTATTGCTTTTCTGATTTCAGAGTATCGTCCTACATTGACATTTTCCATCAATATACTGTCGGTAACTTGAGAAAAACTGTTAATACGAACCTCAGGAGAAAGAATACATCTCGAAATAGTTCCTCCTGAAACAATACAGCCCTCGGAAACCATTGAATTTGTTGCCATACCGACACGATCACCTTCCTGCCATACAAATTTAGCAGGAGGATAGTTATAGTTAAAAGTTCTCAGCGGCCACTCTTTTGAATAGAGATTAAGTTCAGGCTGATAATCTAAAAGGTCCATATTTGCTTGCCAATAAGCATCAATACATCCTACATCTCTCCAGTATCCTTTTTCCTTTTCTGTCATTCCGGGGAAGTAGTTCTCGCTGAAATTGTATATGTATATACGTTTTCCTTGTTTAAGCAGCATAGGAATTACATTTTTTCCAAAATCGTGGTTAGATTCCTTTATTTTGGAATCTTCTTCTAAAGCATTTAGCAATATATCTTTTTTGAAAATATAATTTCCCATCGACGCGAGACACTTTTTAGGGTTATTAGGCATTGGTTTAGGCGGAGTTTTAGGTTTTTCCACGAAACCTGTCAATTTCCAGTTTTCATCAACTTCTATGATTCCAAATTCACTTGCTTCTTCAATTGGTATAGGGATAGCAGAGATAGTTAAATCTGCATTTTGATTTTTATGATATTTTAGCATTTGCCATACGTCCATTTTGTAAATATGGTCACCTCCAAAAACGCAAACATAGTCAGGATTTTCGTCGTGTATATGAAAAATATTTTGATAAACTGCGTCTGCTGTACCAAGATACCAAGAGCCGCCGGTTCTCATTTGTGCAGGTACAAGATCCACATATTGATTTAAAAAAGGTGAAAGTGCCCATCCTTTTGAAATATGTTTATTTAAAGAATCTGATTTATATTGAGTTAACACTTTTAGTTTAAAAAAACCAGAGTTAATAAAGTTATTCAGAACAAAATCAATAATACGATATCTTCCGCCAAAGGGTACGGCCGGTTTTGCCCGGTCTTGAGTTAATGGAAACAGCCTTTTTCCTTCCCCGCCTGCCAAAATCATAACTAATGTATCGTCTACGGACATATAACCCCCATATTATTTGTATTTACAAATTTATTCTACCAAATTTTTTTAAATAATACACTAACTCAAAAGAATGATAAGTTATATCAAAAGACTTTTTTTTAGATTCAGCATGGAGTATAATTTTCTTATGAGTAAGATTAGAAAGCTGTATTATTTTGATAAAAAGAATGCTGAAGAAATGATTTCATTTCTTAACAATTCTTCTAATGATACTTATATTAACAGGATAATGTTCAATCCTTTTTTGTTGTTGCACCATTTAATTCCTTTGAGGATAAAGTATTTACCGGAGTCCTTTGTTTTAAAGGAAGGAAAAGATATAAAAGGACTTATTACGGTAGCACCTACTAAAAATCCGTTAAGACAAGTAGAAATTCAGAAACTTTTATTTGAAGAAGGCAGTTATGAAATTGCAGGTGAGTTAATACAATTTGTTGTTGCAAAATATAAAGCAATGGGGGCTGCATCTCTTATTGTACGGGTTGATGACTATCTTCCTGATTTAGTTAAATTATTTGTTTCCAAATGCGGTTTCAGTCAGATTTCGTATGAAAAATTGTGGCGGATTCATCATGTTAAAAAAGTCGAATACAATAAAAAATTATTTAGATTATTTAGAAATTCTGATTCTAAGCCTATTTCAGAACTTTATAATGAAGAACTTTTGCCGCATTTTCGTCCTCTGTTGAGCAAAGGAAAGAGAGAATATCAAGATGCTTTTTGTGCTGGTTTGACATATTATTCCGAATACAAATATGTTTTAGACGGTTCAGAAACAAATAAACCTGCAGCATTTATTTCCATAAAAACATCTGATAATGAAAACTATGTTATAGAAATTTTGCAATCTTCATGGGCAAGCATTGATATTGATACAATAATTTATTTTGCAAATACTCAAATTAAGAAAAGAAAAAAACGATTCAATTTATTCATAAAGTCAAGCAGGTATATGCAGCAGGGAGAAGTTTTAGAGAAAGCATTTTTGGAAAGAAAATTCGAATGTGTTCAAAATCAAATAGTTTTAACTAATTCTTCTGCTAAGATTATAAAAGATGGTGAACGCTCGGGGAAATTTACTGTTCTAAGCCAATTTTATACCGGTATTACTGCAGTTAACAGCAAACGAAGACTTGATTAGTGATGAATCGGGATGGTAAACATTGAACGGTCAACTTCATAAAAATCTCTTATTATATCGTCAATTCCATCTATTTTATTGTAAAATTCAATCGGTTCAAGAGATGCTATCGCAATAATTTTGCCGATGCCTGCACTTTTTGCGGCATTTATACCGGCGATTGCATCTTCTATAACAACACAATCTTTAGGAGTAAGTCCAAGTTTTTCTGCTGCAATTAAAAAAATGTCCGGTGCAGGTTTCCCTGGAATAGTTCCATCAGAATAAACAATTTTATCTATGTCAAACCATTTTTCTAATTTAAATTCTTTTATATAAAATTCAACGTTGTCCCATTCTGACATAGTTGCAATTGTACGAGGGATGTTGTTTTCTTTTAAGTAATCAAGAAAATCTTCTGCGCCGGAGGCAAGTTTAAATTTTTCAGGTTCCAGCAAACATCTTTCTCTATAAAGAGCCTCTTTCTCTTTGCCGTATTTTTCAACCACGTCTTTAGACGGTTTTCTTCCGATAGCATATTCTATAATATCTTCATTCGTATGCCCGAACATTTTATCACGCATCTCTTCATCAGAAAATGGCTTTCCCCTTAGCAATGCAGAAAACTCTCGCCATGCATCATAGTGTAATTGAGAGTCCCAATATAATGTTCCGTTAAAATCAAATATAATACCTTTCATACTATAATGTTATCATAAATATTGTAGCTTCAGATCTGTTAAAACATGATATAATCAGTTTATAAAACCAGTTATTATTTGTAAATTAGGTGTATTTAAATGATATTTAATTTGAATTTAGAAAATATTAATTACTTAAAAATAATTTATAAGGACAAAAATGATACAACAAGATGTGCAAAAGCTGCCATAAAAAAGATGAATGAATTTGATATTATAGCTTGTACCAAACTTGAAAATGGTTTCAACCTGAGAACACCGCAAGATATATCTCTTAGTTTTATATGTGAAAACGGTCTTTATAGAACGACAACATCTCTCAAATATATAGATATTAAAGATGAATATGTATTTTTTACAATAAAATCTCCGGTCGGTTTGGATTATCAACAGAATAGAGAATATTTCAGAGTAAGAATGGAAGTTCCGGTAACAATTTTATATGAGCGTTATGGTATATCAAAAAAACTTACCGGAGTGACATACGATATTTCTGCAAACGGTGTTCGACTAAGTTTTGATAAAGTCGAGGAAATCTCTAACGATGTTGAGATAATATTTTTATTTGAAAATAAAATAATTGCAACGAAAGCGCAATTGATACGTATGGATACTGATGTAAAAATTTATGATGCAGCATTTAAATTTGTTGATTTAAAATCAAATGACATGGATTTTATTTCTCAGTTATGTATAAAAACACAGTTAGAATATAAACGTAATTCTATAAAATAATATTTTTAGGCGAAATTGTAAAGAATTGTAAAATTTTAAAATAAAAGCGCAATTTTTGCTAAAAAAATGTTTTACATGATATAGAAGTGTTAGAACGTCAGGAGTAAATTATGAATAGTGTATCTTTTTATGGATGTCATGAAACAGCAGGGAGTGTAGCGGATAGAATTTCAAAATCAGTAAGAAATGAAACGACAGGAAGTATTGGTTATTTGAACGATGTGGAACAACCAAATGTTCCAGAGAATTCTTTGTCAGGTGATACAGTGTCTTTTCACGGCAATGACAAAAAAGAAAAGAATGGAATTTCCGCAGTAGGAACTATTCTTTTGACAGCTGGAGCTGCCGCTTTAATTATTGCCGGTTTAGCATATGCTCATCGTTCTGATGTGGTCGGTAAAATGAGTGAAGGAAAGTTTAAGGACTTTTTGAGTAAAGGTAATAAAATTACGTCAACTTGCGATAATTGGTGCAAATCAGCGCAAGACTTCTGTAAAAAAGGCATTGATAAAATAAAAGGATGGTTTAAAAAATAAAAATGATACAAATGCGTGGGGGCGAATTCCTTTGGAATTCGCCCCCATTTTTAATATCTAGTTTAACTGTAAATCCCCATGTTTTTTTATGTGTTCAATAAGACCGCCATCTTGGAGCAATTTTATCATAACGTCCGGTAGTGGTTCTATCATTGTAGTTGATCCTTTAGTTAGATTTTTGAGAATTCCTTCTTTGATATCTAAATCAAGTTCATCTCCGGTATCAATCCCGTCTGTATCACATTCAATTGCAAGCAGACCGATATTTATTGCATTTCTATAAAAAATTCTTGCAAAAGACTTTGCGATTACTGCGCCTACCCCTGCTATTTTAATAATCTGCGGAGCGTGTTCGCGGGAGGAACCCAGCCCAAAGTTATTTCCTGCGACTACAAAATCGCCTTTATTCATTTTTTTAGCAAAATTTTCATCAGCATCTTCAAGAACATGCTTTGCAAATTCTTGTAAATCGGAGCGAAGATGAAATAATCTTCCCGGTGCTATATGGTCTGTAGAAATATTATCTCCGAATTTAAAAGCTTTACCTCTCATTTTTTTCCTCTGTTTTTTCTATTATAATATTAACCTCTTAATTGAACAGGCATTACAAGATATATGTAATCTTCGTCCGAATCAGGAGCAAAAACAGTTGCTGATAAAGGTGAATTAAGTTGAATTTTAATATTTTCAGCTTCTGCAATTTTTAAAAATTCAAGAATAAATTTATAGTTAAAAGCTATAGCTAAAGGCTCACCTGTATATTTGACGTCAATTTTATCTTGAGAATTTCCGGCTTCCGGTGAATCTCCGGACAGTTTAAGTACGTTATCTGCAAATTCGAATTTTACGATGCTATTTTTTTCATTAACCATAACAGCTACTCTTTCCAAAGCTGATATTAAATCATTTTTATTAACCGCAGCTTCTTTAGGGAATGATTGCGGAATTAACTGATTGTATTTTGGGAACTGGCCTTGCATAAGTCTTGTAATAATTTTTGTTTTATCTACTGTAATAACGATTTTCTTTGCTTCTTTGCAAATTCTTATTATGTCTGAATCCGTAAGTAAAGAAATCTTAGAAAGTTCCGCTAAAACTTTTGAAGATATAAGCATTTCAAAAGGATTTTCTTCATCTGTGGAGGTATTTTTTACAACTTCCCTTACTCTTGCCAACCTGTTTCCGTCAGTGGCTGCCATCTCCAAAATATTTTTATTAACTTGACATACAACTCCTGATAGAAGGTTGTTTGTTTCATATCCCGCAGCGGCAGAAACAACTTGCCTGATGGCTTTTGTAAACGGTAATGTTTCAATTTCCATACAATCGGTTTCTTCAATATTCTCTTCAATTTGGGGAAATTCATTTGCGGAAATTCCTATGATATCAAATTTAGAATTTTTACAAGTGATTGTTGCGGTAGAGCCGTTTAGTTCAAGTTTAATTAACTCATCATTAAGTCGAGAAATAATTTCCCCAAGTTTTTTAGCAGGTAATGTGAATTTTCCTTCTGATTCTACTTGTGCATTAATCAAAGTTGTAACAGACAAGTCAAAATCTGTTGCAGTCAATTTTACCTGATTGTCGCCGATTGTTTCGATTAAAAGGTTTGCGAGCACAGGCTGCAATCCCTTAACAACAGTTGCACGTTCTACTATCCTTATACCGTTTAAAAAATCGTCTTTATTTGCAACAAATTTCATATAAAATACCCCTCTAAAACTCTTTTAACAACGATATTTTAAAACAAAATGGGGTAATTTACAAGCGAAAATGTTGACTTATTAAGAAAAATCCTTAAGAAAATTACTGGTGAATAATAAAGTAGGAAGCTCGCTCTGTAACTTCATTATTTTATTGCTAAGCGGCCATTAAATGTAACAATTTGTAACGATTTATTATTAAACGCTAAAGTTTTTCAGAAATTTGCCGATATACATAATGTAAGCAAAAATAAAACCTTAGATAATAATTAGGAAAGGATTTAGGATATGCATATTGAAAATGAAATGTTGTCAAGATTTACAAAAGCAGATAAGGCTGAATTAAATTTTACTGAAACAACATTGTCACAAGAATTGGACTTCTTTTTTAATAATGTAATGGGCTCCGTTGTCGATTATTTTAAAGAAGAAATCACTGTATAAATTTCTCGTAGTACTCAAAAATATACATTTTCTCCTTTAAAAGGTTACAGGTAAAACTTGTAACCTTTTTATTTTGTGTTTTCATCATGTATAATGAAAAAAAAAGGAGTGTTTCGTCATGGCTATAAAATCTTGGACTGATTATTTTTTGGATATGGCAAAAACTTGTTCTTCACGTTCAAATTGCTTAAGAGCACAAGTAGGAGCTGTTATAGTAGGCCAAGATAAAAAAATAAAAGCAACCGGTTATAATGGAACTCCCTCAGGTGTTGAATCTTGTTATGAAAGAGGAGAATGCTACAGAATTAAAAATAACATCCCTTCAGGAACTTGTTATGAAACTTGTCGTTCAATACATGCCGAGCAAAATGCTATAATCCAAGCCGGGCAAGATAGGTGTATGGGTGCGACTATGTATATATACGGACATAATTTTATTTGTATATTGTGTAAAAGATTTATTGTACAATCAGGCATAGTTGACGTTTATCTTAAAAAAGATGAAAATTCTGATATAGTTCATGTATCAGTAGCTGACATAAAAAGAGAGCTGGAAGAACAAAGAGAAGTTGCAGCGGTAAATTAATCTTCGAGAAATTTCATTTGTCCCAGCATATAAAAAGAACCACAAATTATATTTAATTTATCTTTAGTAAGAATTGAACAATCTTTAAATTTATAAGATTTTATAGGGCAATTAGAAGATAATTCTTCATATGAACAAGCTTTTGGGTAGTTAAATTCATTGAAGTATATCTCATCGCCTTCTTCAAAAAGAATACTTATCATTTTTTTGTAATCTTTTGTATTTAAACATCCAAAAACATATCTTCTTTTTTCGTTTGGGAAATATTCATCAAGGTTTTGTTTTAGCGCTTGAATTCCATTCGGATTATGACAAGCATCAATAACAAGGTTTTTATCTTTTCTAAATTCAAACCGGCATGGATTTTGAACTTTTTTTAAACCGTATATTAAGGTTTGTTCTTTAATCTCAGGGAAAATATAATTGAGTGCACCAAGAGCTAGTGCTAAATTTTCTTCTTGATGTTTTCCTTTAAGAGATAGAGCTTCTGTGTATTTGGGATTAACAAACGGAGAGATTAGCATAAATAATGAATTCTCTTTTTCAGCTTTATCTCTTATTGCTTCAAATCCCATACTTGTAATAATCGGACAATTATGTTTGATAATTCCTGCTTTTTCTGCTGCAATTTCTTCTTTTGTGTTTCCCAGAATTTCTGTATGATCCAAATCTATGTGCGTGATTACAGAACATAAGTTTTCTTGTATTACATTTGTTGCATCTAATTTTCCGCCAAGTCCTGTTTCCAGAATAACAATATCTGCGCACTGTTCTTTAAAATATAGAAAAGCCATTATTGTAAGGATTTCAAATTCTGTAAGATGAATCCCGAGCGAATATATTTTTTCTGTATATTCTGCAAATTTTTCTTGAGGAATTTCAATATTATTAAATTTTATTCTCTCGGTGTATTCCCATATGTGAGGACTGGTGTATAAACCCACATTTAGGCCGTATTCTTTTAACACAGAGGCTAATATTGCACAAACAGAACCTTTTCCGTTAGTTCCGGCAACATGTATATATTTAAGCTTGTTGTGAGGGTTTCCAAGTTTTTCCAATGCCTGAGAAATTCTGTTTAAGCCTAAATCTATATAAAAATTATTTTTAGAAGTAATTAGTTCTATAGATTCTTTGTATTCCATACATCAATAATACATTAAAAATTTTTCTCAGACCAACGGTAATTAAATTATAAAACTAGCCAAGTTCCTAATAGACAGTAGTCTAAATTTTGATTAAATATAGAATAAGATTTGAAATATGAAAAGGAGATTTAATGGCGTTTACTGAGCTTACGGATAGGGAAATAGAGGTTCTTGAACTTTTAAAAGAAGGCTTGCATAATTATCAGATAGCTGAAAAACTTTCTGTAACTTGTTTTACCATTAAAAAACATTTAGAATCAATTTATCCGAAATTGGGCGTGTACAATCGTGTGCAAGCATCAGTAAAATATGTATTAAAAAAGCATAATATTAGTGAATGAACTAAGCTTCACTTTCTGCAGGAAGCTGATGTTTTGGTTTATATTCTTCTTCATCTTCTTCAAACGGTTTTATAGGAAGTCTGAACCCGAAAGTTGAACCTTCTCCTTCTTTTGAATTCACAAAAACTTCACCGTGGTGATGCTTTTCAACAGTTACTTTAACCAAATGCAACCCAAGTCCGGTTCCTTTTACTGTGTGAGTAGAATTTTCAACTCTGTAGAATCTGTCGAAAACTTTTTTCTGATCTTTTTCTGAAATGCCCGGGCCTTGATCCTCAACGCTTACTTCAACGTATTCACCATCTCTGGAACGCTCAACACGAACTTTGATACGTTTCCCGTCCGGAGAATATTTTATTGCATTTGAAAGAATATTCATAAATGCTCTTGATATGCTATCAGTGTTAATATAAATTGAAGGAAGATCCGGTTCTTTCATTATCGAGATAGTCAAGTCGTGTTCTTTAGCAAGTACCTGAACTTGATTAACCGCATCTTCAACAATATCAATAATATCTTGTTTAGTTTTTTCCAAATGTAAATTTTGAGCTTCATATCTTGAAAAATCAAGAATATCATTAACCATTCGGTTCAGTCTTATAATTTCCTGATTCATAACACCAATAAACTCTCTTTGGGTGTTGAAGTCAAAATCGTTTCCAAAATTATAGAGAGTATCTATGTAACTTCTTAAAACTGTAACAGGTGTTCTTAATTCGTGTGATACATTGGAAATAAAATGTGAGCGAAGTTGGTCCATTTCAACTTCTTTTGTAACATCAATTAAGATAATAATATAACCAACATAAGAATTGGAACGTGTAAACATAGGAGAAATTAAGCATTTTAGGATGCGCTTGTCAATTTCTATATTAAAACTTAGCGGTCCGCCTTCATCATCAAGCGGAGTATCTTTAAATTCTGCAATTTTTTCGGAAAAACATAATTCTCCGCTTGAATCACAGAATTGTTGAATTTGTGTATTAAGGATTTCCTCTTCTTCTACTTCCAAAAGTCTTTTAGCGTAGTTATTAACCATAATAACTTTATCGTGGTTATCGCAAACAACAACACCGTTTACAATGCTCATAAGAACTGATTCCAGTTTGTTACGTTCAAAAGTTAAACTTTCAATAGTTTGTTCATTGTACCTGCTTAAACGTTCTGACATATCGTTAAAAGCCGCATATAATTCCTTGATTTCTTTATCTGCACCCTTATCATCAAGTGTATATCCGAACTCGCCTGATGAAATTTTCTTGACACCTTGATGCAGTTTGCGCATTTCTCTTGTAATAATTGAGGAATTCATGTAAATTATGCCTGCAACAACCAACCAAGCAAGGACAAAAACTATTGCAATAGACGTTTGAGAAGTTGCGGAAACTTTATCCATAATACTTCCAGAAAGACCTACCTCTACAGAACCAACGTTTTGTTTTGTTCCGTCAGCCGATTTAACAATCATTGGTGAACTTGCAGGTATACGGGATTTTTCGGCTTGAGAAGGATAATCATCTTTGCTTGTGTACATAATTTTTGAATTGTTATCTTTAAAAATAATGTACGCTATGTCGTCATTGCTGTTGAGAACGGAAACCGAATTTGTACGCAGTGCATCATATTTAGCAAGTTGCGGAAGGTCTTTTGTAAGTTCTACACCTTCAATGGCAAGCGTTTTTGACAAAACCTGTCCAAAACTCCTATATGCATATTTCATATTTTGGGTTATGCTATAAGTTGCAAAACAAGCAGCCAAAAAGATGAAAACAGTGCTAACTATCAACCCAAAAATGATAAGTCGTGTTTGTGCTGCCATACCTGTTTTTTGAGGTTTAATCTTTTTATTCTCTCCGCCGTTTTCCATAACGAAATTATATCACGTAAAGATTTTAGTAGCAAGAAATCTTTATTATATACTGCCGAATTTTACCAGATTTTGCTTTCTCATTCTGATGTTTTCCGGAGTAATTTCTACAAGTTCGTCATCACCAATATATTCAAGGCATTCTTCCAATGAAAGTTCTTTATGTCCTTGAAGTGTTACCATAACATCGGCCGTAGAAGAACGCATGTTAGTGAGTTTTTTTGTCTTACAAATATTTACAACAATATCTTGAGCTCTGTTTCCTTCTCCGATAATCATTCCACGGTAAACTTTTGTGTGCGGAGTTACAAAAAATACTCCTCTGTCCTCAAATTGGGCCAATGCATAAGGTATAGCTTCACCTTGTTCATGGGCTAATATTGAGCCGCTTCTTTGTTTCGGAATATCGCCGGCATATGGTTTATATTCGTCAAACGTATGATACATAATACCTTCGCCCCTGGTCATACGTATGAATTCACTCCTAAGTCCAATTAAGCCTCTTGCTGGTATAGAAAATCTCATATCGGTTCTGCCGTTTGCACTTTGCATAGAAAGCATGGTGGCTTTTCTGCCTGATAGCCTATCAATCGCTGAACCGGCATATTCTTCAGGAACATCAACCAGTAAGTTTTCATAAGGTTCGTATTGCTCGCTGTTAATCGTCTTGAATATAACTTCAGGTTTTGATACTTGAAATTCATATCCTTCTCGGCGCATTGTTTCAATCAGAATTCCCAAATGAAGTTCACCTCTGCCTGAAACTTTAAAGCAGTCAGTAGAATCTGTATCTTCAACTCTTAAACTTACATTCTTTTCGAGTTCGTCATACAATCTTTTTCGAAGCTGCCTTGACGTAACAAATTTTCCTTCTTGTCCGGCAAACGGACTGTCATTAACTGAGAAATTCATTTGCAGAGTCGGTTCATCAACTTTTATTAACGGTAATGCTTCAATATTATTCAAATCGCATAGTGTTTCCCCGATTTGGATATCAGAAAAGCCGGCAATGCCTATGATATCTCCGGCTTCAGCAGAATCAATTTCTACTCTGCCCAAATCTTTGAACCCGAATAATCTTGTAATTTTGCCTTTATTAACAACACCTTCTGCGTTTATCCATGTAACTTGGTCTTGAGAATGAATAACCCCGTTAACAATTCTTCCGACAACAATTCTTCCTACATATTCATTATAGTCAAGAGTGGTTGCTCTAAATTGGAAAGGTTTTAAAGCATCTCCTTCCGGTTCTTGAATATTATCCAAAATGCAATCCAAAAGCGGAGTAATGTCTTTTCTTTCATCGTCAAGATTTTTAATTGCAAAACCGTTTAAACTGCTTGCATACATATAAGGAAAATCTATTAAATCTTCTCTGTCAGTAAGTTCAGTAAACAAGTCAAATACTTTGTCTAAAGCTCCGTCAGGATCAGCAGCAGGTTTATCAATTTTGTTTATAACAACAATGATTCTTATGCCTAGTTCAAGTGCTTTAGAGAGGACAAAACGCGTTTGAGGCATAGGACCTTCTGCTGCGTCAACTATAAGTAAAGCTCCATCAACCATACCGAGTACCCGTTCAACTTCACCGCCAAAGTCTGCGTGCCCAGGAGTATCTACAACATTAATTTTTACACCTTTATAATTGATAGAAATATTTTTAGAAAGAATTGTAATTCCTCTTTCTCTTTCTAAATCATTACTATCTAAAACACGTTCTTGAACTTGTTGACCTTCTCTAAAAACGCCGCTTTGTTTTAGCATACAATCTACAAGTGTTGTTTTCCCGTGGTCAACGTGTGCTATAATTGCTATATTTCTGATATTTTTAGCCATATTTATATCCTTTTAAGATTTATCTAGTGTCAAATATACACTTATATTGTAGCGGCTAAAGAGAAAAATACAAGAAAATTATTTTTTATCAGAGCTTGTATGCCTACTTTAAATATTTAGTCATTATTAATTTTTTAAGAGCTTTTGCGTTTACGGCATTTGGTTCAAGCTCAAGAATCTTATCCAAATTCTTTATTGCATTATTGTATTCACCCATATTTTTTTGAATAGCTGCAATTGAATAATATGCATCAATAAATTTAGGATCTAGTGCAACTGCTTTTACAAAATCATCTAAAGCTTCTTTTGGTGAATACTTAAACAAAATTTGTCCTCTGTTAAAGTATGCATCAATCATATTATTATTAAGTTCAATAGATTTCGAATAGTTTTGAAGTGCTAATTCCGTATTATTCATTGAGTGTTCCGCAACTCCTTTGTAGAAGTACGTTATATCGGAATTCGGATTAAATTTTAAACTTTCGTCAAAATTGTGTATAGCATCTTTAAAATTACCTTCTCTAATTTCAGATATACCAAGGCTGAGGTAGTATTTTTCGCTAAAATCTTTATCGTCTTCCATGCAAACGTTTAAAAATAATTTAGCCTTATTATCAAGTGCCATTTGAAATTTTGGATTTAATAAAATAGCTTTGTTATAATCATCCAAGGCGCCTTTAAAATTTTCTTGCTTAAACTTTGTGTATCCTCTGTTGTTATATGCAAGAGCGCATTTTGGATCAAGCTCTATAGCTTTATTGTAGTCGTTTATTGAGCCGTCGTAATCTTGAATTTCATTTTTAACAAGTCCTCTGTTAATATATGCATCCATATATTCAGGATTTTCATCTATAGCTTTAGTATATAGTTCTAATTTTTCCTGGTAGTTTTCTGTTACCAGTGCTAAATAGAAATAATACTCATACTTTTTGCCGTATTTCTTAAGGTCGGTTTCAACTATGTGTTTTGCGCTTGCCATGTCATTTGCATTAAGCGCATTTGCAATTTTCCGTAAAGTTTTTTCTCTATTGTTATCCATAGTTGAATTTTAGCACAGAAATCAAAAAGCTGCACTGCCTTTAAAGATTACATATTTTAGATAAAATATTTATCTCAGCGATATTTCAAAATTCCCGTTATAAAATTTTATACACAAGCTAAAAAATTCATTATTGTATGCGCTGGGAGGAGGGTTGAAGCTCGGTGTTGACATAATTGCAGAATATACGGCATCATTTAATGTAATATTATTTGATTGTTTTGCAAAGGAACGATTAATTAATTTTCCTGAGGCATCAATTTTAAAAGAAACAGAACACTCCCCGTCGCCTATAACCTTTGTAAAATCAACTTTCCTGCCTATAGTATTTCTTAAAGAAGATTTATAATTTTCAAATTCTTGTTTTGCTTCTATTCGTTTTTTTGCTTCTTCCGCTGCAACAAGTGCCGGATCGCGTGTTACAGTTTGAGATGATGTTGTAGCTGTTTTATCCGTTTGTGTTGCTGTTGTTTGGCTTTTAGGATTATATGTCTTGGTATTAGCAGGTTTAGATGCAGGTTGTTTAACCGGAGTTTTTGAACTTACAGATTGTGTTTTAACTTGTACTTTTGGAGTTATAGCTTTTACTGTTATGTTTTTTTGTTGTTTAGGTATTATATTATTTACCACTTGTTCTATAATTTTTGGTTCTTCTTTTTTTAATTCTGTTTGAACCATACCTTCAGTTGAATTATTCCAGAACTTTTCTATTGGCGGGATGTTTTTATTTGTAACAATTTGCGGTTGTGTTTCCGTTATTAACTGTTCTTTTGGATTCCATAGAAAGAAAATAACTATAAATGAAAAAATTATGCAAAGACAAAAAATAATACCTGAAATCGGATCCACAGATTGCACAAACTTTGATATTGCCGGATATTGTTCAGCAAAAGCTTTTGTTTGAATTTGACTTTGCGGTTCAAAATTTTTTGTTTCGGTTATTTTTATTGAATTTAATTCAACTTTTTTTTCGGGTTTTGTTTTATAAGTAGGATTTTCTTCTGCGAATTCATCATTGCCGCATTCACAGTAATCCGGTTTAAATTTATATTCTAATCCGCATTCTTTGCACTTGTACATAAATATTCCCAATAAAGTATTCGTTATGAATAATTATATTATATCACGTGCAGAAAACAATAAAGGTTTTATCTGCGAACAGTTTCTATATCATTATAATCTTGTGGCTTACTGTATTTAACACTTTCAGAAATTCTCCAACCGCCATTAAAATCAGTTATTACACGTGCTGTACCATTTGGGAAATTAAGAATTTCTCTTCCTTGGTAGCTTCTTATTATAGGGGCTATGTATTGTATTGCGTGTGGTGTGTATGCCGGATTTTCCGACCAAGTTTTTAAGTTTGAGATTTTACCGTATTTATCGACTGTAAAAGTAAACCTAAAAACGGTGCCTGTCGGAATATATGGTAATTTAACATCTTGCATAATCTGATTTTGCAATTTTGAACGCCATTCATTCCAAGCAATTTTTTCTTCTTGCTCAGTGAGTTTTCGTGGTTGTATAGTTTTTGTTGTTTGTTTTTGAGATTCTGCAAATTTTTTGACAGCAGGCTTCTCAACAACATAAGTGCTTGGAGTTGTTTGAACTTTTTTTTCTGTTTGTATTTGTTTTTTTGAAGTGTTTTGAACCGTTGTTTTTACAGGTTGGGAAACTTTTATTGTTTTGGGGTCCGATTTTATTTGTGTTTCAGTGGATTTAACCGTTTTAACAGGTTCAATTTTTTTCTCCATGATAGGTACGGTTTGTTTTTCAACTTCTATTTTTTTTTCCGGAACTATTTTATATTCAGAATCAAATACAACAACAGATTTATGCATATCAGGTTTTATTACACAAATAGCAGCTGTTGTGATAATCAATATTATTAGTAATATATTTAAAATTAATTTCATTTTGCCAGTTTTACCCTTCCCTATTCATATTGAGGAAGTATACGCTATATCCTTTGCTCGTTTTTAGCCCCTGTCTACTTTTGAGATTAATTCTTCGCATGCAAAGGTTTCAAATTTAGTTTGACTTAGCATATAAGTTTCTGCAATAAGAATTGCTGTAGGGACAAGTGCTGCAAGTAAACTGGTAATCATGCCGCCTAAATCTCCGCCGATTTCACCCATAAAATAAGATGTATTCATAGTAAATTCAATTATAATAATTGAAATCCCGATAATGAACGAACGACGCATTTCTCTGTCCAGTCTTTTTACTCCTTCCAATCCATACATTTCAACTCCATGCTGAATATAATTGCTGAATCCGTCTTGCTTAAGGACATTCGAAGCCTGGACCTTTCTGGAGCATAAAAATCCGTTAGCAAAATTTAAAAATGCAAATACGATTAAGAATGTAGCAAGAACTAAGAAAACAGGACTAAACCTTAAACCTGATATTCTTATCCAACCTGCAGCTTCCGGGAAGCACATTGCCAGAGTGTTTGAAACTCCGTATGCTAAAAATGGTGCAGTTAATATTCCCAAGAAAATTTCGCCGATAGTTTTTATTTGAAGTCCGAACAGTTTATCTTTGATGTTGTTAATTTTAGCTTTGCTTAATGTGTTAACAAATCTTTCAATCCATTGTTGATATTCTTTTATTACATGTTCAAAATCTTCTCTGTATTCAACTTCATCAAGCTCTTTTCTTGTTTCTATACTTGTATTTTTAAAGTATCCGCAAGCAATCGCAAGAGTCACTGCCGTACCTACAAAGAATAAGGATATCAAAACGGCAAAAACAGGGAATGTTTTTGGTGAAATATAATATAAAACATTTATCAAATAAACTGCAGCGTAAAATATAAGTGATAATGTAATCATAAATTTTTCAGCGATTCTTGATGTTGTGGAATCTTCTCCTATTCGATTTTGCAAATACAGGAATATACCTTGTTTCATGATTAATCCGATTCCGTATATTATGAAAGCATAGACAAAAATCAGCTTCATATTTGTAGGCATTTGAACAACAGTTCCCGCATCTTCAAGAGGTAATCCTGTTAAGTAATTAGATACGCCAAAAGCAGTTACAAATGAAGCAAATAACAACGCAATATGCAGAAGAATGCCTCCTTTAGAATTCATAGAAATTCTGCGTTTAATATCATTTATACGTGCTCCGATTTCTTTAATTATACCGACTCTGGCTTCTTCAATTTCCGATTTTCTTTTTTCTACTTTTAATTTTGCGGCTGCATTTACGTCGTTGCCGTAAATAGCCTGAATATCTGCTTCCGTAATATTTTCTTCGTTAACAGTATGACTTGTTGTTGAACCGACAACTTTGATTGTAATGAATTCATCAGTCCCATCTACCATAATTTTGCATACTCTTTCAATGTCAAGCTTCGCAGGAAGTGTTTTACCTTTAAATAAGAATTTAGGATTGTTAAATTGATTTAACAAAATACACTTATTGGTTCTGACATCAAACTGGACAGTCAGTAAAAATGGAAATCCTAAATCTATAACCAAATCTGCGTCGGCTTTTGATGAAATATTTACCAACTCTTTGTCTGCAAAGGTTTTTTCTCCTTGTTTAGTAATAATTGTAAATGCCATATTTTGTCCTCTTATCTTCCGATTGCTTCTAAAAATCTTCTGTTAGCTTTATCTACATTCGTTTTGTTTGCAATAATTAATTTTTTCTCTCCCAAAACCGGATTTAGCTTTGTTTTGACTAAATCTAATTTTTCAGGATGAGCATAAACAAACATCATTGCAATTTCAGGAATGTATTCTTTTACACCGCGAACGTTTTCGGGTAGTGTGTTCCAATTAATTTGTTTTTCAATGGCTCCTTCATTTTCCAAATCTCCGATTACAACAATAGCAGGAACGTAGCCTTCTTTTTTCATAGTTAAGCAGTGTTCAAAGGCTTTTTTAAGTCCTTCACCGTATGCAGTTCCGTAATCTTTAGAGTTATATTGAGTAAAAGCTTCCACTGCTTTTGTGATACCTTTTGAGTTACTTGGCGAGCCTTCATAGATCAAATATGAACTTTCAGAAACCTTAAGAATTTTGATTTCGTCCTCAGGATCTAAAATTGAGCATAAAGACTTCGTGTATCTAATTTGATCGGGGAGATTTTTTTGGTTTGATGCAGAAGAATCTATAACGAAAATTACTGCTGCTTTGTGAAAATCATCCACTTTAATATTTTTTGCCGCAAAAAATATTAATTTTCCGATAATGGCAATAAATAAAATTAAAAAACCGATTGTTATTAATCTTTTGTTCATATTTCTCCTTTTTAGTTAATAATTTACTGAAATACTCAATGGTTTAGAAAGAGTTATCTCCAGTTCTGTAAATGACGGAATTTCCGCATCAACGCCTCTTTCTGCGGTAGAATATATTGCTGATGAACCGGCTCCTACGCCTGCACCGATTGCAGCACCGCGTCCAATATTTGCGTCAGATATTGCTGCAAAAAGTATTCCTACAAGAGCTCCTGCAATTGCGCTTGCAGCAGCATTTTTTACTGTTTCCGCAACTTTTCCTTCATTGGAAACCGTAAAATCAATTTCTTCTGCTGCAATATTATAAACTTTGTTATCAGGTGTTATAATTTGGTTGAAATTTATTACCACTCTTCCGTTTCGTGAGCCGTATGTTGCACTTCTTGCTTTCGATAAAGTTCCGTATATAATGCTGCCTTGAGGTGCAACCGTTATCCCGTTATATACCAAATCTTGAGAAAGAACTGCAATAATTTGGTCGCCTTTAATTGCTGTTGCTGTATTTATGGCATCCTGTAGATACGCCTGAAACTTTGTTCCTGCAGCAAGTTGTGCGACATATCCTTTTAGAGAAACTGATTGATTTCGCTGCTCGTTTTGAGTTGGCGGAGTGAAAAATGACGTTGACTCTTCAAAAGAGTATCTGTCGGAAAAAGAATCTGTTTTTGTTGCAATGCTCGGAACCAGATTGTCATAGATTCCTATAATGCTTTTATTGAAAGATTGTTCACAAACTATTCCCAATTTTTTGACTTCTTTTAGTACAGATTTATTAATTTTAGTATTATTGTCAGACTGATAGTAATAAAACATATTGTTGCCGCTTTGTTGCAGAATTATTACCGCAGAATCAGTATTGTATTTAGAAACTCCATAATACGGATCTTTTTTTACCATATTAAAGTCGGCATTGGTGTAACTTGTTTCAACAATTGGTACTATGTCAGTTGTCTTTATACCTTTTAGGTAATACAGTTCGCTGAATGCCAAACTATAATTTGCAGAAGTATATAATATTGTTATTAATAATGCGATTATTTTTTTCATTATCTTGCCTGTTCTTTATATATGGTGTGTGTTACTTGTTTTGTGGTGGTCATAGAACCGTCTTTATTGATTTTGAACAAGTATTCAATTGTATCTAATGAAAACGGTTTATGCATTTGTGGCTGTGTCGAACAAACCCAAACTGTTCCTGCTATAGCCAGACCTATGATAACCAAACAAGCTAATTTAAGTCCAAAACTTATGATGTTTTTTAATATAATTAAAGCAATAACTGCAACTATAATTCCGATAATTCCGATACTCATAAATCCTTCTTTCCTAAATAGATTATACACTCATTTTAGGTAAATGAAAAAAAGATTAATAAAAATTTTTTAAAAATTTTACAATAATTAACTTTTTAATGGTGTATAATATAAAGGTATTATTAGGAGGGAAATATGAGAAAAACTATCGCAATTTTATCTGTTTTAGGTTTGTTTGCAGGATGTGTTGCAACACAAGCAATTTCACAAGGAAACGAAAAGGAAAGAGGATATATTTCATTGAGCACATCTGCTAATACTGAAATTTCCCCTGATATAGCAGAGCTTTCTTTTGCAGTAAAAACATCTGACACGAAATCTATGCAGAAAGCAACTCAACAAAACAAGGATATATCTGATAAAGTTTATGCAATTTTAGTTGGCATGATTGATAAATCTAAAGGTGATTATATAAAGACTTCTGATTTTCATGCAGCACCTGTTTATACATATTCCGGAAACAAAAGGAATCTTGATAAGTATGAAGTTTCAAACAGAGTAACCGTTCATACCAAGTCTATTGATAAATTAGGTTCTATGATTGATAAATCTATTGAAGTCGGAGCAACAAATGTTGATTCTTTGAATTTTTCTGTCTCAAATTACGAAACTCAATGCAACTCTTTGATAGAAACAGCTTCGAAAAAGGCAAATGCCAGAGCATTAATTGCAGCTAGAAGTATGAATGCGGTCCTTGACGGCATAAAATCTATGGACGTAAGTTGTTCAGAAAATAGCAACAACATTTACCGGCCAAGATTGATGATGGCAAAAAATATGGTCGGAGCAGTAGCGGATGGTGTGGCAGAAGAATCTTCCACTTCGATTTCAAGCGGCGTTATTAAAATTTTTGCAAACGTTAACGCAACATTCTTTGTTAAATAGATTTTAATAACAAAAAACTTGTTATTCGCCGACAAATTCGTAATTTTGTTTAATTTGCGGTTTTGTTGTCGGTTCTGCTTGGATAGATTTTGTCATTGTATTTGTAAAATCAGCCAAGTTGTTAACGTTATATAAATGGCCGCCTGTAGTAGATGCCAGGCAATTAAGTGCAGTGGAAGAAGTTGATGCCAAAACGACGTCTATATGAACGTCTGAACGTTTTTTCATAAGATTTCTTGCAAAAGCGCAGGGGTCGCCTCCGCAGTTTTCACCGCCGTCAGTAATCAATATTATCTTTTTAGGAGTTGTTGTATCCATCGCTAAAAAATCTTGATAAACAGCTCTGTCTAGCGCATAAACAAGAGGTGTCGCTCCGCCTATGTCGACAGAATTCATTCCGGAGAGAATTTCATTTGTGTTATTGGCTGCAACAGTTGCGACTTGTTGTGTCGCACTACAAGCACCTCTTGTTGTGCCAATAGGACTCTTTTCCGTTACAACAGTAAATTTATTTCCGTTTTTAACAATTCTTTTTACATCTTGCAATGTGTGAATACTTGCCGGATTGTTTCCGTTACTGTCATGACCAAATACTCTGAAGCCAACCTTTGTGCCGGCAGGAATTTGGGCTAGAATTGATGCCATACTTCTTTTTGCTGCCATAATCCAGTTTGACATGCTGCCGGAATAGTCCATAACAATTTCTACTATGCCGACTTGCGTTGTATTAACTTGATTGGAATCAACATAGTTTTGTGCGTAATAGTTATTATAGTAATTTTGGTTGACTGTATTCGCCGGAGAAGTTATAATTTGACCTGAATTTGTTTTTACAACTCCGGAAGTGTTTATTGTATATTTTGCAGCAAATGTAATTCCTGTCGTTAAAGCCAGAGCTGTGATTAAATATAATGCAAGTTTCTTTTTCATGCTCATCTCCTATAAGATAATTATATCACTATATTATTAATTTGTAGTAATATAACGAAATTTATCAAAACTTTGTTCTAAAAGTGCCTAATGTGAAAACTTTAGCAAACGAATGTTTGTTTTTATAAAAATAAACAACTTTAGTTATGTAAATAAAGCTTTGTAAAATATTTAAAAATTAACTATTACAATGACATTTATTAAATTATCCAAAATAACAAAATATAACCAGAGTTTATAAAAACAAACAGAAATAATTCTTAACATATCATGCTGAAATTTAATAATAATGCTTGCATTCAGAAATTTAGCAAATATTATATTACATGATTACTTATAATGACATAATATGTTAGCCGAAATTAGAGGAATACAATGGCAAAAGATGTAATAGAAATAGAAGGTAAAATCTTAGAATCAATGCCTAATGCAATGTTCAGAGTTGAACTTGAAAACGGGCATGAAATCTTGGCCCACATTTCAGGAAAAATTCGTAAGAATTTTATAAGAATTCTTCCGGGTGACAGAGTAAAGGTTGAGATGACTCCTTATGATTTAACAAAGGGCAGAATTACTTTCAGACTTAAATAAAATATAAATAGTAGAAATAGAAAAAGGAAACAGAAAAATGAAAACAAGAAGCTCAGTAAAACCTATGTGCGACAAGTGCAAGGTCATCAAAAGAAAAGGCAGAGTAGCAGTAATTTGCGAAAACCCAAAACATAAGCAGAGACAAGGTTAGATTTGCCATAGAGTGACGATGAGCGAAGCGAATCTAACTCGAAGCAGCGCGGAGTTAAGTGAATATAAATTTTGCGTAAGCAGAATCCAGTGAACGACAACGGAGCGTGAAGGCATAATCTAATATAGATAAATTAGGTAGTATAAATAGTACAAAAATAAAGAAGGAAAAAAACATGGCAAGATTAGTGGGGGTAGACTTACCTCGTAACAAAAGATTAGAAATTGCTCTTACCTATATCTATGGAATAGGTCCGGCAAGAGCTAAGAAAATTCTTGAAGCAACAGGTATATCACCTGATTTAAGAACAGATGATTTAACAGAATCAGACATTAAAGAATTAAGAAATGCTTTGTCTGAGTACAATATTGAAGGTGACCTTCGTCGTGAAGTAACGATGAATATTAAGCGCCTACAGGAAATTAACTCATACAGAGGAATGCGCCACAGAAGAGGACTTCCATGCAGAGGTCAAAGAACAAAAACTAATGCAAGAACTCGTCGTGGTAAAAAGACTGCAATCGCAGGTAAGAAAAAGTAAAATTTTGCGTAGAGTGAGCGTTAGCGAAACTCGAAGTAACACGGAGCGAATGAGTGGAACTTTTTACATTAGTAAAAACGGAACGAATGACAGTGAAGTGTGAAGCAATAATTTTAGATTTAACATTAAACAGAAAATAAATAGTAAAAACATAAAGGAACAAAAAAATGGCAAGACCAAAAACTACAAAGAAAAAAGAAAAGAAGAACGTATTACAAGGTGTTGTTCACATTCAGTCAACATTCAATAATACAATTGTAACTTCTACAGATACTCAAGGTAATGCTATTGCTTGGGCAACTGCCGGTGCAACCGGATTCAAGGGTGCAAGAAAGGGTACTCCGTTTGCAGCACAATCTGCGGCAGAACTGGTTGCTAAAAAATCAATAGACCAAGGTATGAAAAAGGTAGAAGTACACATCAAAGGGCCTGGTTCAGGACGTGAAACAGCTATCAGAGCTATTCAGGCTGCAGGTTTGGAAATTACATTAATCAAGGATGTTACACCTATTCCTCACAATGGGTGCAGACCTCCGAAGAAACGTCGTGTTTAATTTGGTGTAACTTAGTCGATTATAACTTCGATTCACCATTTACGAATCACATTATTACAACTGTCGGGGCTTGAATCCTCGCCAAGGGTACAAACCATAGATGCCCGACAAAAGAAAAGGAGAAAATTATGGCAAGATACACAGGACCAACGAATAAATTATTTCGTAATCACGGAGTAAAGGATTTGTCAAACAGAAAATTGACATCTTCTATGCGCCAAAACGCTTCAGGTCAACATGGTGCAGTTAGAAAAAAACTTTCTGAATACGCAATCCACTTAAATGAAAAACAAAAAATCAGATTAACTTATTTGGTAAGCGAAAAACAATTTGCAAAATATTATCACGAAGCTGCAAGAAAGAAAGGTGTTACAGGTACAATCTTATTACAACTTCTTGAATCGAGATTGGATAACATCTTGTTCAGAGCAGGTTTCGGTGTAACTCGTAAACAATCAAGACAAATCGTTAACCACGGTCACGTTCTTGTTAACGGTAAGAAAGTAGATATTCCATCATATTTGGTAAAAGCAGGTGATGTAATCACAGTTAAGTCAAGAAGTAATGACTATTTAAAAACTGTAATGAGTGCAATTGATTTATCATTAGCACCATCTTGGTTAACAGTTGATAAAGACGCTTTGAAGATTACTTTCGAAAGAATTCCTCAAAGAGAAGAATTAGATCCTGACTTCAAAGAACAACTTGTAATTGAGTACTATTCAAAATAAAACTTCATAGGAGAGAAAAATATGGAATTAAAAATTAAAACCGTTAATACAATGACCAGCTCAGATGGTTCGCAATATGGTAAATTTACTATTGAACCGTTAGAAAGAGGTTTTGGTACTACAATTGGTAACGCACTTAGACGTGTATTGCTTTCAAGTTTGGAAGGAACAGCAGTTACTTCTTGCAGAATTGAAGGTATCACACATGAATATACAGCAATTCCCGGTGTTTTAGAGGATGTTATTGATGTTATGTTAAACCTAAAGGGTTTAGCTATCAAAACTGATGCTAAAGAACCTCAACAGTTAAGAATTGATGTTGACAGACCTGGACCTGTGTTGGCAAGTGATATACAATTGCCGGCAGGTGTTAAGGTTGTTAACCCTGATTGGTTGATTTGTACAATAGCTGATGGTGGCTCTTTCCACGCTGATGTTGTTGTAGAAACAGGAAAAGGTTATGTTGCAAACGATATACCTAGAAATTCTAAATCAGGTGCTCCGATTGATATGCTTCCAATCGATGCAACATTTATGCCGGTAAAAAGAGTAAGCTATGAAGTTGAAAACACACGTGTCGGAGATAGCATCGATTTTGATAAATTAACTCTTGAAATCTGGTCAAACGGAACAGTTGATGTTACAACAGCACTTACACAAGCTGCTGATTTATTGATCGAACATTTTGTACAAATTTCATCGATAGCAGGCAATAATTCTCACAAAGTTTTAGAAGAAAATTCAGTTTCTTCATCTTCTCCAATCGTTGAAGAAGTTGAGACAGCAGAAGAAGAACCTTCTATAACAATTGATGAATTGGAACTTTCTGTAAGAGCGTATAATTGCTTAAAAAGAGCAAGTATAAACTCTATGGCAGAACTTTTGAAAAAATCAGAACATGATTTGTTAAATATCAAAAACTTCGGTAAAAAATCTTCTGATGAAGTAATTGAAAGACTTCACCACTTTGGTTTAGACTTAGCTCCAAATCCAGAACTGGATGAAGATGGTATGGTTATAGAATCAACAGAAGCATAATTAGGCGAAATAAAATAGTAATATAAAGGAAAGTAAAAATGAGACACCAAACAAAAAAACATACGCTTGGTAAAGCACCGGACCAAAGAAAGGCCTTGTTGCGTTCATTAGCTACTGAACTTTTTACTTATGGTGAAATTAAAACTACAATGGCAAGAGCAAAAGCGCTTCAACCATATGCTGAAAATATCATCACTATAGCTAAAAAAGGTGACTTGAACTCAAGAAGACTTGCAGGCAGATACATTTTCGATAAAGAAATCGGTCAATTTATCGATACTGCAACCGGTGAAGTTTTTGAAACTAAGCAAGAAGGTAAAAAATTAGCACCGCAAACTGTTCTTAGAAAATTATTTAGCGTAATTGGCGTTAAATATTCTTCTCGTAAGGGCGGTTATACAAGAATTTTCAGATTACCTCCACGTAGAGGTGACGCATCTGAAATGGCGCTAATCCAATTGGTATAATTGATGCGCTACGCTCTGGATGTCCAGTATAGGGGTAAAAATTATTCAGGCAGTCAAATTCAGTTCTGTGACGGAAAAGAAATTGAAGAGCCGACTATACAGGGTGAGCTGGAAAAAGCGCTTAGTACATTGATAATTGGCGGTAGAAATATCGCAGAAAATAATAACCGACAGATTAAAACAATCTTTTCCGGAAGGACAGATAAAGGTGTTAATGCCTTAGGGCAAGTGGTTCATTTTGATGTAGATAAAGAAATTGTTGCTTCAAGCTTTATTTACCATATAAATGAAATACTTCCCGAAGGTATATCAGTCAATAATTTGAGAATTGTTTCTAAGTCGTGGCATGCTCAAAAGTCTGCAAAGAACAGATATTACAGGTATGAACTTATAAACAGATGTTTTAAACAAGCGTTTGACGGTGATATCTTAAGAGTTAAGTATGATTTGGATGTTGAGCGTATGCAAAACGCTTTGAACTTCCTGTTAGGTGAACATGATTTTTCAAGTTTTAAAAGCTCCGGAACGCTAAACCCAAGCAAAGTTTGTTTTATTACCAGAGCCGAAGTCGAAAAACAAGGCGATAGGATTTTTATTCATATTGAGGGAAATCGTTTTCTTTATAATATGGTAAGAACAATTGTCGGAACGCTTCTTGAGATAGAAGGTCATAAGCTCCCTGTTGAGCATATGAAAGAAGTCTTGGAAGCACGTGACCGTCGTAAGGCGGGGCAGACGGTTAGTCCATATGGACTGACATTGATGAGGGTTGATTATCCTCAAATTGAAAATACATAAACAAGAAGGAATAAGAAAATGTCAAATAAAACATATTCAGCAAAACCTCTTGAAGTAGAAAGAAAATGGTATGTAATAGATGCTGAAGGCGAAATTTTAGGTCGTCTTGCAGTTAGAATTGCTAATATTCTTAGAGGTAAAAATAAACCTGAATACACTCCTAATGTTGATACCGGTGACTTTGTTGTAGTTATCAACGCTGAAAAAGTGCTTGTTTCAGGGAATAAAGAAACAGATAAAATATATTATCACCACACAGGTTATCCTGGAGGATTAAAAGCAGCTTCTGTTAAAGAAGTTCGTGAAAAAGATGCAACTAAGTTAATTGAAAAGGCTGTTAAAGGTATGTTACAACACAATACTTTAGGCGATACTCAATTTACTAAGTTGAAAGTATACTGCGGTCCTGATCATCCGCACGCAGCACAAAAACCAATCGTGTTGGGAAAGGAGACTAAGTAATGGCAGATAAAGAAATTATGGCAACAGGCCGTAGAAAATGCGCTATCGCAGTTGTAAAACTTGTTAAGGGAAAAGGCAGAATCTTTGTTAACGGAAAGAAATTGGCTGATTATATCGGCAATATGCCTTCTGTTGAAATGATGATTTATAGACCGCTAGTTTTAACAGAAAACCAAGATAAGTATGATGTTAGAGTAAAAGCAGTGGGCGGCGGTATTGTTGCTCAAGCTGCAGCTATCAGACACGGGATTTCAAGAGCATTACTTAAATCTAATGAAGAATATAAAAATGTTCTTAAATCAGAAGGTTTATTGACTCGTGATGCTCGAGTTAAAGAACGTAAGAAATATGGTAGAAAAAGAGCTCGTAAGAGATTCCAATTCTCTAAACGTTAGAGGTAAATATTTGGGTAATTATGGAACCCTACAAATAAAGAAAGAACTCCGAAAGGGGTTCTTTTTTATTTAGATTGGTTTAAATAATAAATAAGGTTCAATATTAAGACCTTTTGCAATCAGTTCAATTCTTTTAAAACTCGGAGTCTTTTTGCCTCGTTCAATTTCAGACAAATAATCATTGCTGATGCCTGTAATCTCACTCAATTTTTCTTGAGTCAATCCGGCTTTATTTCTGTAATATTTAAGATTTTGTCTAAATATATCTTTCGTGCTATTTGTCATACTAAAATATTAGTGGTATAGTTAATATAATTTAACAGGCAAATAGCACGAAAAAGTATGAATAAAAAATTTATCAAATTTGTAATTAAGATTTTAAAAGTAATTTTTGTTGTTCCACTTCTGGTATATTCGTCTCAATTCAAATGCGATATTGATAAGATTGTAGATGATGAAGAGTAATAATTTTATATATGATTTTTATTGTATGTTTACAAAATCTTTGAAAGTGTTATAATAATCATGCTTTAGTGTTTACCGATTTAAGGAGTGTATTATGTTACTTGAACGTTACGATACTTTTGAGGACGAAAAAGAAATTAATGAAATAGTACAGAAACTTCAAGCAAAAACAATGGACTATATGACAAGTCCTGATGCTTGGGAGTTTGATGACAGCAAGCTTGATGTCAAAAGAACAAAATAGTTTTAATATAGGCGCAAGCGGCAAAGCCGCTTGCGCCTATTATATATCTTTTCATCCTTCTTAATTTTAACCAAGCATTGCAACATTAATTTGGCCGAATTTAGCTGACAAATCATCAATGTGGTGAATTAAATAATAAATTGGTTCTAAATCTTTTTCGTTTAAATCAACAATTGCACCCCAATCAGTTCTTGCGTGGTGCGCTGCAATCATTTTTGCAATTTTTTTGAATCCTGCATTCATGCATATTGAAAATCCGTATTGAGAGTGTGAAATCCATTCTTTGCGAAAGTTTTCATCATAATCAATAAGTCCTGATTCAGTATCAATAGTGTATTCAAATATTTTACCTATATCGTGTAGCAAACAAGCTGCAATTACATCATCATGATTAACTCTTTGGAAAAATATTTCCATATTTGTTTCCGCGTATTTTAGGCATTCAAGAGTATGAACCATTAATCCGCCGATATAATTGTGATGCATCAATTTTGCAGCAGGAGAAACGAGAATTTTTTCTTTGTTAACTTTATATATATCAAGCACAAAATTTTTAAGTTTTTCGTCTTTAATATTATTGATATATGCTAAGAGTTCTTCAAAAACTTTTTCCCGTTCAGCTTCATCAAGGCCTGTTTTTGCTTCTTTAATAAGTTCCAGAGCTGAGATAAGGCAATTGTTATATTTTTCATTAAAAGAGCCAGAAACTATTTTAAGTTGATTTCCTGAGCGAAAAAGCTTTGAATCCATTCTGTTAAGAGCTTCTTCCCAAAGTATACAGTTTAAAAGCTCGCCGTTATTCGGGTCTTTAAGCTGTAATTTTCCCATTTTTGTGCCGGATTTTGTATCTCCTATAGCAAAAGTAACAACTTCATAAACAGTATCTGTACTAAACATATAATATTCTCCGATTAGATAAAATTATATCACAAAAAAAGACCGGAAACATTTGTTTTTTATGCGGGTTTTATTCTGAAGAAGTTCTGTTAATATTGTCCGAAAAGGGAATAAAAAACGTATAAAAAAGTTATATTATTTTACTATGAGTAAAAATTTTGGTGACGAATATCAGTATAACAGTTGTGTATCAAGAGGAATTTGTTCAATAAATCCGAGAACATCATCTTTGCAAGAAATTGTTATTTTGTATTTGAAGCAAGCTGCGTATTATGCTGTAAAGTTGAAAGAATTTGGTAATATAGATTTACATGCAAGGAATTTTATTTTAAATGCAATTTCTATAATGGTATCTAATTCTGAGTTTTCAGAAATAGATTTTGAAAACATAACAAAATATTTTCGTCAATTACTTCCGGATATAATAAAAAAATATAAAGAGTTGTGTTCTAAAGTCGGTAGTAAGCCGATATTACTGAAGGGGCAAATACGAAATACTAACGGAGATATTATAAAATCCATTCGATTAGGAGAGCGTGAATTCTTAAAAAAATTTCATTCCGTTGATTCGCAGTTATGGGATTTGTACAAAATTCTTTTTGTTTTAGCAAAAAGTATATGTATTAATGTTCTTGACTTAGAAACGTATGGAGAAAATACTGATAGTGGGTATTTCGCTATTCTATCATTATTAGACATGTTAAATTCTCAGGAGCAAGATAAAATAGAGTTAAAAACTTTGTTGAAAGAAACAGCTGCAGTAGATCATTTACTCATGAAAACATTGCGTAAAGTTCAAATTATGCGTTACGGGAGGCAGCGTAAGAAGGAAGTCTCATATACAACAACGAAAGGGAAAGCTATTCTGGTTGTTGGGTCAAATATAAGAGAATTGGAGTTGGTATTAGATTCAGTAAAAGGTCAGAATATTGATGTTTATACCCATGATGAAATGATGTTAGCTCATACATTTCCAAAATTTTTGGAATATAAAAACTTAAAAGGACAATTCGGTCAAGGTTTAGAAAATTGTCTTTTAGATTTTGCAACGTTTCCCGGACCAATTATTTTAACAAGACATTCTTTATATAATGTTGAAAATCTGTATAGGGGGCGTTTGTATACAACAGACATTGCATACTCAAAAGGAGTGATTCCGATAAAAGACGGGGATTTTTCCGAGGTAATAAAATCTGCAAAAGATGCAAAAGGTTTTAAAAAAGGTAAAATATGTGTGAGTGAATTAGTAGGATTTGATTATGAATCTGCAAAAGAAGAGATTACCGCTAAAATTACACAAGGAAAATACAAAAGGGTTGTTCTTATAGGCTTAAACGGTTATACGAAAGAAGACGAAGAGTATTTTTCAAAAATGATAAAACTGCTTTCAAAAGATACTTTAATAATTTCTCTTTCTTGTTGCTCTGATGAATCGAATGTATTATGTTATAACGCTTGTTTTGACACAATTGCGCCATTGGAGTTGGCGGAGCATGTTCTTAGTTCAGCTGATATTCCGCTCAGTATATTTTTCCCTATATGTGACAGACATACAATCTCAAAAATGATATATTTAAAAATGCAAGAATGTGTAAAAATTTTTGTGGGTAAATGTACTCCTATAATGCTTAATCCAAGCTTAATGAATACATTGAGAGATGTTTTTGTTATAAATGAAATGACGACTGTTAAAAAAGATTTGGTTAAAGTAATTAATGAAAAATAAGATTGTGCAAACAAGCAAATTGGTGTATATTAAAGTATGATTACAGATTGCTCTAAGAGAGAGATTTAGGAGATAAATAATGCTTAATGTTATAAAATCAAGTTTTCATTTAACTAATAAATATATAATTTTGGCAACGCCTCTAATATTGTTTTCTTTGTTATCAAGTTTGTATTTGTTGTTTTCATTAGGCGGAAACAGTTGGGGACTGGTTGTTGCGGCAGTGCTTTCATATTTGATGACCGGAGCTTTCCTTTCGGGGTGGTTTTATTTGGTCGTCAAGTGTATAAAAGACTCTGAGCAGGATGATGTAAATAAATTATTATCAGAGTTTCCGACTGGGGTTGGTGAGTATTTTTTACCGATGCTTGGTGTTATAGCTATTTCGTTTGTAGTAGCAATAGCAATGTTTACAGTTTCTTTTATCTTAGGAATGCACTATATCGGTGATGTTGGAGTTCCTTCAGATGCATTTATGGAAGCTGCAAAATCCGTGGAAGCTTTGAAAGCATTTTTGGCAGGATTAACTACGGAACAAGTATACAGATTGCAAAATTGGAATTTACTTCTATTTGGAACAATGATTCTGACGTATTTTATTTTAATGTTTTATTCTCCTGCGTTAATATATAAGACTAAAAACCCTTTGAAAGCAATTTGGATAGCTTGGAAAGATTTATTTAGCAGAAAATTCTTCAAAAATGCTGGATTTTTTATAATGGTTTTTATTTCATATTTTATTTTATCGATTTTGTCTGCGATTTTTGGGATGAATGTTATTATGCATTTTGTTTTCACTTTAATCAATTTTTATTTTTTAACTTACATGGTTATACTATTATTTAATTATTATTACTCTAATTATATTAAAATCGGTTCAAATATCGATACAAGAGTGTAAAAACTTTAAATATATCATCATTCTAAACCCAAATATTAATTAAGGTTGCGAAGAATCCCATAAAATATTACATATATCCCACTCCGAAGAAAGACCGAATATTTCCTGCACCCGTTTGTTAATTTTTGTAACGATTTCTAAATTTGCCTTAAAGTTTTCCAAAAAGATGCTGTTAATACATGTAAAGATGTCGAAAATAAAGGAGTTTAGGCAATGAGTTTTGAAATCGGTAAAAAGATTAGTATGGATGGAATTACGCTTAACGACCTGTTAGCTCAGGCTACAAGCGAAAAAGAAAAGCAAAATGGTCAAATGCGAAGAACCTGAAAAAGCTGCAGTAAACAGGGAACTGGATAGGCAAGAAGCTGCAATCGCTCAGGATACGCGCCCGACAAGGCTTGAAAACGGACAAAAAGTTTCTCTACCTTTACATTGGAAAAATAGTAAGGTTACATCTATTCCTGAAGGTATACAAGAATCAAAAACGGCAGACGAAGTTTTAGAAAAGTTACTGCCGTTAGGCGTAACTTTGACAGACGAGCAGAAAAATCAATTGAAAGCTGATTTGATAAAATATAACCCAAGCGTGTTTAATGCAGCAGGTCAAGTGTATAAAGATGCGGTGTGGACGAATTTAGACTTTCCGACAACAGAAAATATTAGAAAAAAGTACGCAGCAGAAAGACAACAAGCTCAAGAGATTGAAACTCCTGATGAAGCAACTTCGAGACCAAGAAGAACAGCCGCTCCTGCGCCAAGCCCCGCAGCAACAGAACCTAATCCGGTTCATTTCGGAGCAAAGATTATATACAAAAATACTGACGGCAGCTTTGTTGAAAGAATCGGCAGCGAAGAAAGCGGTAATTATGTAGATTATACAATTAAAAACGGCAAAGTTATAAGTTCAAAAACAGTTGGTCAAGCAAAAATTTTCGAAGTTGGCGGCGTAAGATGTTTTCCGACTACCGGTGGAGGTTATCAACTTTCATATTATAACAACGTAACTGAAAGTTACGATATCAACGGAAATTTTTTAGGAACAAAAGATAGTATAACCGGTACAATAGTTCCTGAAGGATGTCAAGCAACCGAATGCAAAGATGTTGTAAAAGCCAACGGCAAATTCTACAGAATGGTCAACGGTTCCCCTCAACAAATACAACCTGCATATGGACCGCATGGTTATAGTATTTACACTTGGAATGCTGACGGTTCACATGTAGAAATAAAAACACGCAACGACAAAAAAACATCACATGTATATTTATCAGCAACTAACGTTATGACCAAAGAAATATTGTACAAAGACGGAAAGATGACTGATATGCATCTGTTTAAAAATGGTAAAAAATATATGGGTATTGAATATGATAGTAATGGTCGGCAAAAAGTTGTAAATTATTATGGTACGGATGGCAAAACAGTTGATGTAGCTGTTAATCCACAAACTAAAACAGTAAAAGTAAATCATATTTATTTTGCTTTAAATATAGTCTTCGTTAAGATTAGTGGAAATGCTGTCCGTCGTAATACTCTTGCTAACTATGAAAATAGAAAAAAGATTTTAAGGGAGTTACTACAAGAAAAGTATCCAGGCTATACAATAGATATTAGTAATGCAAAGTGGCATAGTATTTAACACAAAAGCGGGGAATTTCCCCGCTTTTGTGTTAATATACCAATATGCAAGAAATAACTATCGGTAAAATATATCGACATTATAAAGGAAACTTATATAAAATTCTTGGTTTTGCGAAGCATTCAGAAACCTTAGAGGACGTGATTGTTTATCAACCTCTCAAAACTGGCGATACTTGGGTACGCCCTTACAAAATGTGGAACGAAGTTATTGACGACAAAGGAACTTTGCGTTTTACTCTTTTGGAGGAACAATGATAACAAGAGAAGTTCGAGAATGGCTTGAAAAAACTAAAAGAGGACAATATTCTTATTCAGATGCGATGAATGAATTAATACATTTTGTATCTTTCCTTACAAAAGAAGAAATGAAAATGCTCAAGTCAAAACTTAAAGAATCCCAAAGAACTAATTCTCCTGTATAACTTGTGTTTTCTGTCTTTTTCTGCTAGAATAATCTCAGAAGGTGAACTTTACAAAAATTTACTTAATATTTCTTAATAAATTGGGGTGTGTGTGTTAAATTTTTGTATTGAGCAGGTTTATATATATCGGAAAAGTTGTGTGTAAGGAGTCGCCTATGAAAATTAACGCTGTCGATGTCAATAACAGTGCCCTGCAAAAATTCAGTTACAGGCTGAAAGTCAAAGAATCTGCGGATAGTAGCAAGCTTCAAATGATTTCTTTTAAAGCGGGAAATAAAAATCAAGCGATTCTATTTGTTGCAGAAACAAAACCATATTTCCAGGCTGGCGGTGTTGCAACAGTTATGGAGGATTTAAGAGGACTAAGAGTTGCTGAAAATGACCCTGTTATCACACAAGATTTTAAAAGAACCCACGATTTCTACGCACAAAAAAATAAAGCTATTGTAGATTCTTTCTACAACGGTCAAGTTATTTACGATACAAAAACAGGACTCCCAAAAGAAGTTATTGTACCAAAGATTCCAGCAGGTTTACCTGATGAAAGTCCGTTTAAAAAATACGAAGGCAAGTATTTTATGACAAACAATCAGGATTTTACCAAGTATAAAGATGCTAAAGAATTTTTTGAAAAAGAAGGAGGTCAAGCACTAAACAAAAATATTTGGATTTTGGAAGATGTAACAGGGCCTAAAAAGATGCTTGATTTTGGAGGTTTAGGGGAATCTGAAATAAAGTTGTTCCAAGTTTATAGAGAAGATGGCGGAAAACTTAAGCCGACTCACGATTTCAAAATATTTACTGATGTTATGGCTTCTTGGTCTAAGCCGTATGCAGGCGGAGGGTATTCAACCGTACCTGGAGCATTAAGCCAAACTTGGATTGGAGATGGTGACGCAAAAGCTGCTAAAGCTTTTGTTGAATTTCTGCCGCGTATAACTGAAGTGATGAGTCAAGACGGACATGTATTTGACCCTGCTACAATAATGTTAAACGATTCTCAAGCAGCATATGCAGCAGAATACATGGCGGAAAAATCAGCAACAGGCAATGAATTCTGGCAAGGTAAAAAGCCGACGTTAGTAGGTCACAATTTGGGGGATGGTTATATTCAAAAAACTTCGTACATGAACATGTTTGTAAATATTGCTGATAAAGAACTCAGAAATTATATATATCACGACCCTGAGTACGCTAAAGCTGCGAAAGAAGGTCCTGAATCCGTTAACAGATATTTTGAAGCGTTAATACCAAAAGAAATGAAAGATTTACAAAATGGAGTGAGCCCTTTTAAAAATGCATTATATTATGCTGAACATGGTTATTTGCCAACAATATCAACGGTTTCAGAACTTTATGCCGAAAAACTGGCTGTTGACCCTGAATTTGCAGCAGGTACTCAATATTATTTGAAAAGACTTGCAGACAAGGGCAGATTTATTGGTATTCTTAACGCTTTTGAAAACGTTGACATGGATCCTACAACCGGTGGTGTCGGCGGTTACTATAAAGAATACACATTCCCGGCAGAAGCAAAAAGTGTAGAAGGTCTGAAAATCAAACCGCTCTTGATGTATGACGCTGCAATGATTAGGGAAGGCGAAGAGGACGTTAAATACATTCGTGATATAAAACGCCAAAATAAAGCCAATTTGCTCGAAAGATTTGATAAGGACGTTTTACAAACTTTAAAAGATTTGAAAAATGTAAAAGGACATGAAACGGATTTTAACACTGTAATTGCGGGTCTTCCAAAGAAAGAAGCGAAAGTTTACGGATATATTAGAAAAGATATCATAGAAGAAGCAAAAAAACCTGACAGCAGAGTAAAAATGCTTGCCGGCTGGGGACGCAGCGATGCTCAAAAAGCTTTAGATTCAAGTTTAAATGGATTTGTTAAGTACATTAAAGAGCATGGGAAAGAGGATCCATTCTCTGTTATGTTTGTTGGTGGACCCACAGCAGATGAAACAAAGAAATGTATAGGAATTATTGAAAAATACAAAAATGACCCTGATGTTGCAGGAAGGATAGTGTTTATTGACAGTTTTCTTCCGGCAAAACCTTTTGCTAGTGCAGCAGATTTTACAGTATTCCCGTCAAGATTTGCTCCTTGTGAATTAACTGATTTGGAGTCTATGAAGGTATTCGCTTCGCCTATTGTTACAAATTGTCAAGGGCTGGCTCAAAAGAATTTTGATTCGAATTTTGACGGAGAACTCGAAAAAGCAACAGGATATAAAACAAAGCATGAATATTTCATGTCCCTGGATGAAATTAAGAAAAATTTAAGTGATACTGAAAAGCAAAAATTAGATAACGCATTAAAATCCTTCAAAAAAGAGATAAATAATCCATATAGATTATCGCATGGCGGAGTCGATATGCCTGATGCGGAAATAACTAAGAAAATACTAACAGATGGCGGTTTAAATTATCGATACAACTTTGAAATATTGAGGCCCTTCCGTGACGGAATTATAGAAAATGAGCTTAAAGACTGTTTCTACAGAGCATTAATTAAGGATAACGGTCAAGAGGTTCAGGACAATATGATTCGCAATCATATAAAAATGAAAACAGATTGGGAACGCAACGGCAAGCTTAAAAAAGACGGTCTTTCATCTGCAGATAAGTATAGAAAATATCATTTTCAAGCAGAAGGTAAAGCTGTTAAAAAAGAAGAAACTCTGTTAGAAAAGCTTCGTGTAAATTGTGCTGAAGCTGTAAAAAGAGCCAAAAAAGAAATGGGCAGAAAAGGCAGTGGTGTTTCTTTAGGCTCAAAACTTACGGCGTTTTTCCACTCTAAAGGAGGTAAATGGACTCTGGCCGGAACAGGACTTGCTGCTATTCTCGGTTTGGGTACTGCAGTAAAATTAAACGGATGGTTTAGCTATAAAGACGAAGAAAAAGCTCACGTTTCAGCAATTGTTTAGGAATAAAAATAAGGGGCGCGGCTCAGCCGCGCCCCTTATTTTTATGTTAAAATTAGCATATGATTATAAAAACATTTTTGGAACCGCCGATAGATAATAATAACTACCTTATTGTTGATGATGAAACAAAAGAAGCTGCGCTTATTGATTGTTCAGCTATTGATATTTGGGATAAAATTTCTGTTCAAAACGGTTTTGTTGATGTAACTTCTGCCGGAAGTAATCGCAGTGAGCTTTTTGGTATTAAGCTTAAATACATTTTATTAACACACGGACATTTTGACCATATTGCAGGAATAAGGAATGATTATTTTCATTATTCGGATTCAAACCACACAGAAGGTGTTGAGGTTCTAATGCACAAAGGTGATGTAGATTGGCTTAATAATGTCAATCAATTCATGCCAATGTTTGGAATGCCTTTAATGACAATTCCTGTAATTACAAGGTATATTGATGACGGTAATATAATTAAACTCGGTAACAGTGATATAAAGGTTATTTATACACCGGGACACACTCAGGGAGGTGTTTGTTATTATGTTGACGGAAATTTGTTTTCCGGAGATACAATTTTTAGAGAGAGTGTCGGGCGCTGTGACTTAGAAGGTGGTGACTTTGAACAGCTTGTCAAGAGTATTCGGGAAAAGATTTATACTTTACCGGATGAAACTGTAATTTATCCCGGACATGGAAAATCAACGACTGTGGGTTGGGAGAAATCGCACAACAAATTTTTATAAACAGCAAAAAATATTTTTACAAGTTTTAATCTTTATATGAACGTAACGCCGGTAAATCAGAGTATCAATTTTCAAGCAACAGTAAAGACAATGGATCTACTTAGTCTTACGACTATGAAAGCTTTTTGTGATGATGGTTTTGAGGGTATGATAAGAACATTAAAAACGCTATATCCTGTACCGAGATATGTCGGTAATCAAGGGTATAGGCATTATATTAAAATTTTAACAGAACAAATTGAATCAAAGTACTCTGAAATTGCTGATTCAACAAGAGTTGCCAAGCAAATTATAACAGAGAATCCTTCGGCAGATAAAAAAACATTGCAAGATAAACTCAGACCTATTATCAATAAAATAGGCGAAGAGATTGATATTGTTGTTTAGACACAATATGGTACTATATTACTTTTTATACAACCCCTTGAGCTTTCATTGCATTTGCAAGTTTTTCAAATGCTGCAAGGTTTGCACCTGCAACATAATTTCCTGCGCAGTCGTATTTCTCTGCATTTTCTTTGCAAGCATTGAAGATATTAACCATAATTTTTTCAAGTTTTGCTTCAACTTCTTCAAATGTGTAATAGTATCTCATACTGTTTTGTGACATTTCAATCGCGGATGTTGCAACACCGCCTGCATTAGCAGCTTTAGCAGGAGCAACTAATACTCCATTTGCCAAGAAATAATCTGTAGCTTCTTGCGTGCAAGGCATGTTAGCACCTTCACCCACAGCAATTACTCCATTTTCTACAAGTTTCTTTGCAGAATTTAGCGTCACCTCATTTTGTGTAGCACAAGGAAGTGCTATATCTGCCTTTATTGTCCAAATTGGTGAATCATCAGAAGTTTTTTCCATGTATTCAGCGTCAGGATGAGCATTTAAATATTCTTTGATTCTTCCTCTTTGAACTTCTTTAATTTGTTTAATCAAATCTAAATCAATTCCGTTTTTATCATAAATGCATCCGTTAGAATCGCTCATTGCAACGACTTTTGCTCCATAAGAAGTAGCCTTTTCGCAAGCATATATTGCGACGTTACCTGAGCCGGATATTGTAACAGTTTTACCTTTAAAGCAGCTTGCGTGTGCGTTTAGCATTTCTCTAACGTAAAAAATTAGCCCGTATCCCGTAGCTTCTTTTCTTGCAAGAGAACCTCCGTAGCAGATATCTTTACCTGTTAGTACACCTCCTTCGTATGCATTTCTGATGCGTTTATACTGACCAAACAGGTATCCGATTTCTCTACCGCCAACACCAATGTCTCCTGCCGGTACATCGACATCTTGTCCTATGTGTCTGTATAATTCTGTCATAAAGCTTTGACAGAATCTCATAATTTCGTTATCGGATTTTCCTTTCGGATCAAAATCGGAACCACCCTTACCACCTCCGATAGGAAGTCCTGTTAAGGCATTTTTGAATATTTGCTCAAATCCTAAAAATTTCATAATACTTTGGTTTACTGTAGGATGGAATCGCAGTCCGCCTTTATATGGTCCTATTAGAGAACTGAACTGAACTCGGAACCCTCTGTTTACAACAACTTCACCTTTGTCATTTACCCATGGAACTCTAAAAGTTATTATTCTCTCAGGTTCTACCATTCTTTCTAGGATAGCAAGCTTTTCGTATTCAGGATGCTTTTCTACCAAGTGTTCTACTGAACAAAGAACCTCTTTGACGGCCTGTAAATATTCCGGCTCATGAGAGTTTTTCTTTTTAGTTTGTTCTAATACCTTGCTAATATAGTCATTCATCTTTTTCATCTCTCCTTTATATTACCTGTTCATATGTCATTACTGCATTCCACTTTTTTATACAACATTTTCTTGATTTTTTCAAATAAAAATTATGTAAAGATGCGATTTATGCTATAATTCCTTTAGAAAAATATTTATAGAGGAGTTTTATAAATGAAAGCATATGAACTTAAACTTTCAACAGAAGAACTTAAAAAAAGAACACACAAGGATTACTTGACAACAAAAAAAATGCTGGCAGTTGATGCGCCTGAGTATTTATCACTTGAAGATGGTGATAAAGAGGCATTAAAGCATCTTGTAAAAGCGGCTGTTGTTTTAGATAAAGTCAATATGCAATTGGATAATCCTAATAACTTGCCGTTTAAGGCTTATTTAGAAGAGGAAATTTCTAAAGGAAATGAGGATGCGAAACTAACAAAAATTCTTTTTGATGCTCAAAAAGGTGTGTGTGCCTTGGATAGAAACAGCTTTATGATAGAACTTGCTAAAGGTGTTTCTATGAGGGCAGGAAAAGGAGTTTATCCTCAAGATTTAGAAAAAGATGAATTCCATAGAATTCTAATAAAAATGTTAAATAATGGTAAAGCAGAAGAAGTTGCAAAAATTTTGAATCAGCGCTCTGTTGTGGAAAGATGCGGTGATGAACTTAAAGCGATTGATTATGTAGATAAGTTCAGCCAAGATTTCAATTATATGGCAGATGAATTGGAAGAAGCAGCTAAAACTTCTACAAATGTTGATTTTAATGAATTTTTAAAACTTCAAGCCAAAGCATTAAGAGTCGCCGACCCAATGCTTGATGCATATGCCGATAAAAAGTGGGCAACTTTGCAGGATACTCCATTGGAATTTACTATTACGAGAGAAAATTATTCGGACGAATTAACAGAAACAGTTGTAGAAAACTCTGAGCTTAAAGAGTTATTGGATAAGTATAAAATTACACCTATAGCGAAGGATTTTTTAGGCGGTAGAGTCGGTATTATTAATAAAAAAGGAACGGAAGCTCCAGCCGATT